>JAISNU010000071.1 GCA_031276075.1 Campylobacteraceae bacterium
TATATATGAAAATGAAAATATATATTTCAATCCCAATTTTTCAAGTATTTATAAAAATATAAATTCTATCGCTTTTAATATGGACGGCAGAACATATATAATTCCAAAAGAGTACGATTAAAAATATTAAAAATTTAAAGAGGGGTGGTGGTGAGTTTAAAATGGAGAGCGGTTTTCATTGCTCTGCGTTTTAGACAGCGGATAGAAATGGCATATATAAATTTTATTTTTTAAGATTTGAATTTTATAAGAGAATAGGGCGGTTTACATGCAAGTGCATATGCCGCACTTATTTTTTTAGTATTTTTGTTTTAAATATGCGTTCTACTATTGCAAATAAAGCGCATGCAAGAAAAAATGTTATAAAATAACTTAAATCTTCCATAATTTACACTCCTAAGCAAATTGACGCATTATAGCATAAATTTATGCTTTTATAGTCTTAATATTACTCTTAGTAGTTGCGACAATGTTTAACGCGTAATAGCCAATAACCGCGATACCTGCTATTATTGCTAAATTTCTAACCGTTTTGGCGTTGTTTGTTACAAACGCCGTTGCGTTAAAAGTGCCGTCCTTAGCGCTTGTAACTGCGCTTGGTGCCGCTTCCATTGCGTTTTTTGCCGTCTCTAAAGCACCGTTTACTGTGTTTCCATTCGCGCTGTTTGAATTTGTGGCATTAACTGCCTGCGCTGCTTCATACTCCAACTGTGTCATAGTTCTTGCGATGAAAACAGTTCTTGCTTTAAATGTCTGCAAACGAGAAGCAATCAGCGATGGCACGATCTTATGGAAAGAGGGCAGGCAAAACGAACATTGGAAAATATACTGAAAAGCTTTTAGTTTATTTTGATATAATAACAAGATGATGTTTTAACGAAGGAGGCATGATGAAACTCATTGTTTTTTGTATCATTTTAATAGCTGTTGTATTTTTGTTTCGCGACAGGATAGTTGGTACGGTAGTTGGGGATTTGAAACATCTGCCTCCCATTGTTGAAAAGTATAATGCCAAAATACTTAGCGTAGAGTATTTTAAGCTGAACGGCGCAGAGGCGATAGAACTTCAAGCTATTTGCGCTCAAAACAGCGGCTGGCGGCATGAACGGATGACGAGAAATTTCGCTCAAAATTGTCTTAACGCAGAAATCGTAAAATAATTTTCAGGCAAAAATTCGCCTTTGATACTATTAAAATATTAGGAATTTTTATGAGAACGTTAACAGGCATTCAACCCTCAGGCGCGCTGCATATAGGCAACTATTTCGGCGCGATAAAGCAGATGCTGGATTTGCAAAAGAGCGACGAGCTTTTTTTGTTTATCCCGAATTTGCATGCATTAACGACTTTAAAAGATGCGGAAGTTTTGAGAAACAATACTCTTGACGCCGCCGCGACGCTGCTCTCTTTGGGTGTAGAGCCTGATAAAACGATATTTTGGGTGCAGTCTGATGTTAAAGAGGTAATAGAGCTTTATTGGATACTCTCCGCTTATACTCCCATGGGATTACTGGAAAGAGCTCATGGCTACAAGGATAAAATTGCCAAAGGTATTTTGCCCAACCACGCGCTTTTTTCATATCCTGTTCTAATGGCGGCGGATATTTTGCTTTATAGCGCAAATAGAGTTCCCGTTGGCAAAGACCAGATCCAGCATGTGGAAATTACGCGCGATATAGCGATAAAATTCAATAACGAACATGGAGATATTTTTACCGTTCCAGAAGCCAAGACAGAGGAAGATATAGCTTTGATTCCGGGCATTGACGGCGCAAAGATGAGCAAAAGCTACGGCAATACCATAGATATATTTTTGAGCGAAAAAGAGCTTAAAAACAGAGTCGGCAAAATCGTAACTGATTCAACGCCGATGGAAGAGCCAAAAGACCCGTACACATGCAATGTTTTCGCGCTGGCGAAACTTTTTTTAGACAAAAACGCGCAAGATGAATTAGCCGAACGCTACAAAAAGGGCGGTGAGGGACACGGTCATTTTAAAGCTTATCTAAAAGAGCTTATTTGGGACTATTTTGCCGTTCACAGAGAAAAAAGAGCTTATTATGACAATCACAGAGACGAAATCATAGATATATTAAGAGACGGGGCGCGCAGGGCAAGGGAGATTGCTTTGCCGATGATAGAAAAAGTGCGCGAATTAGTTGGAATTTACAGGTAAAAGAGGGAAAAATGGTTGATTTGAAGCTTTTGCAGAGCGATTTTGACAGCGTATTTAAGGCTTTGCAAAAAAAACATGTAGATTATAAACTGCTTGAAAAATTAAAAAATATATCGCTTGCGATGAAAGCCAAAAGGCAGTTTTTGGAAGCATTGCAGACAGAGCAAAACGCCGACAGCAGGCTCTTTGGCGTACTTATGAAAGAGGGCAAAGATACAAGCGAATTAAAGGCAAAACTAAACATAAACAAAGAAGCGTTGTTCGCAGCTAATGAGGAAGTGAAAAATTTGGAGAGCGATTTAGCCGCTATCGCCGCCATAATACCGAATATCCCCGATAGCGATGTGCCCGAAGGCGCGGATGAAAACGACAATATAGTCCTAAAAACCGTACTTGACGCCCCTTCATTTGACTTTACGCCAAAAGAACATTTTGAGTTGGAGCCAAGCTGGATAGATTTTGAAAGAGGCGTGAAGCTTGCCAAAAGCAGATTTAGCGTTTTGAAAAATGACGGCGCGAAACTTGAAAGAGCCTTGATAAACTATATGTTGGATTTTAATGCGAATCGCGGTTTTAAAGAGGTCAATGTCCCGTATATCGTAAATAGAGAATCGCTTTTTGGGACGGGGCAATTGCCAAAATTTGAAGAGGATTTGTTCAAAATAGACGGCGAAGAGCTGTTTCTTGTTCCAACATCGGAAGTTCCTGTAACAAATCTGTTTAGAGACGAGATATTAAACGAAGAGGATTTGCCCATAAAACTCACGAGTTATAGCGCTTGTTTTAGAAAAGAAGCCGGAAGTGCAGGGCGCGACACGAGAGGTATGATAAGGCAGCATCAATTTGACAAAGTAGAGCTTGTCTCCATCACGGCACAACAACAGAGCGATAAAGTGTTTGATGAAATGCTTGCCTGCGCTTCGGATTTGCTGACATCTCTTGGATTGGCGCACAGACATATTTTGCTTTGCGGCGGTGATTTGGGTTTTAGCGCGGCAAAAACGGTGGATTTGGAAGTGTGGTTTCCCGGACAAAATAGATATAGAGAGATAAGTTCCGTTTCAAATACCAGAGATTTTCAAGCGCGCCGCGCCAAAATCCGCTACAAAAGCGGCAAGAAAAATATCCTTGCGCACACGCTTAACGGCTCATCTTTAGCTGTCGGAAGAACGCTTATTGCTATTATGGAAAACTATCAGCAAAAAGACGGCAGTGTGAAAATACCCGAAGTTTTGAAAAAGTATATGTAAAACTGCTTCATGGATTTTCGCATAAATCAGCGAGGCGTACTCTGTGCAAGCGAAAATAGGGGTATATATATTTTTTGTCACATAGCAATCCATATTAAAGAAAGTCATCACTTCGTTATTGGAAGCGTTGCGTGGCAATCCACACTCCTTTTTTCCGTTAAGTCATTATCGCGACACATGCGCCCCTCAGTTATTAGAGGAGTACAAATTTGCGAAGCAGAACAAAGCAATCTACTATTTTCCGTCATTGCAAGGCGTTGAAAACGGCGTAGCAATCCATATTTCATAATAATAAAAAGAGTGTCATTAAAATAAACAAAACCACCTTTTTATATTCATGTCTAAATTGTTTTATGTTATTTTCTGGATTGCTTCGTCCTGCTTCGCTTTGCTCGCACTCCTCGCAATGACGGAAACTGGTATTATTATCCTGTAAATCCGTCATTTCCGCGAAGGCGGCAATCCAAAAAAATAAAAAACATATTCCGTAATTGCAAGCGTTGCGCGGCAATCCAGTAGTATGAACATATTTCATGTATTTAAAATTGTGAATTTCAATTTCAATCCTTAATTTAAACAATAAAGATGCAAGTGTCTTATTTAGATTACTTTGTCCTGCTGCGCTTCGCTTACACTTCCTCGCAATGACAGAGGAGATATCATTGCGTGAAATTTATCATAAAACAATAATTTCCTCATGGCAAGACACGAAATGTTATGGCAATCCATAAAAATCCTCTTTCTGCCATGCGAATAAACCATGCATTATATTAATTCAAAAACACTCCCTCTGTCATTGCGAGGAATACGCAGTATGACGAAGCAATCCAGAAAATAACATAAAAGCAATCCATAATTTATGAACAAAAGCAGCTATTCATTTTTCTAAATGACAACCATTTCATTATTGCAAAGTGTGGATTGCCACGCCAATTTCATTGGCTCGCAATGACTGAGATGAGCATTTATGAGTGGAAACAAAAAAGCTGGTTTGGATTGCTTCGTCGCGCTTCGCACTCCTCGCAATGACAATTTTTTCTGTCATATTGCGATAATTCATTCTCTCTTTATTGTAAGCAATAAAATTCTATTCCGTCATTGCAAGGAATGCGAAGCATTACGAAGTAATCTATAGACTACAAATCAAAAAAGTAACCGTTTGTTCTCTATAACAATAATATTTTTGTTATTAATATGAATTGCCGCGCTTTGCTCGCAATGACGAAATAAGATGCATGTGCTTCATGTGAGTTGTGCTAATGACAATTTTTCCGTTATTGCGAGGCATGAAGTGCTGCGGCAATCCATATCTTTTGTTATACAAGTCCCTTTTTGTCATTGCGAGGAGTGCAATGACGAAGCAATCCAGATATATAAAGCGGTATATGTGTCAAAATATCACTAATATAAAAACATAAAATAATTTAAATTTGGAGTTGATAATTTATATATTTTTAAGCATTTGGATTTTTATTATTTGGTTGATTTTTTTATTTTTCCAGATTGCTTCGTCGTGTTTCGCAAACTCGCAATGACAAATTTACCTTGTTATTGGTTTGGATTCCCGCCTTCCCTTACGATATACGCTTACTTCGTAAACTTGTCGTTTGGTTGCGGGAATGACGGAAGGTTATTATTCTCATGTTCTTTTATGCCATTTTTGTATTCCCTATCGTCATTACAAGCTGACGAAATTGGCGAAACAATCCATACCTTTATTATGCAACCCCATTCTCGTCATGCGAGCCGCTTGCGGCGTGGCAATCTATACTTCATAATAATAAAAAAAGCGTCATTAAAATATATGAAATAATCTTTTTTATTCATATTTGTGGATTGCTTCCTGCTTTGCAAACTTGCAGCGCAATGACAGAGCAGCATGGGTTGCTTCGCTCATAGTCTTTACAATGACGGAAATTGATATCATTATCTTGTAAGTCTGTTATTGCGAGCCAATGAAATTGGCGCGGCAATCTATATTTGATAATAACAAAAAGAATATCATTAAAATAAATAAACCTAAATATACTCTATCTTTTCACTGTTTGGATAAGTTAGTTTAATCAACTCTCTATTCTTATTATATTATAAGAGCAGAGAGAAATTGGTAAACTCATTGTGTTTTATTCTCATTTGTGTTTTTAGCTTTTTGACTGTAATGTTCATAAATATCAGAGCTGTTGCAAAAGCTGTCATAAGAGCAGTCGTTGAGGAAGTTTTGCATTGCTTCCGCATCTTTATCAAAATAATCATATATTACTTCCTGTTTGTGCTGAGGAATATTATTGTGCCATTTCAACCTTTCTTTTGCTGTTTCATTTCCATTTTTTGCATATTCTGATAACTGTTTATATTCATCGTACGAAAGAGAATATTTTGTCTCATAAAATTTATGCCAATAAAACATATACATTCCTTTTGTTTTATCGCTAAGATAATGGTCTCTTAATTTCATCATGGCTGTATCATTTCCTTGTATTGCTTGTTCTATCATATATTTTTGTTCGGACTTTGATAGTTTATAGCTTCCGCTACAACAAAAAAAATATGGCAAACCAAACAAAAGAAAAAATATTACTACAAGAAATAGTATTAAAATTATATAAAATATTTTTAGTTTCATTTCGGATGAGCTGCTCTCCAAACTCCTTTACCAATACTATTAAATGGCGCCACTGAAGGAAATCCGCCAGGAGAGCTTAGTAGTGGATTAATAAAGCCCGTATTATATATAACAGGAAGTCTTGATTTATTTGCAAGGTCTTGCGCACTACTAGTTGAATTACCACTATTTTCTTCCCCTTGCTCGCAAGCCAACAATATAATACCTTTTTTACCTGATTTTTTTGCATTTTCTGCAGCCTGATTTATATCTCCTCCAATTAACATACCATATCCACCATGAGCAGCTATACTATAGTAATTATTAAAGTTATAAGAATTAGAAGCATGATGTAAAATAGGGTTAAGCGGGTATGAAAGTGATGGTGTTTTGGGTATCCAATTTTCATTTGCCAACCCCCATGGATCCACCCCATTCACCGGATCATTAAGTACATACCCATAAAGATTACTGTCTCCTCCTTCAAAGTCAATAGGATCTTTTGTTATCCATCTGCCTGTATTGCTGTCATAGTCTCTATAACCAAACTTGGTCAGTTTTACTAACATATATAATCAACTTTACTAGAATTAACCAAAGTATTTATAATTTGCTCGATATTCCAAGAAGGATTAATGTTTATTTTTATATATCTATTATTAAAATGTAATAAAGCATTTTTAAGTTTTTTAGCATTGTTTTTACCATTTAATTCAAAATGTACCCTCTCGCAATCAACAACTGAAATCAAACCGAAAAAAATTTTTTGGTTTGATTTCTGCTTTTTTGTTAATTTGCAGACAATTTCGTTTCCTTCGGCATCAAAAAATTCATATTCATTGTTTTTAACATCGATAGCTTCTATGTATCCTTTCATTGCTTCAATACTTGCGAAAAATGTGAAATCCCCATTTTCATTTGCAATTAATGGTGGCCTCATTAAAATCTATCCTTAAAACCAGTATCTGTTGATTTTGTTTCCCATGGACGATGTCTGCCTATACCTTGTCCTGCCCTTGTTTGTCCTGTCAGATGATCTATTTTACGAGAATGATAATGTGGAATTTGCCCATACCATTTATTAGCGCCAGCATTACCTAATGGCGCAATGCGTGTACCTCCTATCATAATTTCTTTACCTTTTCTAATATTATTTATAAAACGCCCGCCTACTATCATACCAGCAATATCACCTGCATATTTACCATACTTATAAGCATCGGAACATTTATCTATATTTTCATTACCGCCATATTCATTTCTAAATTCATCAGTCAA
>JAISNU010000077.1 GCA_031276075.1 Campylobacteraceae bacterium
CGGAGTAATATATTATGATAATAACCTGTAGCTGGTAATTTATATTTTTGAATTATTGTGTTGATTTTTTTGGATTGCTTCGTACTCCTCGCGATGACAAAAATGGTTGTCATTGTTAATTAAATCCGTCATTGCGAGCAAAGCGCGGCAATCTATACTCTGCAACTAATAATAAATGAAACTATCTTTTATTTATGTATTTTGGACTGTTTTGTTTTTCTGGATTGCTTCGCTCGCACTCCTTGCAATGACGGAGAAGAGAATGGATTTCCGCCTGCCATCACTGAATGCTTTTACTTCGTAATCTCCTGTCGTTCAGGAATAATAAAGATGGGCGCATGCACTTTGTTTATACCACGGAAATAACAACTTTTTCCGTCATTACGAGCTTGCGAAGCAGGAAGCAATCTAATTTAAAAAAGCCATCGTTCTGCTATGCGAATGACAAATAGAGCTGTCGATGGAAGCACATCAATACATATTATTAATAGTAAAAATAATTATTAATAATAAATTTAAAATAAACCTAATACAGGTATTTTTCATGACGAAATTCTCGGAAATACCGTTACTTAATAAAGTATAAGATAAGCATTTGATTAGTATAATTCCGTAATTTTATAAAAAGGTTAAACATGAAAATTTTATTTAAAATATTAACAGCGTTGTCTATGCTTTGCGCATTTTCATTTGCTGATGATTTTGACAAAGCTGAAGAAGCTTATGAGAAGGGCGACTTTGCAGAAACTGCGAAGCTTTATGGAAAGAGCTGCAACAGCAAAAATATGAAAGCTTGCTTTTATCTTGGAGCGATGTATGATTTTGGAGACGAGATAGAGCAAAATTTCACAGAAGCGGCAAAACTCTATAAAAAAGCCTGCGATAATGATTACACTGATGCTTGCTACAATCTTGCAATATTGTATGAAGATGGAAACGGCGTTAAGCAAGATTACGCGCAGGCGGTAAGGCTGTATCAAGACGGCTGCAACAATAACGACGGGCACTCATGCAACAATCTGGCTTTATTGTACGATACAGGCAAAGGCGTACAAAAAAATAAGAAAACAGCTTTACAGCTTTACAAAAAATCATGCGACCTTGAAATAGAACTTGGTTGCGATAACTATGAAAAACTGAAACCGCTATTAAAATAGATATCAGAGGCATTTTCGCATAAACGAGCAAGATGCCTCTTCTTTTACATGTAGTTTTATAATTTTGCGACCAAGTTACATCTTTTTCAGCTGTATTTTTCCTGTGGTATGAAACAGCTCTCAAAGCTCCCAACAATTAATCTGCACAATTTTAAGAAATTTTTGAAATTATTTAAGTTTAAGTGATTTTTGTTTGGTAACTGGGGGGGATTGAATTAATCTTAATGGTATTACTTACATATCATTTGTTGATTTTAGAGCGGTTTTTGAACGATTGCAAGCTATATAGAGTTAAGAAATATTTTCAAACTCCCTTTCTACTTTTTCAATTCTGTCCTGACGCGCTATCGCTTGTCTGCTTGTGCGCGGGAGCCAACGGGCTTTATCTGCCTATTCTATCATCTTTCAAGCCCGCACCAAGCGTTTATAAATACAAAGGCGCGGTTAATTTATTTAGCAACAGCAATCATGTGAATTATATAATAACAAGTGCCAAGAACAGCGACTACCGCAAATATCATTGCAAATACAGTCATTTTACAAGTCCTCCAAGTGTGTTATTTTATGCGTTCTATTAAGCTTTAACTATCTGGTAGCCAAGATATAGCCAATTACAACGGCAAGAGATAAAATTATAAATGCTTGTATCATTTTAGATAGCAAGAATTTTATGTGCTGCAAAAGCCATCAGACAGCCAATAGCCAAAAGAGCTATAACAACAAAATACATCATAAAAGTAGTCCTTTCATAGTTTTGAAAGTTTTAGATATTTCAAGTACCAAAATGATAAAAGTTACAAGCAAAAGCATTATAGCAAGAATACTCAAAATATTCATTAAAACGCTGTTTTTAGTGAAGTTAGCTGTCTCAAATCCCACTAAACCAAAAAGGGAAATCAATACCGTAGTAAAAAATGACTTGATAAAATCAAGTTTATTTTTTAAAAAGCCGTATAGATCTTTGTTTTTCTTTGTCATTGTATTTCTCCAAAGATAAAGAAAAATGAGATAATATTTTTTAAGCAATAATCTTTAACTCGTATTTTAGGATATTCAAAAATTACACTTATATTGACTTTTTTACACAAAATCAGTACAATTAGTAGGAAAAGTAGGAAAAAAGGAGATTATTTATGCTAACTACTGACAGTGCAAAAGTTATGTCCAAAGGTCAAGTAACTTTACCGAAAGAAATCCGTAAAGCAATAGGTGTAGGCGAAGGCGATAGAGTAATATTTATTCGTCAAGGCGAAAAAGTTATTCTAATGAATTCCACTGTTTATGCTATGAAGATATTTCAAAAAGAGATGGATGGAGAGGCTGAAAAAGCAGGAATTTATTCTGATGATGATGTAATCAATATTGTTATGCAAATACGCGAAGAAAATAAAAAATGAAGTGTTTACTTGACACTAATATTTTAATATCTGCAGCACTGTTTCCAAACAGTGTTCCAGCTATTGCATTTGCAAAAGCCGTTATATCCCCGTATAATGCGGTTATTTGCGAATACTCTATACAAGAATTTAAAAAAGTTATTGATGTTAAATTCGCCCACAAACGCAAAGTTTTTGAAAAATTTGTTTCGGAAATATCTATGTCTATTGAGTTTGTGCCGACACCTGTAAGCGAATATGAAAGCGAACAGAAAATCCGCGACAAAAATGACCGCCCTATACTTCGCGCTGCTATTTTTCACAAAATTGATATTATCATTACGGGCGATAAAGATTTCTTGGAAGCCGGCATCAGCAATCCCAAAATTGTAACGCCGTCACAATTTTTGGAATTATATTAACCAGGAAGGAGTAAAAATGAATACAAATTTGTCGGCAAATTCAAATGTGAGCTGACGAAGTCGGTGCAGCAATCTAAAACCATCAAACAAGATAAATAATTTCTGTCATTGCAACTGTTGGTTTGCACAGCAAGAAAAGCAGCTTAAAAAAACATTCTTTGTCATTGCGAGGAGCGCCAAGCACGGCGAAGCAATTCAGATAGAATATTATGATCAAAAAATATAAAATAAATTAAATTTGGAGTTTATAATATATATTTTTGGATTTTCATTGTTCTGTTGTTTTAATTCTGGATTACTTCGTCCTGCTTCGCTTCGCTTGCACTCCTTGCAATGACGGAGAGAGATTCCCGTTTTCGTTGGTTCGTAATAGCAAAGGATAGAGGGGGCTTGTATAATGAAAAGAATGGATTGCTTCGTCAGTCGTTACACTCCTTTCTCGCAATGATAAAAAAAGCGCATGTGCATGGAACGCAATTAACTTGTGTGTTTTTTGATTGCCGCGCCGCTTTGTCAGTTTACAATGACAGAGAGATTTCTGTTTCCATGGAAATAACAGATGGGATTGTAAAGTAACAGGAATAAAGACACGGTAATGAAAAAATCTGGATTGCTGCGCTGCAAGCGGCTCGCAATGACAAAAAGAAGCGCATATATTTTTGTCATAGGTTGATGTAAAACAAATTTTTCTGTTATTACAAATAATATAACAATGAAGCAATCCGTCCTCTTCCGTCATTGCGAGCTGACAAAGTCAGCGTGGCAATCTGTGCTTTGCAATAAATTTGGATAACTATTTTTGAAACATTTCATATCTTGTCTAATTTGGATTACTTTACTTTTTTTGATTGCTTCGTCCTGTCGCGTAAGTTTGCACTCCTCGCAATGACAAAAATGGTTGTCATTGTCAATTAAATCCGTCATTGCGAGCCGCTTGCGGCGTGGCAATCCATAATCAAAGAAACGCCCATTTTATCATTATGAGAGTGCAACAGCTCCCCTCTCTCTCCGTCATTGCGAGGAATACGCAGTATGACGAAGCAATTCACAGTTTAAACAAAAACAATTATCTATATAATGACACTTTTTTGTTATTGTAAATTATGGATTGCTTCGCAAGCTCGCAATGACAGAGGCTGCTATTTTGAAATTAAAAAATAAAGATATAAAAGGCTATTCGCAATGGTGAAAAGAGAGCTTTTTTGCAGATTGCTTCGTCCTGCCGCACAAGCTTGCACTCCTCGCAATGATAAAAAATGATGCATGTGCATGGAATGCAATTAACTTGTGTGTTTTTCTGGATTGCTACGCCGCAAGCGGCTCGCAATGACGGAGGAGGAGTTGGATTGCTGCGCCGTTTTTAACGGCTCGCAATGACGAAGATATGAAATTTGTATGATGGAGGAATGTTTTTCCAGATTGCTTCGCTTCGCTCGCAATGACAGAAATAAAAATTTGCAATAAAAAAAAGAATGCACCCTTGTTCTTGCGGGAATAACGAAATATGTTTTCTTGTTCCTAAGTTGCCACGCCTCTATATAAGTGCCATTTATTGGGAATTATGCTCTGTTTCACGGATTGCTGTCCACGCGGATGCGGGAAAGCAATAATTATGATACTTTTGCAAAGTGATAAATATTTTAATAAAATAGCGATAAATACGGAGTAGCAAAATCTGCCTGCCCCGCTTTAAACATGATAATGTCTAAAATCGGTAAGCAATGAGATTGCCCGATTTGTATTGCTTACCTCCACTTTAAATATGATAATAATGTCTAAAATTAAGGCAGTGGCGTTTTAAAACTGAAATTTCACTTTAAACGCGGTAACAATAAACAAAAATAGAAACCTGGTTTTTTCAACAGTTCTAAAACTCTATTTTAAATGTTATAACCCCATCATTATAAGAAGCGTGGATTTCGCCGTTGTGGACTTTTACTATGGATTTGACTATTGCAAGCCCTATGCCGCTCCCGCCGCTTTTTTTGTTTCTGTCGTTTTGAACTCTGTAAAATCGGTCAAAAAGCCTCTCTATGTTTTCTTTGCAAACATGGCTTTGAGTTTCGTTGGAGATTTGCAGGCTCTTTTCGTCCGCCAAAATCGTTATTGATATTACGCTGTTTTCTTTGGCGTAATATATGGCGTTTGAGATGAGATTAGCCGCCGCGCGCCTTATCATCTCTTTGTTGCCGATGATTTTGAAAGCGCTGCCCTGTACGCTTATCGTGAGATTTTTCTCTTCCGCCAGCACGCCGAAATATTCAACGGTTTTGAAAATCTCCTCTCCCAAATCAACTTCGTCTTTTAAAATAGCCTGCTGTTCGCATGAGGACAAAAAGAGCATATCGTTTACCATTTTTGACATTTTTTCAAGCTCTTCAAGATTGGAGTAGAGTGTCTCTTTGTATTCGTCGGCGTCTCTTGCGTGATTTAGCGTGATTTGTATTTGCGTCAAAAGGCTGCTTATAGGCGTGCGGAGCTCATGGGCGATGTCAGCCGAAAAGTTTGACTGCCTTTCAAAAACATCTTCAATATTTTCTATCATTTTATTGAAAGAGAGTATCAGACTTTTAAACTCAACAGGCGCGCGTTTATCGTCAAGTCTTGTATTTAGCCGTTCTGTTGTAATTTCTTGGATTTTTTTGCTGATGTTTTTTACTGCTTTAAAGCCAAAATATATAACAAGAAAAGAGGTGATAACGGCAATAAAGCACGCTATAAGCGTTGCAAACCATAAGCTTGCCCTGAAATGATGAATGTAATGCTGGTGAAAATTTATATCCATGCCGACCGTTATTTTCGCCGTATTTTCGCCCGCAGCAGATGAAAGCATGCGGTAGTAATTTTCGCCCTCATTTAATATGTAAATTTTTTCATTTTGCAAAAATCTGTTTTTTGCGATGAGTGCAGGCAGAGCGCCGCCGTCATTTTTAGACATATAAACTATATTGCCGTCTTTGTCTTCTATGCAGATAAAAACATTCGGGTGGGCTGAAAGTATGGGAGTAAATGAGGATTGCAGCATATATGCGCCGTTTGTTTTGCCTAAATCGCTTTTTACGGAGTTTAGGACGAGATTTAACTCGTACATGTCCATCTCTTCAAAGTGGATTTTGACCGTATGCTCCATGTAAAGCCCGAAACATAAAAAAATCAAAACGGTAGCAAAACTTACCGCAGCCATCAACCGCAAAATCAGCGATTTGGGATTTAAAAACCGCAGCAAGGTTTTGATTTTCATCTTAATTCCAAAATATACCCTATGCCGCGCACAGTGTGTATGAGTTTTTTGTCAAAATCATTGTCTATCTTGCTTCTAAGTCTTTTTATCATAGTGTCAATCACATTTCTGTCGCTGTCAAAGTTGATATCCCACACATTTGAGGCTATAAGCGATCTTGTAACAACTTCGCCTTCGTACGAAAGTAAAAATTCAAGCAGTAAAAACTCTTTATTTGTCAAATCTATCTTTTTTCCATTCCTGCTTACGACTCTTTTTATCAAATCCACAGACAAACCGCCTATCTCAACGCATGTCGGTTTTATATCTTTGCTTTTGCGTCTAAGCAGGCTTCGCACTCTTGCCAAAAGTTCGGCAAAATCAAAAGGTTTGGCGAGATAATCGTCCGCTCCCGTGTCCAATCCCTTTACTTTATCCTGCGTTTTATCCAAAGCGCTGAGAAGCAAAATAGGAGTGGAAATGTTTTCTTCCCGTATTATTCGTATAAGTTGCAATCCATCAACAAACGGCAGCATGATATCTAAAATTATCAAATCGTATTTTTCCGTAAGCGCCAAATGCTGTCCGTCCAATCCGTCCGCAGCCGTATCTACAACAAAACCCGCTTCCGTTAAGCCCTGCTTTAAATAGTTACCGAGTTTTATCTCGTCTTCTACTATCAATATTTTCATGAATCTTCCTTAAAATATCAGATAAATTATACTAAAATAAATTAACTATTTTAGATTTTTGCCATATTTTTCAGTCTGTTTTAAAAGCTTATACGCGGCGGGTATGATAAACATGGATAAAAGCGGAGCTGTTATCATGCCTCCTATCATCGGCGCGGCTATCGTGCTCATAACTTCCGAACCCGCACCCCGTCCTAATAAAATCGGCAAAAGTCCCGCTATGATAACGGTAACGGTCATGGCTTTCGGGCGTACTCTCAAAACCGCTCCTTGATATAAAGCTTCGTCCAACTCTTTTTCGTTTGCCGTATCTGTTAAACTGTTTTCAACAGCTTGTTTCAAATATATAAGCATGATTACTCCAAACTCAGCCGCAAGTCCTGCCAACGCGATAAATCCCGTGCCTGCGGCTACGGAAAAATTATATCCTTGCAGATATAAAAACCAAAAACCTCCGATAAGCGCGAACGGTATCGTGAAAATAATCAGCATTGTTTCATCAAGCCGTTTAAACGCGATATAAAGTAAAACAAATATGACGCCGAGCGTGAAAGGTATCATCAATTTCAACTTTTCATTTGCTCTTTGCAAAAGTTCAAATTGCCCTGTGTATGAGATACTGACTCCCGTACTTTTAACCTCTTTATTTATTAGCGTTTTCAAATCCTCCACAACTGAGACCATATCTTTGCCTCTTGCATCTATGTAAACCCAAACGGCAGGGCGGGCGTTTTCGCTTTTTAACATCGGCGCGCCCGAAGTTATCCTGATATCGGCGACATCTCCGAGCGTGATTTGCTGCCTTGCGGGCGTTAATATCGGCAGCTTTTTTAGCGCTTCCGCGCTGTTTCTGTAGTTTTGCGGATAGCGTATATTTATTGGATACCGCGCTGCACCCTCAACAGTTTGTCCGACTACTTCGCCGCCGATAGCCGAAGAGACAAAAAGCTGAATATCGTCTATATTCATCGCGTATCGACTTGCCTGTTCTCTTTTGATATTGATATCTATATACCGCCCGCCTGTTAATTTTTCAGCTAATGCTGACGAAACGCCGTCCACTCTTTTACTAATGTCTTGTATCTGCGCCGCGATTTTGTCAATCTCTTCCAAGTCGCCGCCCGATACCTTAATGCCTATCGGGCTTTTAACTCCCGTTGAGAGCATATCTATGCGGCTTCTTATCGGAAATACCCACAAATTGGCAACTCCCGGAAACTGTACTCTCTCGTCAAGCTCTTTTATGATTTTATTTATATCCATGTCTTCGCGCCACTGGTTTTGCGGTTTTAACTTGATAACCGTCTCTATCATGGACATGGGCGCGGGGTCTGTCGCACTCTCTGCGCGTCCTGCCTTGCCGAATACGCTTTCGACTTCGGGCAGCGTTTTTATGAGTTTATCGCTCCTTTGAAGCAGCTTCGCGGCTTCCGCAGAGGAGATGGAAGGAAGAGTAGAGGGCATATAAAGCAGGTCGCCTTCGTTGATTTGTGGCAGAAATTCTCCGCCCGTTTTTGTAATCGGCACAATTATTGTGCTTAAAGCAAGCGAAGCTATAAGTATCGTTCTTTTCGGATATTTAAGTACAAGAATCAAAGCGGGGCGGTAGATTTTGATAAGGAAAACATTTAATGGATTTTCGCTCTCTTTGGGGATTTTGCCTTTTATCCAATATCCCATGAAAATGGGAATAGCCGTAATTGCAAGCAAAGCCGCCGCCGCCATAGAGTATGTTTTTGTAAACGCCAGCGGTGAGAACATTCGTCCCTCTTCGCCTTCAAGCGTAAATATGGGAATAAAAGATAAGGTTATAATAAGCAAGCTTATAAACAGAGCCGGTCCCACTTCAATAGAAGAGCGCGATATAAGTTTCCACCGTTCGCTTGGAGTAAGAGGCAAATGGGCTTTTTCCATCTTTTTGTGAACATTTTCCACCATGACGATAGACGCATCTACCATAGCTCCTATGGCGATTGCTATTCCGCCCAAAGACATAATGTTTGCGTTGATACCTTGAAAATACATGATGATAAACGCAGCAAAAACTCCGAGCGGCAGCGATATGATAGCTACAAATGCCGAGCGCACATGCCATAAAAACAGCATGCATACAAGCGCTATGATGATAAACTCTTCAATAAGTTTTGATGTTAGATTGTCAATTGCTCTACTTATAAGTTCGCTTCTGTCGTAAACAGTTACTATTTCTACGCCTTCGGGCAGACTTGATTTTAAAGACTCTATTTTCTCTTTTACGGCGTTTATGGTCTCTTTTGCATTTTTGCCCGAACGGAGAAGCACAATGCCTCCCGCGCTCTCTCCTTCGCCGTTAAATTCGCCGATTCCGCGCCTCATTTGCGCGCCTGCTGACACTCTTGCGACATCTTTAAGATATACGCTTGCGCCGTTTTCGTCCGTTTTTAAAACGATATTGTTAAAATCCTCCAAAGAGCTTAGATATCCATTTGAACGCACCATGTATTCGGCTTCCGCCAACTCTATGACGGAGCCTCCCATCTCTTGATTTGACATGCCAAGCGCTTGTTTTATATCGGAAAGCATTATATTGTACTGCACCAACTTCAGCGGTTCGACCAGTATCTGATACTCTTTAACAACGCCGCCTATAGAAGCTACTTCGGCGACATTTGGGACAGTTGAGAGTTCGAATTTTAAAAACCAATCCTGTAAGCTTCTAAGTTCGGCTAAATCATAGCGGTTTGTTTTATCCACCAAAATATATTCATATATCCAGCCTGTTCCCGTGGCGTCGGGTCCGATTTGCGGAGTAACGCCTGCGGGAAGTTTGGCTTGGTTTAAGTACTCCAAAACGCGCGACCTTGCCCAGTACAAATCCGTGCCGTCTTCAAAAATAACATATATAAAAGACTCTCCAAATGATGAAAAGCCTCTGACGGTTTTTGCTTCGGGGACGGAGAGCATGAGCGTTGAAAGAGGGTAGGTTATCTGCGCTTCCACAATCTGCGGAGATTGGGACGGATAACTTGTACGCACGATGACTTGCGTATCTGACAAATCAGGAAGCGCGTCAATAGGGGTATTTTTAATTGACCAAATGCCGAAAACGCCCAAAAATATCAAACACATAACCACCAAAAAGCGGTTTTTTATAGAAGCTTTGATGATGTATTCAATCATTTTTGACCAAACTTTAAAAATGAAAATTTTGATGATATATTTGTCATCTTGAAAAATTGCATCGGCGGAACCTTGATGGTGGACTTGATATTTTCACTAATTTTTGCAGAGCAGACTTTGAAAATAAAAGTTTTAATGATGTATTCAATCATCACTAACTTTTTTATCTGCATTGTAAAAAAATGGTTTTTAATCCCAAAATTAAAGCTTTGGACAAATTCAATCATAATTCAAATCCTCTAAAACCAAATCGGCAAATTTCCAAACTACGGCAGTCAAATATATTTTTATCCAAAAAAAGAGATAGAGTTGAGGGCTAAAACTCTTTTTGTGTGGAAAAATTACCCAAAATCCGCTCATCACTTAATCCTTAATACTTTGACAAGACCAAAATCCTAAAAACAAACAGTTTTGCATATTTAATCACTCTCTTTTCTCATCTTTTCAAGCGCGCCTTTAATGTCTGCTTCCGAATCTATCAAAAATACTCCCGTCTGCACGACGCTTTCGTTTTCGTCCAAACCGCTTATGGCGGTAAATCCGTCCGATTCGCCGAGTATTTTTATGAGTTTTGGTACAAACGACCCGTCTTCGTCAATGGTAATCACGCGCTGTTCGTCCCCGATGTCTATCACTGCGCTTGAGGGTATCAAAACAGACGGTTCGCTTTTGGTTTTTATATTGATATACGCGCTCATGCCGGACTTTAAAATGCCGTTTTGATTATCTATTTTAGCCCTTAAATTCAGCGTTTTCGCGGCTTGATTTACACTCGGCAAAATCTCTGCATGGACGCTGAATTCTTGCTTTAAAGACGGAATATATATGCTAAATTCGCTTTTTTCATTTATAAAAGGCGATAAGGATTCGGGCGCGAAAGCGTTCACCCATATCGGAGAGACGCTTTGAATCTGCGCTATTGTTTTATCTTTTGAAAAATTCATGCCTTCTTTTAGCTCATACGCCGTGATAACGCCGCTTATCGGGGCTTTTATCGTAAATCTCGTTTGAACTTTCAGCGTTTTTTGAAGCGTTTGGATATCTTCTTTGGACATTCCCAAAAGCCGCAAGCGTTCCAGTATATTTTTATTTCTTGAAAACAGATATTCGCTTTGCGCCGCCGTCCATTCGGGTATCGTAACATCAAACAGCGCATCGCCTTTTTTCACGCTTTCGCCGACACTGAATTTATACGCTTTTTCTACAAATCCGTCAGCGCGCGGCTGTATGATGACGCTCTCATGGCTGTTGTAGTCCAAATTTGCAGGCACGCTCCGCGAAAAGATGAGATTTCCAATAACAGCTTTCCCTGTTTTTAGCGCGATATTTTGCGTCTGTACAGGGTCTATTCTGATGCCTTTTGATGTTTGCGTTTCATCTGCATACTTTGGCACCAAATCCATATCCATGAAAGGAGATGCCCCGGGAGCGTCAAATTTGGTATTGGGATACATGGGGTCATACCAAAAAAGTATTTGCCGCTCTTTTGGTTTTTGCTCCGTATGCGGCGCGGAAAAATAGTACCAAGCCGCAAAAAGAACCAAAACATTGGACAATAAAATCAAAGCGGCTGTTTTTATCTTTTTCATATCTTTTTTATGCTTTTAAGAAGCGAAATTCTGCCTTGCTGAATAAAACTAAACTCTATATTGTCTTTACTTTTTAGATTTTTTATCAAATCCTCGCTTTCAAATGTAAAGCGCATCGTCATGGCAGGCCAAGACAAAGCCTCTATGGCTTCATGCGTAATTGTGATTTTTTTATTTTCCAAGTCTATATTTTCAATAACGCCTTTTGAGAAAATCTCCTGCAACACCTGTGTCTGCGTCTCATGATGCGCATGAGAGTGCTGCGCCGATACGGGAAATATTGTCAAAAAAAGAGCCAAGAGGGCTAATTTTAAACTGTTTTTCATAACTAAACTCCTTATAGAAATTTTTATGAGAGTTTAACAGATTGATTATGTCTAAAATGTGGTGTTAAAATTACTTTTTTGTCATAAATCTTTACATGCTGCATATTTAAATATCAAGTAATCATATTGATTTAATAATATATATTATATAATTTATACAAAAAAGGAGCGGCAATGCCAAATAAAGCGAGCGAGTAAATACACAAAGGCGGAACGAAAGCGTTATTTATATTATCTGCCGTTTGATGACATGGAGGATTTCGAACGCGCAGCAAAAGGGCTGATCGCTAAAGCCGACGGTTTGATTATAAAAGACGACAAAGGTAAAATCGTCTGGCGTTTGGACGAATTGGAAAATCTTCTGCAAAAAGATGCGCCTGATACGGTAAATCCGAGCTTATGGCGGCATGAAAAACTAAATACTATCGCGGGATTGTTCGAAATTGCGGCAGGCGTTTATCAGATTCGCGGTTTTGATTTGGCAAATCTCACGCTAATCAAATCGCAAAACGGATATATCGCCGTCGATCCGCTCGGCTGTATCGAAACGGCAAAAGCGGCGATAGAGTTTGCCGCAAAAAGTTTAGGCGGTATAAAAATAACAGCTATTGTCGTTACGCACAGTCATTGGGATCACTTCGGCGGACTCGGCGCGCTGGCGGCTCAAGAGGATATAGAAGCCGACAAAATCAAACTTGTAGTTCCCGATAGATTTACGCAAGAGCTTGTAAGCGAAAATATTTTTGTCGGCGCGGCGATGAACCGCCGCTCGGTTTATCAATTCGGCAATTCATTACCGACAAACGCCGAAGGTTTTATCGGCGGCGGACTTGGCAAAGGAGCGAGTACGGGCGTCTCCGCGCCGCTAAAACCAAACATTATCGTCAAAAATAAGATTGAAGAGCTTACAATCGACGGCGTGAAATTTGTCTTTTTGCTCACTCCCGATGCGGAAGCGCCATCAGAGATGTGTTTTTATCTGCCCGATTTCAAGATATTATGCGCTGCGGAAATCGTAACTTATCATCAGCACAATATATTGCCATTTCGCGGCGCGCAAGCCAGATCGGCTTTAGCATGGTCAAAACATATAGACGATATGCTTTCTCTCTTCGGCGACAAGAGCGAAGCGCTTATTTTAACTCATCATTTTCCACTGTGGGGTTCGGATAACATTGTAAAACTTCTTGCAGAACAGCGCGATCTATATAAATATACGCACGATCAAACGCTAAGGCTAATCAATAAAGGCTATACTCTGCATGAAATCGCCGCCGCTTTGGAATTGCCCGATTCGCTTGGTAAGCGCTTTCACTCGCGCGGCTACTACGGACATTTAAACCACAATGTCAAAGCCGTTTATCAACGCTATTTAGGCTGGTTTGACTGCAATCCTGCAAATCTAAACCCGCTGCCGCCTGAAGAGAGCGGAAGGCGATTTACCGAGCTTATGGGCGGAATCGACGAGACGCTAAACAAAGCCCGCGCCATATACTACGCGGGCGAATACCGCTTTGCGGCGCAGATTTTAAACTATGCAGTTTTTGGTTATCCGCAAAATAAAGCGGCAAAAGCGTTGTTAGCCGACGCTTATGAACAGCTCGGTTATCAAGCCGAAAGCGCAACATGGCGCAACTTATATCTGACAGGCGCGATGGAATTAAGAGAAGGCGTAAAAAAACGCGGCGGATTAAGCACGCTTGGCGGCGAGGCAATCAAATTTACGCCGATTGAGATGCTCTTCGACTATCTCGCCGTTTGGTTAAACCCAAAAAAGGCAAACAGTAAAACAATTGCGCTAAATCTTACAATCGACGGCGAAGTATGGAGTATCCGCCTTTCAAACAGCGTTTTAAGCGCGCAAAAAGGCGCGGGCAAAGGAGGCGCGTCATACATACTTTCCCGCAACGAGTTAAATGCAATCGCTCTTAATTTTGAAGCG
>JAISNU010000079.1 GCA_031276075.1 Campylobacteraceae bacterium
CTCGCAATGACGGAAAGAGGATAAAAAATGATAATTTTAAATGACAGCCTGATAGAACAGATAAACTCTCATGCGCAAGCAGATTACCCGCATGAGTGCTGCGGGATAATTTTAGGCGAGTTGAAAAACAGCATCAAAGCAGCACATGAACTGCTCAATATATCAAACGCAAGAGACGAAGCAAACAGGCATAACAGGTTTTTGATAACAGACGAAGAGTTCGCAAAAGCCGCGCTTTACGCCGCCAAAAAAGGTTATGAGATTTTAGGTTTTTATCATTCGCACCCAGACCATCCGTCCGCGCCGTCAAAGTATGATTTAGACCATGCATGGCCGTTTTATTCGTACATAATAGTATCCGTTGAAAAAGGCAAAGCAAAACTGCTCACGGCATGGGAGCTTGAAAATGACAGAACGAAATTTAATCAAGAGACAATAATCAAAGGAGAATAAATGGCTGTTACTATTTTAATACCAACGGCTTTAAGGCAATTTACACAAAACTTTTCGGAAGTTGAGATTGAGGCTTCAAGCGTTAAAGAGGCTCTTGAAAAGTTAAAAGAGTTGTATCCTGACTTGGAAAAACATATCTTTGCCGACGACAACACGCTTCGCAATTTCGTAAATGTTTATGTAAACGAAGACGATATAAGGCAAAAAGAGGGCATCAAAACAGCCGTAAAAAACGGCGATACCATTATGCTTATACCATCTATCGCAGGCGGAACAGAGGACAAATCGCATGGAATTCTCTAAAGAGGAGATTACAAGATACAGCAGGCATCTTATTTTACCAGAAGTCGGACTTGATGGACAAAAACGGCTTAAAGATGCCAAAATACTGCTCATAGGAAGCGGCGGGCTCGGCGCGCCCATAGCTTTGTATTTAGCGGCGGCAGGTATCGGAACTGTCGGGATTGTGGATTTTGACGAAGTGGATATTTCAAACTTGCAAAGGCAGATTATCCACACAACAAAAGATATAGGCCGTCCGAAAATAGCCTCCGCCGCAGACAAAATCAAAGCTATAAATCCGCATGTAAAAGTGCTTTCGTATAACACAAAACTCACAAGTAAAAACGCTCTTGATATTATTAAAGATTTTGACGCCGTAGCCGACTGCACGGATAATTTTCCAACGCGCTATCTTGTAAACGACGCATGCGTTATACTGAATAAACCAAGCTTTTACGGCTCAATATACCGCTTTGACGGACAATCAAGCGTATTTTATGCAAACAAAGGACCTTGTTACAGATGTCTTTACCCCTCCCCTCCTCCGGCAGGATTTGCTCCAAGCTGCGCAGAAGGCGGCGTTTTGGGAGTATTGCCCGGTATAATAGGATGCATACAGGCAAATGAGATTATCAAATTTTTATTGGGCGCGAAAGATTTGCTTGTCGGAAGACTTTTGACATTTGACGCATGGAAGATGAAATTTAGAGAATTTAAAATACAAAAAGATGAAAACTGCCCGATATGCGGCAAACATCCGACTATAAAAAGTTTGATTGATTATGAAGATTTTTGCGGATTAAAAAGCAAAAACGAAGAGGCTGTGGAAGAGATAAGCGCGGAGGATCTTAAAAACAGACTTGACAATAAAGAGGCGGTAAATATCATAGATATAAGAGAACCGCATGAATACGCCATAGCCAAACTCCCAAATTCCAAAGTTATCCCTCTTGGACAGGTAGTAAGGCGCATGGAGGAGATAGACCAAAAAAACGATACTGTTTTTGTCTGTAAAGTTGGCACAAGAAGCGTATATGCGATAAAAGCGTTAAGGGAAGCGGGATTTAAAGGACGCCTTTTAAATCTTAAAAACGGCGTTTTGGCATGGGCGGAAAATATTGATAAAGAGATGGCTGTATATTAAATTTAAAATTAATTTTGGAGGTATAAAATGGCAAACGAAGTTTTGCATGAAGGTTTAAGCATAAACGCCGCAAGGCAGCTTACAAATGTTACGAAAACGACGGCTCAATTTGAGTCTTTAACGCCCAAATGGCTAACAAGGCTGCTTGATTGGAAAGCTTTGGACGCAGCGCCATTTCGCGCAAATAAAGTAAAAGAGGGCAACACTCTGCTTGACGCGCTGTGTTCTGAAAAAGACCCAAACGCGCCTATACCGAAAGGTTTTATAGATTATGAGACGAAGCCAAGAGAGTACGAATTAAAAAGCGTCTCTACCATTCTTGAGATAAAAACTTCCATATCCGATTTGTACTCCGATCCGTACGACCAAACGGACGAGCAGATAAGGCTTACTGTGGAGAGCTTAAAAGAACGGCAAGAGAGCGAGTTAATCAACAACGATGATTACGGACTTTTAAAAAATGTGCATGATTCGCAGAGAATTCAGACGCGAAACGGTTCTCCGACTCCCGATGATTTTGACGAGCTTATATCCAAAGTTTGGAAAGAGCCTTCATTCTTTTTAGCGCACCCAAGAGCTATAGCAGCCTTTGGCAGAGAGTGCACAAGAAGAGGAGTTCCGCCGCCGACAACTACGCTTTACGGTTCTTCGTTTTTGACATGGAGAGGCATACCGATAGTTCCTACAAATAAACTCTTTGTGGACGGCTTGAAAGAGCCAAAAAGCAAAGCGGGTAAAACAAATATCCTGCTTATACGAACAGGCGAAAAAAAGCAAGGCGTTATAGGACTTTATCAAAACAATCTTCAAAATCAACACTCGCGCGGTCTTTCGGTAAGATTTATGGGTATAAACGATCAGGCGGCAGCCTCTTATCTATTGTCCATATACTGCTCTGCCGCGATTTTATCAAAAGACGCGATAGCCGTTCTTGAAGATGTAGATGTGGGCAATTATCATGAGTACGCATGAGCAAAAAGAGATAGAGTCTAAGATACTCGGCTATTTTTTGGATTTGGATATACATGAGCCTGTAACGCCAAATGTCGTGTCAAAATATGACGAAGCTGTTTTTGATACTTTTCAAAGCGGCTTTTCATTTTTAAGCGATATCCGCAGATTGTACGATGAAGAGAAACTGCCGCCGCTTGTAAAACCTAAACAGCCGCAAAACGCTATCAGCCGTTACCGCGAGGATTTCCCTATCCTCTCCCGCAAGATAAACGGGAAAAACCTCATCTGGTTTGACAACGGCGCTACAACCCAAAAACCAAAAGCCGTGATAGACAGGCTTGTCTATTTTTATGAAAATGAAAACTCAAATATCCACAGAGGCGCGCATGATTTGGCGGCAAAAGCTACGGACGCATACGAGGAGGCGCGGCAGATAACAGCCTCTTTTATAAATGCTCCGTCATCTGAAAATATCGTCTTTGTAAGAGGTGCGACAGAAGGGATAAATCTTGTCGCAAACGCTTTTGGATGCAGATATTTAAAAAGCGGCGATGAGATTATTATAAGCCATTTAGAACATCACGCCAATATCGTCCCGTGGCAGCTGGTATGCGAAAAAACGGGAGCGAGGCTTAGAGTGATTCCCGTTGATGAGAGCGGACAGATAATCTTACCCGAATTTGAAAAGCTTATCAACAGCCGCACAAAATTTGTTTCTATCACGCATGTATCAAACGCCTTAGGAACAATAGTACCCGTAAAAGAGGTGGTACGGATAGCTCATGCACACGGCATAAGAGTGTTGATAGACGCGGCGCAGTCCATATCGCATTTTTCTATAGATGTTGCGGATATAGATGCGGATTTTCTCGTCTTTTCGGGACACAAGATATACGCTCCCACAGGCATAGGAGCATTGTACGGCAAAGAGGACGCTTTAAAAATTTTACCTCCGTATCAAGGCGGCGGAAATATGATAGCTGATGTTACTTTTGAGAAAACGATATATCAGGACGCGCCTGCAAAATTTGAAGCAGGAACGGGCAATATAGCCGACGCTGTGGGACTTGGAGCCGCTTTAAAATATGTGCGCGGCATCGGATTGGAAAATATAGCAAGGTACGAGAGCCAATTGCTCTCATACACCGTTTCCGAACTTTCAAAGATTGAAGGCGTCAGGATAATCGGCACAGCCTTACAAAAAGCTAGCGTTTTATCATTCACACTGGACGGATTTACAACCGATGAGATAGGAAAAGCGCTCAATCAAAGAGGTATTGCCGTCCGCACGGGACACCACTGCGCACAACCGATATTGAGGCGTTTTGGCTTGGAAAGCGTTGTCAGAGCTACGCTTGCTTTTTACAACACTTTTGATGAAATAGATGAATTTATATCTGTCATTTCAAATCTAAAAAGATAAGTCTTTGTGCCGTATTCAATGCGGCACAAAAGCGCATTAATGTATCAAACGCCGCGGCAAATACCATTCAATTATTATAATCATACAGGGGTAACAAAAAATCATCACTTTGTCATCGCAAGAGCGCATCAATCAGGAAAAACTACCGCTTTGTCATCATTGTTTTTTATTGATTGAAAGTCCCTTTTTAGGTCATTGCGAGCGCAGCGCGGCAATCTGGAAAAATAAAAAAGATGATTATTTTTTTATAACAATGCTTTTTATTGCTATGGAATTTGGATTCCCGTTTTCTCTCACGATATGCGTTTACTCCGTAAGTTTGTCGTTCGGTCGCGGGAATGACAGAGTGTTTTTTTGGATATTTGGACTTTTCATTATTGTATTTTTATTTCTGGATTGCGGCGCTGACTGCGACAGCTCGCAATGACGGAGGGAGGATTGTTGTGTTCTCATGCAGTGTCTCATGATGGCGCAAAAAAACATAAAAATAACAACCTTTTGCCATTCCCGCAACCCATGCGAAGCGCATATCGTGAGTGAAGACAGGAATCCACATATTCCGTCATTGCGAGCGCAGCGCGGCAATCTGGAAAAATAAAAAAGATGATTATTTTTTTATAACAATGCTTTTTATTGCTATGGAATTTGGATTCCCGTTTTCTCTCACGATATACGCTTACTCCGTAAGCTTGTCGTTCGGTCGCAGGAATGACAAAAAGGGAAGTTGTCATTGCGAGCGAAGCGCGGCAATCCAGATACGCGCAAGTGCTTCATGTATTAAAACTTTGGATTTTGATTTTTAATCCTTAAAATCAAGCAATAAAGACGCAAGCGTCTTTCTGGATTGCCGCGCTGACTTCGTCAGCTCGCAATGACGGATGAGGAGGCGCATGTGCTTTACATACCGCCCTGTCGCGCAAGCTTGGCACTCCTCGCAATGACGGATAGATTTTTTTGGTCGCGAATTGCTTCGTCATTTCATTTTTTGTAATGATAGAATAATTGGGATTCCCGCCTTCCCTCACGATATGCGTTTACTCCGTAAGTTTGTCGTTCGGTCGCGGGAATGACAGAGTGTTTTTTTGGTTGTTGGATTTTTCATTATTGTATTTTTATTTCTGGATTGCCGCGCTTCGCTCGCAATGACGGAGAGGTGGGATTTTTACATTCTCATGCAATGGCTCACAATAGCGGAGGAGGATTTCTATTTTCATACAATGGTTTGTGATGACGAAAGGCAGCAATGCTTCCCACATGAGAATAAATAAAGCCTTTCGCCGCCGTGCAGCAAAAAGCCTTCATGCAGTGAAATATTTCGTGTCAAAATATAAAAAATCCGAGTTTTAGTTTAGTTTATGGATTGATTTAGTATAGTTTCAAAACCAAGACGCTTTTTTTGGGCGGTATTTTTAAAAAAAGCGATACGGCATGTGCGAACGCGCGCGACAAATTCAAATTTTTAAAAAAAGAAGTGAAAAATATGGATTATGAGTTGATGATTTCAAGTATTCCGCTTTATGCAAAAGCTGCCTGCTACACGCTCTATCTTGCTTTTTGCGCCATTATTTTATCTCTTATTATAGGGCTTTTTTGCTCTTTGATTTTGTATTTTAAGGTAAGATTTTTGAGCATATTTATAAAAGCGTATATAGAACTTTCAAGAAATACGCCGCTTTTGATACAACTGTTTTTTCTGCATTTCGGATTGAAGATTGAAGCGCATATATGCGCCGTTGCGGCTTTGGCGTTTTTGGGCGGAAGTTACATGGCGGAAGCTTTCAGAGGCGGGCTTGAAGCGATAGAAAAAATACAGCTTGAATCGGCTCTTAGCATAGGATTAAATAAATCGCAGATGATTGCTTATATAATTATCCCGCAGGCGCTCACGGTATCTTTCCCTGCTATCGGCGCAAATATGATATTTTTGCTGAAAGAGACATCGGTTGTGAGTATCATTTCTTTGAGCGATTTGGTGGCGACAGCGAAAGATTTGATATCTCTTTATTACGCTACAAACGAAGCGCTTTTCATGCTTGTCATTTCGTATCTTGTCGTTTTAGCGCCGATATCGTTTGGGATTTGGTTTTTGGAAAAAAGGATAAAATATGCAGCTTTTGGGAATTGAGATTTTATTTGAAGGCATCAATATGCAAAGGCTTTTGGGCGGTCTTTGGGTAACGATCAGGATAGCCGTCATATCAGTCGCACTTAGCATGTTTTTAGGCTCGCTCATAGGCATTTTAGCGGCAAGTAAAAATAGCGCGCTGAAAATCGCCTGCAAACTCTATCTTGAATGCGTCAGGATAATACCGCTGATAGTTTGGCTGTTTGTGTTTTACTACGGCGCGGCAAAAGCTTTCGGCGTCTCATGGAGCGGCGGATTGACGGGAATTATAGTCTTTACCATATGGGGAAGCGCGGAAATGAGCGATTTGGTAAGAGCCGCCGTTACATCTTTGCCGCCGCACCAAAGACAAAGCGCTTTGGCTTTGGGCTTAAACAGGTATCAACTTTATGTTTATATCATAATACCGCAGGCTTTGAGGAGGCTAATACCCTCAGCCATCAATCTTGTAACAAGAATGATAAAAACAACGCCTTTGGTAGCTTTGATAACGGTCGTTGAAGTACTGAAAACAGGACAGCAGATCATAGAATACAATGTACTTGCAAATCCGCATGCGGCGTTTTGGATTTACGGATTTGTATTTTTCGCGTATTTTATCATCTGCTATCCGATATCTCTCGCTTCAAAAAGGCTTGAGAAAAAATGGCAGTAGAGGAGAAACTTTGTCGCATTTATTGGAGATAAATCATCTTTACAAAAAGTTTGATTCGGCTGAGATTTTGCATGATATAAATCTCACCATTGACAAAGGGGAAGTTTTGGTTGTAGTGGGACCTTCGGGGTGCGGTAAAAGCACGCTGCTCAGGTGCATAAACGGTCTTGAAGAGATACAAGGAGGTGATATTGTATTTGAAGGCAAAAAGATAAGCGGCAAAAATACAAAATGGAATCTCGTGCGTCAGCAAATCGGTATGGTTTTTCAAAGCTACGACCTGTTTCCGCACATGAACATTTTGGATAATATTTTGTTGGGTCCGCTAAAAGTACAAAAATTACAGAGAAAAGAGGCGGAAGAAAAAGCTCTTTCTTTGCTGAAACGAGTGGGATTGGAAGAGAAAAAAGACGCCTATCCAAGGCAGCTTTCAGGCGGGCAAAAACAGCGTGTTGCGATAGTGCGCGCGCTTTGCATGAGTCCTAAAATTATGCTTTTTGATGAAGTTACGGCTTCTTTGGATCCTGAAATGGTAAGAGAAGTGCTGGACTGCTTGCTGGAGCTTGCAAATGTCGGTATGACGATGATAATAGTTACGCATGAGATGGCGTTTGCAAAAGCTGTGGCAGATAGAGTTATTTTTTTGGACGAAGGGAAAATAGTAGAAGAAAATCTACCCGAAATTTTCTTTGACAATCCAAGCAGCGAGCGTGCAAAACGCTTTTTGAGCAGATTTAGTTTTAATATTTCTTAAAGGAGAAAAAAATGAAATTGATTAGAATTTTACTTCTATCTTTTTTGGCATTGAGTTTTGGATTTGGCGCAGAGCTAAATCCTTCGTCCATCGCCGCTATTAAAGAGCGCGGCGTTTTGAGAGTAGCGGTTTTCAGCGATAAGCCGCCGTTTGGATATATAGACGCCGAGGGTAAAAATCAAGGCTACGATATATATTTTGTTAAACGATTGGCAAAAGAGCTTTTAGGCGACGAAAATAAAGTAGAGTATGTTTTGGTCGAACCTGCGGCAAGAGTTGAGATATTGGAAAGCGGCAGAGTCGATATAGTTTTTGCAAACTTCACGGTAACGGACGAGCGTAAAAAGAGAGTTGATTTTGCAAATCCATACTTTAAAACGGCTATCGGCGTAGTGTCCAAAGAAAACGACCTCATAACCGACATCAAGCAGCTCAAAGGCAAAAAACTTATCGTCATCAGAGGCACAACGGCAGATGTTTATTTCTCAAAAAACCACCCCGAAATCACGCTTGTGAAATATGACCAGATAACGGAAGCTTTTCAAGCGTTAAAAGACGGTAGAGGCGTTGGTTTATCTCAGGATAATGCGCTGCTCTTTGCATGGGCTTTGTCAAATAAAGGCTTTCGCGTCGGCGTCGGCTCTCTTGGAAGCGTTGATCCGATAGCGCCTGCCGTTAAAAAAGGCAATGACGAACTTAGAGAGTGGATAAATACTACACTGACAAAACTCGGCAAAGAAAATTTTGCCCGCAAAGCTTATGAAGCTACACTAAAACCCGTTTACGGCGATACTGTTGATCCTAAAGATTTGATAGTTGAAGGCGGCGTTTTGTAATAAATTTTCCTCATGAGGCTATTTGCGCCCGCGATAGCCTCATTAAGATGAAACCAAGTAAGAAAACTTTTTTGTAAGAGAGTTTTTATGTTAAACACTCTTTTTGCATTTTATCTATTTTCTATGGCTTATTATCGTTCAAAACCATAGACTAAATCATCAAATAAGCTTCATATGTGAAATGTCTTTTGAATTTAGATAAACAATAATAATTATCAATTTCTTTTAATAATTTACATGATAGAATTCAAAAATATTTCATAGGAGGAATAAAATGAAATCCATAAATACACAAAAAAATTGCAATAAAGAACTGCTTATCACAAATAACAATATTGCAACATTCACAAAAACAAAAATTCTATTCATTTTTTTAATTATTTTTGGTTTTTTTCAAAAAGGTATAGCGACGGATTTTATAGAGACTGTTTATAAAACGGGAATAATGGATAAAACAGTATTAGATTATTCCATATCGCCTGACGGTACAAAGATACTGTTTAATACAAATAAATTATTAGATGGGCTTAGATTGCTGGATTTAAAAAGCGGAAAGATAAGTAAGATACAAGAAGAAAAGGGAAGGAGTTGGACAACAACCAGTTGGTCAAGAGACGGAACAAAAGTAGTTGCTATCTCAATTGTTATGCGTAACAATGGTTATATGGATGGTTATATGATTGACGAACAGGATGTAATTATTTTGGATACAAAAGATTGGAGTTATCGTTATTTAAACATTCCCCAAGGAGTAAATCGTGCTCCTGTTTTTTCTACCGATGGGAAAATGCTCTATTATTTTAGAGGCATCCCAGAAAGTAAAAAAACGCCTGCAAGTAAATATGACTTATATTCTTATGATTTAATTGCAAATAAAGAGACGAAATTAACAAATTATGAAATGTATCAAACACATCGCATATATGACGATGGTGATGAGATACTGTTTTCAGCGTATGATTCCAGACTGCCCAATTTTAAACCAAAAGGAAGAATGTTTAATCAAACAAGTCTATATGCTGTGAATAAATCGACGCTTAAACTTCGTATGTTGAGCTTTGACCAAAGCAGCGGTTTTTTTGATATCTACTTTTATGGTAAAGATATGGATGGCAATATCTATTTTGGAACAAACAGAGAGGGTAAAGGCGGTTGTTTTATACTCTTTTTTTACAGGTGCGACAGTAATGGGAATAACTACGAAAATATACGAAGCGTATCAATACAAAACTTTGTGGAAATCCCTTTTAACAAAAAAGAGATTTTTATAAGCGATACCATAGAAAATGAGATAGTTTTTAGAAGGTTAGTTGAAATAGGCGATTAAAAATTTTACAGGAGGCAACTATGGATATTATGGATATTTTTGTGGATGAGAGTACTCTAACACGGTTTGGCTTTAAGGGCACTAACTATTGCGGACCAGGTTATACGGCAGGTGTATTTGATAGTTCGGGTAAGCTGGCAACTAATGATGGTTCCAAACATACCACTTCGGTTGATGAAGCATGCAAAGATCATGATGACGCATACGGAAAGGCTACCAATGCTACGGATATATTGATAGCTGATTTGAAGCTGATGGCAGATGTCGCAGGACTGTATACACAGGGCAAGATAGAGTCGCCGTATGACTTGGCTTTGAGTGTTGGTATATTTGCGGCTTTTGCTGTTAAAACGGTTTTGTGGGATTTACCAAATGCATTTATAGATTTCGTACAAGATGCATATGATTTGTGGGATTTACCAAATGCATTTATAGATTTCGTACAAGATGCATATGAAATGATAAAAGATGCAGCTATAGGTATATATGATTATTTTTCCAATTCAAGTTCAAGTGAAAATTCGCTTGGGCTTGGATTTAATGATGAAAGTTTTTGGGGTTTGCCTGATGATTATTATGGCGCTACAAATGGTCAAACTAAACAAATTACAGTTATAGCGCTTAAATCGGAAAACTTTACTAACTATGATGAATTGTCGGAAATACTGGGTTTTGATGTGGAACAATATACGAGTACAAACATAAATCAAGCATATGGCAATCACATTCATGGCGGCGGCTTAACAGCAGCTACCGATGAAGAAGTGTTATATCTGCCTTTATCCGAAGAGAGTAAAGTTGATCAAGCAATTTATAACTTCACTGAGCTTAGTTACGAAACTGTAACCATAGAAATTCCGATAGATATGAATCCTTGGGGATATAACTATGATAGTTTCTCTTATATGGATTCATATCAAACCCCTGCTTCCAATCCTTATTCATATGATTATTGGGACTATATCCATAATAATATATTTTCACAAAGTATGTTAAGCATGGAAGAGGACTTAAGATGGATGGAAGAACAAGTAAGGTGGATAGAACTAAGTACTATGTTTGAGTATACCAATACCTTGATAGAAAATTCAGACGATAATGAACATATTGATGATGCACAAACAGATGATGATCTTTTTGCATCAAGCGAAGATTTACCAAATTTTGAAACAGTTGAATACATTCGCATAGATATAATAGAGGACATTGTCAGCGTAGTTAATTTAAAAAGTTACTTGGGGCATGATTTGGAAGAAATATTTGAGTTGGACATAAATGCAGAATTTAGAGCAACTTATGTTCAAGCAGAAGAATTATTGTATATGGGCGATTCGTTTTATATGCCCGCAGATAGAAGGTCTTCTATAATAGAATCTGATACGATGTATTTTGCCGTATCGCAGGATACGGTAACAATTAGCAATGATAATTGTCCGTCCGGCTGGGATCCGCTTGTGCTTGATTTAAATGGAAATTCGCAAATATCTTTTGTTGAACTTGACAAGTCAAATGTTTTCTTTGATTTAAATGCTGATGGCATAAGAAAACATACAGCTTGGATAGATAAAGACGATGGCTTTATTGTATATGATGAAAATGGTAATGGTAAGATTGACAATATAAATGAACTGTTTGGCAACGATACTATTGATGGTTTTGCCGATCTTAAAAACAGAATTGACTCAAATGGAGACGGTATCATAGATGCAAGTGATGAAAAGTTTAATGATTTAAAAGTTTGGCAAGATAAAAATCAAGACGGTATGTCACAAAAAGATGAGCTTTTTACTTTGGATGAACTTGGCATAACAGAGATAAGAACATCAAATACTTTAGTTGATAATAATGAACAAATAACAAGAGTAACCAATGAAGGCACATTTGTAAAAAATAGCGAAGAGCGCTATATGGCAGATGTTATTTTTGAATATGACCCATATGCAAGCGCTGACAGGAGCTTTGAAACATATAGTGACAGCTTCCTGACCTCAAATGATATAAACAGGATAATTCAAGACACCAACTCATTTGCAGTTGATAATGGAATAGATATAAGAAATGACAATGATATTAAAAACAATGATGCCTTTATGCAAATCGTTATGAGTGGATGGAATTAAAACTATCAAGGGTTTGTTTTTCATGCAAGAACAAACCCTTTACATATAAACAGTAAAGCAGTTCTTGTGATAAAGAGCAGAAAAGCAGTTGAATATAAAAATATCGCCGAAATGTTTGAAAATCCGAAAACAAATTATCTAAAAAATTGATAAAAGCTTCGTATGTATCATTCAAAACTTTTATACCTGTGCTAATTTTTGTGTCAATCCGATAAAATTACAATAATTAACATTGCATGGGCAAAAGGCTGACAAGTTTATTGTGGTTCTTTTTTTGATGTTTAGCATTCTTGAATGCTTATATTTTTTTATCGTAAGAAGTTTATTTTAAAAATAAGTTTTTTTGATATGACTAAAAAATCCTGCAAATAATCAAATTTTATTTATCCAAAGATTTGTTATGCAATAAATGCTGATTTGTTTTGTTGCAGACTTGATAATATCTTTTTTTGTCGCTGTCTCCCAATTGGCTAAGACAAACAAAATAAATATTAGAAGTTAGTCATCTTAAAAATAGATACGATAAAGTGTCTGTAGATTTCGCACACTTTCGTAACATATATTTTACATTGGAATAATAAAAGATATGTTAAATGCATTATTCAAAAGTGCGAAGAATTTTACATGTCGTTTGATATTTAAAAAGCCGTAAACCAAGTTACGGCTTCTTTGGATCCCGAAATGGTAAGAGAAGTGCTGGACTGCTTGCTGGAGCTTGCAAATGTCGGTATGACTATGATAATAGTTACGCATGAGATGGCGTTTGCAAAAGCTGTGGCAGATAGAGTTATTTTTTTGGACGAGGGGAAAATAGTAGAAGAAAATCTACCTGAAATTTTCTTTGACAACCCAAGCAACGAGCGTGCAAAACGCTTTTTGAGCAGATTTAGTTTTAATATTTCTTAAAGGAGAAAACTAAAACCCGTTTACGGCAATACTGTTGATCCTAAAGATTTGATAGTTGAAGGCGGCGTTTTGTAAAATTTATCTTTGGGGCTGTTGCAATCGTAATAGCCTCAAAAGATACCGCACTTATTAGAGAAATTTGCGATCTGCAAATTGTTTTAATTGCAAATAATATCAGAGTAAAAAACAAAGATATCTGCCAATAAAAAACTCTGCTTTTACTTGTAAACAGTAGTTGTAAAGCACGGCAATATAAAACCAACACTTCCGTCATTGCGAGAAATGCGAAGCATGACAAAGCAATCTAAAGAAATGAATAAAAAAGGATATTTATTTTCTCTCATGGGTATTTTTTAATTTCTTTTAGATTCCTGCCTGCACGAGAATGACA
>JAISNU010000101.1 GCA_031276075.1 Campylobacteraceae bacterium
TCTTTGATACGATTTTGTTTTTGCTGTTCTTGTTCAATACTTGAAGTTTGATTTTTCTCTTCGCATACAAAACCTTCAATGGTTGTATTGGAAGCGGGAGTAAAATTATTGATGTCGTATTTCATAGCTATCTGCAAGAGAGCATATGTAAATGGCGGCATTAATATTATAATAACCCCTATATTTAGCGCCTTTTCCTTTATAAAATATATTATAAGCAATACCGTTACTATAACGATTGATATTTCTACCATTCCCAATCCCAACATGTTTTTCTCCTTTGAAAATATTTTTATATATTTAATTACTTGCCTTTGACCTCATAAACATTGTTTTATTTTATCTGTCCGCCAATTTATGACTTTTTTGAATTGTTTCATGTTGAATCCTTTAACATGTAAAATAAATTGAAAGATTAAACAAAGAGTTTAATCGCCTGATAACTTTATCTCCCAGATTTTAATGTACGAAAAATACCACAATTATTATTAATTCTATATTAAGCGATATTGTGATTATTTAACAAAGGATAATAATTATTGATTGATAAAACCACTTGGATATTTCATGCGTTATTTGCTTAGCAGTCTTAAAGAAAGAGTTTGTTATAATATTAACTTTTTAAAAATTACAAGGAAAACTTTTGAGAAGCCACTATTGTACACATATAGATGAAAATGATTTAGGCTGTGAAGTTACGCTTTGCGGTTGGGTAAACAGTTACAGAGACCATGGCGGCGTTATTTTTATAGATTTGCGTGATAATACCGGTTTGATTCAGCTTGTCTGCGACCCAAAAGACAGCGAGCAAGCTCACAAAATTGCTTCAAGCGTCAGAGACGAGTATGTCCTCAAAGCTGTAGGAAAAGTCAGGCTAAGAGGGGAAGGTCTGATAAATCCGAAATTAAAAACGGGTAAAATAGAGGTCGTAGTAAAAGAGCTTATCATAGAAAACGCGAGCGAACCTCTTCCGTTCGTCATATCAGACCCAAATGTAGGCGAAGAGGTACGGCTTAAATATAGATTTTTAGACCTTAGAAATCCAAAAGCATACGAAACTTTCAAACTGCGAAGCAAAGCTGCCGTTGCGGCAAGAAACGCGCTTGACGGGCTTGGTTTTTTGGAAGTAGAAACTCCGATTTTAACAAAAGCAACACCCGAAGGAGCAAGGGATTATCTGGTACCAAGCCGTATATACAACGGTGAATTTTACGCCCTGCCCCAATCTCCGCAGCTTTTTAAACAACTACTGATGTGTTCGGGATTTGACAGATATTTTCAGATAGCAAAATGTTTTAGAGATGAGGATTTGAGAGCCGACAGACAGCCTGAATTTACGCAGATAGATATTGAGATGAGTTTTTGCGAACAGGAAGATATCTTAAATGTTGCCGAAAAACTCTTAAAATCAGTCTTTGCCGCATGCGGACATGAGATAAAAACCCCGTTTCCCAGAATAAGTTTTAAAGACGCTATGGAAACTTACGGCTCCGATAAGCCTGATTTGAGATATGATTTACCTATGGTTGAAGCGGCGGATCTATTTTTAGACTCTTCAAATGAAATTTTTAGCTCTATATCAAAAGATACAAAGAAAAATCGCATAAAAGCCCTTAAAGTCCCCAAAGGCGACAAATTTTTCTCAAGAAAACATCTCAAAGAGCTTGAGGATTTTGTAAGTAAATTTGGCGCGAAAGGGCTTGGATATTTCCAAATGAAAGAGGATGGATTAAAAGGACCGCTTCTTAAATTTATGAGTGAAAAATCAATCGGCGAACTTATAAAAAGGACAAATTTAGAAGTTGATGATATAGTATTTTTCGGCGCTGGAGCAAAAAAAACCGTGCTTGATTATATGGGAAGGCTTAGAATAGAGATAGCCGATAGACTAAATCTTGCCGATCCGAATGAGTTTAACTTTTTATGGGTGCTTGATTTTGAAATGTTTGAAGTGGAAGAGGGAAAAGTTAAGGCTATGCACCACCCTTTTACAATGCCTAAAAATATAGACGCCAACGAGCTTGAAGAGATAACTTCCATCGCTCATGATGTCGTTTTAAACGGCGTTGAGCTTGGAGGCGGGAGCATAAGAATTCATAAAAAAGATATTCAGGAAAAAGTGTTTAAAATACTTGGCATTTCAAAAGAGGAAGCGGAGGATAAATTTTCGTTTTTGCTTGACGCTTTAAAATTCGGCGCGCCTCCGCATGGAGGAATAGCCATAGGTTTTGACAGATTGATAATGCTTTTGACAAAAAGCGGCAGTATTAGAGATGTTATAGCGTTTCCAAAAACTCAGCGTGCGCAATGTCCTCTGACGCAAGCGCCGAGTACGGTCTCTTTGGAACAGCTTCGTGAACTTGGCATAAAAATTCGTGATAAGAAGGAAAATAAATGAAAAAGCTTTTTTTAATCATAGGCGCGCCCGGCAGCGGCAAAACGACAGACGCTAGTATCATAGCGCAAAACAACAGCGATAAAATCGCTCATTTTTCTACCGGCGAACTGTTGCGCGCAGAAACTGAAAGCAAAAGCGAGCTTGGAAAAACAATTGACAACTATATATCCCAAGGTAATCTGGTACCGCTTGACATAGTTGTGAATACTATTATTACCGCTATCAAAAACAGTCCAAAAGATGTTATTTTGCTTGACGGTTATCCGCGCTCTGTAGAGCAGATGAAAAGGCTTGATGAGATTTTGAAAAGCGAAAAATCCATACAGCTTATAAGCGTCATAGAAGTTACCGTCAGTGAGCAGACGGCAAAAGACAGGGTACTTGGACGCGCGCGCGGAGAAGACGACAACGAAAGAGTTTTTAACAACCGCATGAAAGTTTACACAGAACCGCTTGGCGCGATACAGAGTTTTTATACGACTAAAAGGGCATTGCAAAAAATCAACGGCGAGAGAGATATAGAAAGTATCGTAAAAGATATGGAAAATTTTATAAAAACAAGAATTTAAGGAGATAAGATGGATTTAAGTAAAATTCCCGCAGGACAAAACCCCGATAAGGTAAACGCTCTCATAGAAATACCTTACGGTTCGCATATTAAATACGAACTTGACAAAGAAAGCGGCGCAGTGTTTGTTGATAGAGTTTTATACTCATCTGTGTTTTATCCTGCCAATTACGGCTTTGTGCCGCAAACATTAGCCAACGACGGCGACCCTGTGGACATTTTGGTTGTCAATACCGACCCTTTGCAGGCAGGTTCAGTCATACCATGCAGGCTTATAGGCGTTTTGTTAATGGAAGATGAAAGCGGCGTTGATGAGAAACTTTTGGCTGTTCCTACAAGCAAGATAGACCCTGATTATGAAAATATCGCAAGTTATGAGGATTTGCCCAAAGCGGTTTTGAACCGTATCAGAAACTTTTTTGAAACATATAAAATGTTAGAACCGAATAAATGGGTAAAATTAAAAGGTTTTGCAGGCAAAGAGGAAGCAGCAAAACTTTTAGATGCAGCTATTAAAAACTATAAAGGTTAAATTTTAGTGCAAATTTAATTGGTCTTGCGGGGCTAATTTCTACGCAATGCAACTAATAGATATACAGTTTAGCAGGGAACTCTCCCCGCTTGCTGTTAAAAAAACAAGACATTCTCCGTCATTGCGAACTGCTTGCGGCAGCAGTAATCTAAATTATATTCTACTTTTCCGCATTTCAACATATGTATATGCGCTCCCTTTCGTCATTGCGAGGAGTGCGAAGCACGACAAAGCAATCCAGAAAACAATATAAAACAGTCCAAACATACAAACGCCAATACAGTTTTTTTATATTAATGATATTTTTTGTTATTATAAATTATAGATTGCCGCGCTTCGCTCGCAATGACACAATCTTTCCGTCATTTGCGAACTGCTTGCGACAGCAGTAATCTAAATTATATTCTACTTTTCCGCATTTCAACATATGTATATGCGCTCCCCTCCGTCATTGCGAGGAGTGTAACGACGAAGCAATCCAAAAATAAAAAAACAGAATATAAGAAGTTTATATCTAAGTCCAAGTTTAATTTATTTCATATTTTTTCAATTGTAATATTTTGATGTTTTATACGCTTCGCGTCTGGATTGCCGCGCTGACTTCGTCAACTCGCAATGACAAAAACAGACACCTGTGTGAAAATATCCGTCATTGCAAGGAAGAAGTGTAACGACTGACGAAGCAATCCAGATAAGCAGCACAAAAACAATCCAAACATGTAAATAAAAAAAGATTGTTCCATTTATTTTAATAACGCCCTTTTTGTTATTATAAAGTATGGATTGCTTCGTCGCTGCGCTCCTCGCAATGACGGATAAGAATTATTATTGCTAAACGAAGCAATCTATAATCATGGATAAAAAAGTGATAGTTTATTTCTCTACAACAATAGATATTTTATTTTTATAAATAGTAGATTGCCGCTCCAATTCCATTGGCTCGCAATGACGGAAAAAGTTACCATTTTCTTACAACAAGTAAAGCACAATAACCCTTCCTTCCACTATTGCGAGCCGCTTGCGGCGAAACAATCCAAAAAACACTCTTGTTAGCCGCGCCTCATGCGAAACACATGCACAATTTTCTATCATTCCATCGCTAAATTAGTTTGATTTCTATTTTTGTCATATTAGCAAAACATTATGGGTCATATCCGCCAGTTTGCAAAGCAACACGAAAACGCCCTTCCTTTCGTCATTGCGAGCTTGCGAAGCAGGAAGCAATCCGAAAAACGCGGAGCATTATAAAAATATTACAATTAAAAAACATAAAATAATTTATATTTTGAATATCTGTTATATTTATTTCTGGATTGCCACACTGGCTTCGTCAGCTCGCAATGACGGAGGAAAAAATGGATTGCGTCGTCGTGCTTCGCGCTCCTCGCAATGATAATTTTCCTCTATCATTCCCCCGAACGACAAAGCTTACTAAGTAAAGACATTAGTGAGATTGAGATCATCAAAAGTAATTTCCACTTTGGGGAGGGTAAGAAGGCGGAAATCCAAATATTTTGTCATTGCAAAGAGTGAAGCAGTTAAATGATACAGAAAAACACGCCTATCTGTCATTGCGAGAAGTGCAAGCAAAGCGAAGCAATCTATCAGTAGCGCTTCATGTATTTAAAATTTTAAATTTCAATCTTAAATTAAACAATAAAACATGGACATCTTATTGGATTGCTTCGTCGTTGCACTTCTCGCAATGACAAAATAGTATTCACTGCTGCTTCACAGGCTCGCACTCTTTGTATAACAAAAATAAAATATCTATCTGATAGAAAGAATTTATATAGTTAAAAACTACAATATTGGTTTAAGACGGCGGATACGCAGAATAATTCAATATAAAATGATAAAATCACTCATTTTTTGCAAAATATGACACTATCCCGTCAGCAATGCCGCTTGCCAATAATTGCTGAAATTTTTTATCAAACATTCTTTCTCTATCGGTTTTATCGGTAATATACCCTACTTCTAAAAGAACGGCAGGCATTTGCGCGCCCGTAAGCACCCAAAACGGCGCTTCTCTGACACCGCCGTCAACGACTTTATTGTATTGTTTTTTTACTGCGCCTAAAAGATACTGTTGAATATCAAGCGCCAATTTATGCGAAGCGATAATTTTTTCACGGTTGAGGAAATTTAAAAATGTACTTTTGGAGTAAAAATCCATCTCTTCAACATCGGATTGATTTTCTAACTCTGCGGCATTTTTTGAACGCTGCGAATCGGAAGGGGAGAGGAAAAATGTCTCTATACCCTGCCATTTTGTATTGTCGTTTTTTGCGGATTTAGGCGCGGCGTTCGCATGAAGCGATATAAACAGGTCGGCATTTTTATCATTGGCTATTTTGGTTCTTTCGCGAAGTTTCAAAAATTTATCGCTTTGCCTTGTGTAGATAACCGTATATCCTCTGTTTTCAAGCTCTTTGCCGAGTATTAAAGCTATCTGCAAAACAGCCTCTTTTTCCAAAAATTTGCCATAAACCGCTCCGCTGTCTTTTCCGCCGTGTCCTGCGTCTATAACGATATGTTTTTTGAAAGAAGGATTTACTGTAAGAGTAGTTTTCGTATCATTTTGTTTCGAGGGCGGATTAAATTCTTTAGCGGTAAATATAAGCTGCTTGTCGACAATCTTTTGCGTGATATTTATCTCTTTTTGACTCTCAAAAACAACTCTTGTTGTATTTTTATCAAACTGCGAAAACCTGATATCTTTTAGTTTCGTCTTTATATTTTTGCTTACATTGCCCTTCAATGCGTTAATGTCATAAACATATTTTACAGAGTTTTCGGCTTTCAGCGTGAAAGTTTTTATCTCGTCTTTATCCAGATTTTTATCAAATATAAAAGTGATATTTTCGCCCTCATGCTTTATTTCTAACAGTTTTGCCAAAGTTTTATCGCTTTTTGGGGCTGTTTTTCCTCCTGCGGCAGCAGATACATTTTGCCATTTTGGAGCAACAGCTTCTTCATTTACTGCATATTCGCCCTCTTCCACTTTTACGATATCTGCGCTGAATATAACGCTCCCTTCATTGTCTTTCATGGATTTGGCAGAGTTTTCTGCCGTATTTGTATCGGTTTTTTGTTCGTGCGCGGCTGCGGTCAATTTAGGATTTAATTTTATAAGGGTGTTTAACTCTTTTTCATATATTTCGCTATCATAGTCCAACTCTTTTGAAGATTTGATGATTCGCGTTAAAGCTTCATATTTAAGCGTATCATTACCCTCCATGATAGAGTTTATATATAAATGCTGCATGCTGCTGTATGCTCTATCTTTTTCCAAAGCGTCGTACTGTGAAAAATTTTTATCAAAATTGTCCAGCTCTGCATTGTAATCAGTAGCCAAGATAAAGCTTAAAACAGTCAATAATATGAAAATAAATCTCTTAATCATCACTCGCCGTTTAAAAGTTTGTTTAGCAGCTCTTTAACGCTTATAATCTCTTTAAGCTTGTATCCGTTTGCACCTGTGAAAAACAGTCCCGTCTCTTTTTTACCAGCCCATGCGTCCGCAAGACGGTCTGCTATACAGTATCCGACCTCTTTAGCTTCTTTGCCTCTTTGGCATGGCGTTACGCAATTGCTGACGCATTTTATGGGAGGTCCTTCTTTTTTGTCCACGAGATTTATAAGGTTGGTTCTAACGCCTCTGGCAGGATACCCTACGGGCGATTTTAAAAGTTGTATATCTTCTTTTTTCGCGTCAATCAGCACTTGCTTAAATACTTCGTCCGCATCGCATTCATGCGTACCTATAAAGCGCGTTCCCATCTGTACGCCGTCTGCGCCTAAGGATATAGCTTTATCTATATCGTTTTTATCCCAAATACCGCCCGCCGCGATAAGCGGGAAATCTCCCCACTCTTTTATCTCGTCTTTAACGGGTTTGATTAAATTTTCGAGCTGATACTCTTCCATAGCGCACTGCTCATATGTAAAACCTTGATGTCCGCCGCTTAGAGGACCTTCCAATACGACGGCATCAGGTACGCGGTTGTATCGCTGCGTCCAGCGTTTACAGATAATCTTCAATGCTTTTGCGCTTGAAACTATCGGCACAAGAGATATATGCGGAAAATTTTTTGTAAGTTCAGGCAGATTTGTAGGCAGACCGGCTCCTGAAATGATAATATCTATACCGCTTCTGCAAGCGTCCGCTACCACTCTGCCGTAATCGTTAATAGCACACATGATGTTTACGCCGAGAGGCTTTTGTCCGCATATTTTACGCGCATTTTTAACTATCTCTTTTAACGCTTCAAACGAATATGTATTGATAGTATCGTAAGGGCGGGAGTTGATAAGTTTCGCCGCGAAACTCATATTTTGATAATATCCCGTTCCTATCGCGCTTATTACGCCAAGACCGCCTTCAAGGCTTACTGTACCCGCAAGCCTGTCCCAGCTGACACCTATGCCCATGCCGCCCTGCACTATCGGAAATTGTATCGTATATTGTCCGATTTTTAATTCTTTCATTATGTAACCTTTAATTTTGCAAATTTACGCTTGCCTACACAGAGTATGTACTCGCCGCTTTTAAGCTGTAATTGCTCGTCGTTTATCTTATCTTGATTTAGCTTCGCTGCTCCTGAGGCTATATCGCGTCTGGCTTGCGAAGTAGAGGGTGAAAGCTCGCAATCAACAAGGGCTTTGGCTATCCAAACAGGAGCTTTCATGCTAAACTCTTTTATATCGCTTGGCAGATTATTTTGTTTATGCACTCTGTCAAATTCCTCTTTTGCCGCATTTGCCGCGCTTTCGGAGTGAAAACGCGCAGTTATTTCAACGGCAAGTTCTTCTTTGACGGTTTTTGGATGCAAGGAGCCGTTTTTAACGCCCTCTTTTAACTCTTCTATCTCTTTTATACTCTTGGAGCTTAAAAGTTCGTAATATCTCCACATAAGTTCATCGCTTATGCTCAAAATTTTGCCAAACATAGAGTTTGGCTCATCCGTTACGCCGATATAATTACCTAAAGATTTACTCATTTTATTAACGCCGTCAAGTCCTTCCAACAGCGGCATCATAACAACCGCCTGCTCTTTGCCGACATTGTAAACCCGCTGCAATTGCCGTCCCATGAGAAGATTAAACTTTTGGTCTGTTCCGCCCATTTCTATATCGCATTTTAACTCTACGCTGTCGTAACCTTGCAGCAGAGGATATAAAAACTCGCTGATTGATATGGGCATTTGGGAGCGGTAACGCTTCTCAAAGTCTTCCCGCTCCAGCATACGCGCAACGCTAAAAGTAGTAGTAAGCTCTACAAGTCCCGCCGCGCCAAGTTCGTTTATCCATGCGGAGTTAAAAAGTATCTGCGTTTTTTTCGGATCCAATACTTTAAAAACCTGCTCTTCGTAACTTTTAGCATTTTGCAAAACGGTGTTTTTATCAAGTTTTTTTCTTGTCTCGCTTTTGCCTGTCGGGTCGCCTATCTGCGCTGTAAAATCGCCTATTAAAAATTGAACTGTTGCGCCATATTTTTGCAGCTGCGCCATTTTTTGCAAAAGTACGGTATGTCCCAAATGTAAATCAGGCGCAGTAGGGTCAAATCCCGCTTTTACAAAAAAATTCTCCCCTTTTTCAAAAAATGCCCTGACTAACGCCTCTATTCTTTCATAATCTATGATTTCAGCACTTCCCCGTTTTATCTCTTCCAATGCTCTTTTTATTTTTTCTTCCATTTTTACCCTTATCTCGTTTTATATGCGTCGTTTAAAGATACAAAATCCAACAATTTATACCGCTCTTTGATATTATCTCTTATCTGTTCAGGGCGGACATTTTCTGGAAGCTCTATGACTATTTTAAAATACTCCACCGCGCCGTCATCGGCTTTATTTAACTCTATCGTCTGCAAATTTACCTGCATTTTCACTAAAAACGCCAAAAATGCCGCCAACGAACCGCGCTTATTCTCAATACTGACAAGCATTTTATACTGTCCGGGAGCATCTCTCGTCCATTTGACAAATATCATAGGCTCTTTTGCTTCTATCAATTTTGCAGCGCGTTCACACATCTTGTGATGAACTATCACATCGGCTTTTTTTACAAATCCTATGATATCGTCGCCTCTTTTTGGGTGGCAGCAATAGTCAAAAGTAACGGAATTTACATTTTGATTGGAATAAACGACTATATTTTCAAATTTCTGTTTTTTTACCTGATATTTGTTGCGGTTTAAAAACGGCAAAATCACCTTTTCGCCTATCGGATACTTTTTTAAGGCGTTCACGACATCTTGCAAATAGATAGAATCTGTCGCGGCTTTGTCTATCTTTTTATCAAGCCGCTCTTTTTTGAGCCATATCAAAAGCCTGCTCTCTTTTGTATTAAAAATACCCAAAAGTATATCTATCGCCACGCGATAATTTATCTCTCTCACCTTTTGGCGGCATGCCTGCATGATAGCCGTTCTAGCTTTGCCCGTTTTAACGCTGTTTACCCAACTGCATCGGTATATAGGCTCTTCGCTTGTTATTATGCGTACTATGTCGCCGTTTTTAAGCTCTGCTAAAAGCGGGGCTTTTTGTCTGTTTACAAATGCTTCTTTTGCGTGAGAGCCGATTTCCGTGTGTATTTCATAAGCGAAATCCAACACCGTCGCGCCGCGAGAGAGCGTAAAAATATCGCCTTTCGGCGAAAAAACCGCTATATCCTCGCTGTATAAATAGCTGTCTTTGGTAAACTCGTAAAACTCCGCCGCATTGTCGCTCTCGCCCTCTTTGTTTTTTATCTCATTAAGCCAGTCAAGTTTTGGGTTAATGCCGCCGGAATATTTATATTTCCAGTGAGCCGCAACGCCGAACTCTGCGACATTATGCATGTCCAAAGTGCGGATTTGCGCCTCTATGATGGATTTATCGTCAAATATCGTCGTATGAATCGTCTGATAACCATTATCTTTTGGTATCGCGATATAATCTTTAAAACGCGAAATGATAGGATTGAAATATTGATGCAAAATCCCCAAAGCTTTATAGCAATCAAGCGGCTCTTTCGTGATAATCCTAATCGCCAAAAGGTCTAAAACTTCTTCTATGCTGATACCTTTGCGCTGCATTTTTATGTAGATAGAGTAGTGATGCTTGATGCGCTTTTCAAGTTTGTAATCACTCTCGCTAAAACCGTTTTGCTGTAAAAGAGTATTTATTTTGTCTAAAAACAGATTTAATCTTAATTGAAACTGTTGTTTATGCTCCGTTAAATACTCGTCTATTTTTTTGTACTCTTCGGGCATTATGTAGTAAAAACTGTAATCTTCCAAGTAGTTTTTTATAGATGAAATACCCAGTCTGTGCGCTATAGGCGCGTAAACCACGAGCGTCTCTTCGGCTATTCTTTTTTGTTTATTCGGCGGCAGCGCATTTAATGTCATCATATTATGAAGTCTGTCGCAAAGTTTTATGACTAAAACTCTCACATCACTTATGGAAGCTAAAAGCATTTTGCGAAAATTCATAGCCGAACTCATAAGCTTTTCACCGGAATTTGACGGAGCTAATTTATTTTCTCTTATTGTCATGATTTTGGTCAGCCCGTCCACGAGATTTGCCGCGTCGGAACCAAACATCTGCGCCACTTCTTCGGTAGTGGTTTCGGTATCTTCCACCACATCATGCAGCAAAGATGTTACAATCATAGTCTCGTCGCCGCCGTATCTTGCTACGATAGCCGATACCAAAATCGGGTGTATTACATACGGTTCGCCCGATTTGCGCGTCTGCCCTTCATGCTGTTTAATTGCAAGTTCTATAGCTTTTGAGATATTTTCACGCGCTCCTTTGAATTCGCCGAAAAGTATCTTTTTGGCTTCCTCTATATTTTTGCAAGCGCCGATTCTTTTAAACAGCTCTTCAAGACTGTCGAGTATATTGTCGCTCATTTTATTATGAGTTTTTTTCCTCTATATTTTCAAGAGATATTTTACCTTCTGCTATTTCTAAAATAGCTATATCTACGGGCTTCAATCCGTCTATATTATCCACAAGCGGCTGCGCGCCCAAAGATAACTTTTCCGCTCTTTTTGAAACGAGTACGGACAATTTGTATCTATCGTCTCCGGTAGCTTTTAAGGCTTTTGCGGTTATTTGTTCGCTTCTCATTATGTATCCTTTTTAAATTTTGTTATTTTACTATCGAACAGGCAGAGTAATCGCCCTGTATAATAGAAAGTAGATTGCCTTTATTGAACATATTGAAAACTACAATCGGCAGGTTATTATCTTTGGCAAGTGCAATTGAAGTATCATCCATGACTTTTATATCGTCATTCATGGCGCGTTCATAACTTAGAGCGCTCAGTTTTTCGGCGTTTTGAAATTTATTTGGGTCTTTGTCGTAAATGCCGTCCACTTTTGTAGCCTTAATAATCATATCGGCGTTAATTTCAATAGCCCTCAAAGTAGCCGCGGTATCGGTCGTAAAAAACGGATTTCCCGTACCTGAGGCAAATATTACAACGCGGTTTTTCTCCAAGTGTCTTACGGCTCTTCGCACAATGAAAGTTTCGCATATCTGTTCCATTTTTATCGCGCTTTGCACTCTCACATCAATACCGCTGCTTTCCAAAGCTTCCTGCATAGCGATAGAATTTATAACGGTAGCAAGCATTCCCATGTAATCGCCGCTTGTGCGTTTTATGATGCCGCCTTTTGCCGCGCTGACGCCTCGTATGATATTGCCTCCGCCTATTACGATGCCTACTTCAATGTTATTTTCCACCAAAGAACGAATTTCCTCTGCGATATACTTCAATATGTCGCTGTCAATACCAAAGCCGCCGCTGCCTGCAAGCGCTTCGCCTGAAAATTTCACTAAAATACGCTTGCGTTTTGCATCTTCCATTATGGGATTCTCCTAAAATCAATAAGACTGTAAAAAACCGCGATATTGTACTTAAATAGTACTTAAAACAAGGTGAGAGTTCTTTAAACTCCTTCTGTTCGGCAATTTTATGTAAAATATTTCGCTTTGCTTTTGTCTAAATTTTTACCGCAAAAGGATAAATTTTATCTCTTTTATTTTTATGTTTTGACTGTTTCATGTTGTTTTGTCATTGCCACGCTGTCGAAGTCAGCATGACAATCCAGAAACTACCATTCCTCACCTTTTTTTGTCATTCCCGCGCAGGCGGGAATCCAAAAGGAATTTTAAAAAACGCCCCTTTCATCATTGCGAGCGGGGCAAAGCAATCCAAAGTAGTTGTTTATTTGCCTCATATACAGTTTTTTATAGTTTGGATCCCCACCTGCGCGGGTATAACAAAGAGGAGCATGAGTATGACCAATACGCCGTCATTTATGTCCCCACTCCGTCATTGCGAGCTGACGAAGTCAGCGTGGCAATCCATAATTTACAATAACAAAAAGTATCATTAATAATCAATGAAACTGTCTTGGTATTTACATGTTTGGGTTGTTTATGGTATTTTTCTGGATTGCTTCGTCGTGCTTCGCTTTGCTTGCACTCCTCGCAACGACGGAAAGAGACTTGCATAACAGATAATGATAACGAAATGTGGATTGCTTCGTCCTGCCACGCTTCGCTCGCACTCCTCGCAATGACAGAGTTAGATAAGGAATGACAACCTGTCAATTTAAAAACAAAATCATCATGTGCCGTTTTCGCCGAAATTTTAATGCAAAAAGTGCCGCACACCCGTGAAATACAAAGCTATGCCGTATTCGTCAGCCGCTTTTATCACTTCATCGTCTCTTATACTTCCGCCCGGCTCTATTATCGCTTTAACACCCGCATTTGCCGCCGCGTCAATACTGTCTCTAAACGGGAAAAAAGCTTCCGACGCAAGAGCTGCGCCCGTTATGTCAAGCCCCATATCTTTTGCTTTTAAAAGCGCGGATTTAGCGGCATCTACTCTACTTGTCATTCCCATGCCGATAGCCGCCATGACGCCGTCTTTTACATAAACCACACAGTTTGATTTTGTAAGTGCAGCTATTTTACAGGCTATCTTCAAATCCTCAAATTCCTCTTTCGAAGCCGCTCTTTTACTCTGCTGTTTTGCATCGCTCAACTCTTTTTCGCTGACGCTGTCGCTTTGCTGATACACGAAGCCGCCGTCTATATGTTTAAAGTCGTACAAATCTCCGTTTAAAACAAGATATTTGCTCTCTTGAGAAAAGATTTTGATGCGTTTTTTGTTTTCAAAGACTTTTAAAGCTTCGGGAGTTACGCTTGCGGCAATTATAACCTCTACAAATATTTCATTTATCTTGCCTGCCAAAACTTCATCAAGCGTGCCGTTTACCGCCACAACTCCGCCGTATGCTGATACGGGGTCGCATTTAAGCGCATGCGTATAACTCTCCAAAAGCGTCTCTTTCAAGGCAAAACCGCATGGATTGGCGTGTTTTACAATACAAACAGCCGCCGCTTCGCCAAAAGCCGCCGCTATTTTAACAGCAGCGTTTATATCGGTCATATTGTTAAAGCTTGCTTCGCCTTTTAAAGTTTTAAAATTTGTCGTAAAAAAATAGTCAAATTCATACAAAGCGCCCTTTTGATGCGGATTTTCACCGTATTTTGTATCAAAGGCTTTAGCGCCGACGATGAACTGTTTACTGCCAAAACCGCCATTAAAGCGTGCATTCATATAGTTTGCTATCATAGCGTCGTATGCCGCCGTATGCTCATATGCTTTTATCATCAAGTTTCGCCTGAATTCAATCGTATTGCCGCCATTTTTAAGCTTTTCTATCACAATATCGTAATCCAAAATATCCGTTACGATTATCACATCGCTGAAATTTTTTGCAGCGCTTCTTATCATGGCAGGACCGCCTATGTCAATATTTTCTATTATTTCATCAAAATCGTCCGTTTTTGATATTGTCTCTTTAAAAGGATAGAGATTTACGCATACCAAATCTATCCCGCGTATGCCGCGCTCTTTGGCTGTTTGCACATGCGCCGTATTATCGCGTCTATGCAAAATACCTCCATGTATATAGGGATTTAGCGTTTTTACTCTGCCGTCAAACATTTCGGGAAATTTTGTAACTTCGCTTATCTCAACGGCTTTAACGCCCTCTTCTTTTAAAAGTTTGTAGGTACCGCCTGTAGAGATTATCTCATAACCTGAACTTTCAAGCGATTTGGCAAATTCCACAACGGCTGTTTTATCGCTTACGCTTATTAATGCTCTCAAATTTCGTCCTTTAAACAAATATCGGCTAAAATTTTATCCAAGCAACCATTTAAAAGTAATAAAAGGACGGATATGTTTGATGAGATAATAGACAGAGACGGCACGCATGCGTTAAAACTTGAAAGATATAAAGATTATAAAGAAGCAATACCTGCATGGGTGGCGGATATGGACTTTAAATCCCCGCAATGCGTTATAGACGCGCTGAAAAAACGGATAGAACATGGGGTATTCGGATATACGGCAGTAAATGATAAATTGATTGAGAGCGCGGTAAATTTTATCAGGCAAGAACATGGCTGGGATACGAAAAAAGAGTGGTTTGTTTTTACTTCGGGCGTTGTGGCAAGCCTGAATATAGCTTGCGGAATGTTAAAAGAAAATGAGAGCGCGGTAACGACAACCCCGATTTATCCATACTTTTTAAGCGCGCCTTTAAATATGAACCGCGAAGTTACCGCAGTGCGTATGAGAGAGATAGAAAACAGATGGAGCGTGGATTTTGACGAATTTGAAAGGAGTATAAAACCAAACTGCCGCCTGATACTGCTTTGCAATCCTTACAATCCCGGAGGAACGGTCTTTACAAAAGAGGAGCTTTTAAAAATCGCGCAAATAGCCCTAAAATATGACCTTTTGATATGTTCTGACGAAATACATGCGGATTTGGTTTTGAGTAAAATCGCCAAACATATACCAATAGCTTCGCTCTCGTCCGAAATCGCCGACAGGACAATCACGCTTATGTCTCCAAGCAAAACATTTAATATCGCAGGGCTTCAAAGCTCTTTTGCCGTTATATCAAATGAAAAACTTAAAGCGGCATTTGAAAAATCTATGGGGCATATAAACGGCGGGGTTAATTTGCTGGCTCTTACAGCGGCACAAGCGGCGTATGAGGGCGGCGGAGTTTGGTTAAAAGAGGTAAAAAAGTATTTAAGAGAAAATCTAAAATTAATTCAAGAGTTTATACAAAACAATCCGAAACTTAAACTTTTAAAGCTTGAAGCGACCTATCTTGCATGGATAGACTGCCGCGCGCTGGGTACAGACGCTTGGAAACTTTTCATAAAAGGCGGCGTTATACTAAACGACGGAAAGAGTTTTGGAGAAGGCGGCGAAGGATTTGTAAGGCTGAACTTTGCAATGCCAAGAGCAGTTTTAAAAGAGGTTTTAGCGCGCATGGAACATGCTATACGAATATAAAGGATAATATTTGCAAGACTATGACAAAAACCCAATAGTAAAAAACAGTTATTTATTGAAAAAAGAAATTATTGGTTTTTTATGTCTTTATTGTCTATTTTAGTTTACTTTATTGTCAATTTTAAAATTAAAAAATATGTTTTGAAAGATTTAAAGGCGAAATTATGGCAATTCCCAAACAAGAGTATCCACCAAATGAAAATATAAAGTTTGAACGGAATTCAGCGTTTAATACACAACCGCGAGGAGGATATTACTATGGCAAGCAATGAAATACTTTATAGAGTAAATAAGAGAAATAGTATTTATATAATATTTGATGATGTATTTTTAATTATTGCATTTATATTTATTTCCTGCATAGCGTTTTCATCTGATAAAATTATATATATAAATTAATTTAGATAATAACAATAGTAAGATTTTAAAAAATATTAAATCTAAATAAATATAATTACTAAATTTTCTATATTAATGGAGGGAACAGATGAAAGTTTTAGCTAATCTCTTTACTATACTTTTTAGCATTTTGTTTTTAGTTGGATGCGGCGGAGGCAGGAGCTCTGATGTTGATGCGCAATTGCCGCATATAGAGGATAGTGATTTTTTCATTTCCTTTGCATTATCGGATGGAGATATTAAAGCAAGAGAAAAAGGTCTTATATATTACCCTGTTTCGGATAGTGTTTTTAGTAATTTTGTAGATAATATTACCGATCAAGGTTTTCAGCAAGATACATATGACGAAACATGTTATGTGCTTGGTAATTATATAGCTGATGCTTGTTCAGATATAGCAGATAATAGACGCTGGATTGGTATATGGTTATATAATACAACAACTGATACTACGGATGAAGAGATTGCAGAGTTTTTTCCAAAGATAGACGCTCCATTATCTGTCCGCGTGCTTTACATAGAATTTGACGATAATAAATCAGAAACTTTTTCGGCGCATGAAAATTATCTTAAAAATACGCTAGGATTTGACTATTATGATGATAACGACTATACTAAATGCTTAAAAAAACATAAAGATGATATCATATATTCATTTTGTTATGATAATGAAGATAATGATGCAATATGGTTCATAAGTAGAAAGATTTTGTTTGATGTCGAATTTTTTTAGATAGAGCTAATGGAAAAAATACTATAAAATATTGTAAATATTTTTTATCACTACAAGCCATTGTTTCCATTTGTGCCATAAATGCACCTTTGCGTCATCGCGAGAAGCATTCTTTTTTTCGTCATGCAAACCATTATATGAGAGAACGCAGTAACTCCATTCCTCCGTCATTGCGAGGAGTGCGAGCGAAACGCGGCAGGACGAAGCAATCCAGAAAAAGAACAAAAAACAATTCAAGTATATAAATTAAAAGAATTGTTCCATTTATTTTAATGATACGCTTTCGCCTTATTTTGTCATTGCGGGGGAACTG
>JAISNU010000080.1 GCA_031276075.1 Campylobacteraceae bacterium
TCAAGCAGCGGAAAAGTTTTGAGTTACGCTAAAAAACATAATCTAAAAGGATTTGAACTGCTGCAAAAGCTGCCCGGTACGATGGGCGGTATCGTCAAAATGAATGCGGGATTAAAAGAATTTTGCATATCGGATAATCTCATAAGCGTATTGGTAAACGGCGCGAAAATAGCAAAAGATGATATAGACTTTGGATACAGAAAAAGCGGCATTAAGGGCGTAATATTTGAAGCGGTTTTTGAAAAAAAAGATGGATTTGATTATGCGCTGCTTGAAATATTTAAAAGTATGAGAAATAATCAGCCAGGATTTCCGAGCGCAGGAAGCTGTTTTAAAAATCCGCCGAATGATTTTGCAGGGCGACTGTTGGAAGCGGCGGGATTTAAGGGCAGGCGCGTTGGAAATACGGCGTTTAGCGACATGCATGCGAATTTTTTGGTAAATCTCGGCGGCGGCGTTTACGAAGAAGCGGTAACTCTTATAAACGAGGCAAAAAAAGCTGTTTTTGAAAAATTCGGCGTTAGATTGGAGCTGGAGATAGAGATAATATAAATGCGTCGTCTCAGAGTAATTTGCACAGTTAAAATAACATAAGCGTTGTATTGAAACAAAAATGCAAGAGAATTTTTTAGCATATCCTTTGGTATAAACCGAAACAAGCGTTGTATTGAAATTGTATGTCGCGACGCAAAATATAGCGCTGTGCCATCTCCTGCATCTCAACAGTCATTTTTAGACTGTCTTTCGGACGCCCTCTCTTGTCGCAAAAGAGGTCTAAAACATTTTGGTTACGGATACCTTGCCTGTACAACCGTACCCACTTAAAAAAATGCGCTTTGGTTGGAAGATTCTTACCATTTGCCCATTGCTCAAAGTCCATCCAATTAGGGCGGTTTACATAGCTTTTAACAAGTTCTATGCGTTCAAGTACTTTTGCTTGCTTGGACTTAGTCAAGCAATTGTAGTTATATGTGATGGGATCAATCGCCTGTTTGGTTTCGTGCGGTTTTTCGCGCATCAAAGGCTGATCACACTCTTTTTTGGCGCTCCCGCACGCTTGTTTGCCTTCCGTAGAAGGCTCGTCGCGAGGAATGCGAGAAGCCACACATTCCGTCATTGCGAGGGGCGAAGCCCAGTGGCAATCTACAGGTTGTAATTTGTCATCCACCCATATCTCAAGCTTTCGTCCACCGCGGCCTTTACCGTCCACATAGCGGTATTTATATATACATTTACCGCGCTTTATTTGTTTATGTATTGTATCAAATGATATGCCTGTTTTGTCTGTTGCTTCTTTTGCCAATACCCACATTTACGCCGCCTTATCATCTTCAGCCCATAGTCCTTCGGCTTTTAATAACTCCACTACTTTTTTGCTTACCCCTCTTGTACCGCGTCTATGTCCATTTGCAAGCTGCCAAATTTGAAACACGGGTATACCGTGCTTTCGCGCCCAGCCACTCATTGTTATCCCCTCTTCGTAGAATTTTTTTGATAACGCGTTTTGAAACTTCTTTTTCATTTTTTATCCTTTTTTTAAATCGTCAAATAAAAAAATTACACCCCATGCCATAAACAGCAGAAACATTATTAATCCTTCCATTTACCTTCTTAATAACTGTCTATAAACTCTTTGCAATGCTCCGCGGTGGAGCATTCAAACTCGTGGTAACGAACCCCAGCGGGCTGTTCCAACTCCTGTGGCGTATAGAGAAAATAATCTGTTCGCTTTCTCTCCATTCGCACAGCCATTTTTTGTATTTGAATGTTTTCATGTTCATTCCTTTGATTGATTTTTTTTGAAGAGGAGGATGTAATTAAGTTTATAGCTACGATTTATCATCTACAACAGTAGAAATGTTTATTTTTTTTAAAAGGAAATCAATGAAAACATCATCCCCCCTCAAAAAAAGTCAACCGCGGTCGTGGCTCGGCTACCCGCGTGCGTTTAACACCTTCTTTGCCTCTTTAATGCGCATATGCCCGCAAAGTGCTCTCCTGCCAAAGGTGCCAATAAATTAAAGAAAATGTCGCTAAAGACGCATCGCTGCAGGCTTTAGTACCTTCTACATAAGGCGCGGATAAGAAAAACAAACTTTTAAACATTTCTAAATCTTTTTTAGTTTAGAATCATTTACTGCTTTTGTTTTCATAGCGGTATTGTAGCCCAATCGGGTAATAATGTCAAGAGGAAAATGACTAAATGGGAAAAAATTTAAACGAAATTGGCAACATTTTCAAGGAAATTAGAAAAACACTGAAACTTTCACAAGACGAGTTTTGTAACAAAATAGGCGTATCAAAACGCACATATTTAAGATATGAAAGCGGGGAGCGCAAAGCGCCGGTTGATATAATTCAAAAAATAGCCCAGTTGGGTAATACAACAATAGAACAGATTATTGGGGATGTAAGCGGTGATAACAATGTAATTGTATCAGGTGAAGGAAATATCGTAAACAGCACAAAAAAAAGTGATAAAAAATTTGAAAACCTGTTTAATCTCATAGAAAACTACGCCACTCCAAAACTTATTGAAGAGTTTGAGTCTAAATTACTAAAAATAAAGGAAGCACATGAAACCTAAAGCGACTATAGGTGGAAAAAATAATACTATGGTAAGTGGCAACGGTAATAATATTAACATAAATCATTATTATGTCCCGCCTAAACCCGTAAAGCCTGAAATAAAAGTCATCCAACATAATCCTGATATTCATATAAGTCAAGAGCAACAAGCTAAAATCCAAGAAATTATAAAAGAAACCTACGAAATGATGATAGGATATAAAGACAATATTTATACTGCTATGTTCGGCGGACTTAAAAGAAAATTAAAATTACACAATATTCATTATTGCCAAAAGAGTATTACCAAGATGCTATACATTTTTTATATATAGAAAGGTCAAAATACAGAAAGGAGTTAAAACTATTAAATGCAGGCAGGTTCAAAGAATATACAATTCCTGCAAGATGGCATATGTGAGGATCTACTTGAGTTTGCATCAATAAAGCTTCGTAAAAATGTAACCGATTTGGAAAAATTAAGCGTTAACGATTTGGATACTCTGTATAATAGAGTATTCGGCTTAAAAAAATAAAGAGTGTCTCACTACACTCTACAAATGACAGCAAAAGTATAAAAAGCTAAAGAAACTACCACTAAAAGGACTAATGGACAAATGTCCATTTATCTAAGCTGTCCATTAGTCTTTGTCCATTAGTTGCTATTTTGCAACTATTCTAAAATTCGCAGAAAAATCATACAAATTACGAACCATCAATATTTTTAGACAATTTAACTAAAATTTTTAGAAAGTTACAAAATATCAAAAAAGCTCAGAAACCTTAAACTGTCATCTACAAAAAATATGATACTAAAATAGCCTCAAAACACCGAGTTTACCGCTATTTTGTTAAAAAAAATTACAAATTCAAAAAGTATCATAATTATTGCAATCCCACAATATACGCGCTGTTTTGCGTGTAAGCATTGCAAAACATATCAACTTCATCAATCACAAATTTAAATACAACGCTTGTATCGGTTCAAAGACGGCTCAAAACAGCAAGGCGGGACAGTATTTGTTCGTATGATTTCAATACGGCTTAGCCGCTGCTTTCCGTCAAAGCATGCGATTTCTCTTACTCTCCGCCAAAAAGCAT
>JAISNU010000110.1 GCA_031276075.1 Campylobacteraceae bacterium
AGTGTGCATTTTTTCTCTCATCACATATACCCCTCTTTTCTTAATGCTTCCAGCGTTCCGCCGCCCTCTTTATCCTGTGCGCGTCCTGAGCGTTCGGCTATATCTTTAAATTTGCCGCTTGTAAGCTCTTCTATAATCTCTTTTGGATTTTTAGCTTCACTCTCAACGGGGCTTGTACATGGATAACAGCCCAAAGAACGGTATCTTTTGCCGTCTCCTTGATTGAAATACACAGGGATAACGGGTATATTTTCTCTGTCTATATACTCCCAGATATTAAGCTCCGTCCACTCCAAAAGGGGATGTACTCTTACATGCGTTTTGGGTGCAAATTCGGTTTTATAGAGATTCCAAAGTTCGGGCGGCTGCGTGCTTGCGTCCCATTCGCTTTTTTCATCGCGCGCGGAAAATACTCTCTCTTTTGAACGGCTTCCCTCTTCGTCGCTTCTTACTCCGACTATAACGGCGTTATAAGGCTGCGCGTTTTTTACTTCGCTCCATTTGTCCGTTTTCGGGTCGTAAACCAATCTTTCCCAACTCCCTTCAAGCGTATGTTTTAAAGCCGTACTTTTTAACTCTTTACAGCAGGATATTCTATCAAGCCCGTTTACAAAAGTTTTCCCGTCTAAAAGCGCTTTTTTATTTTGCCCGACAACAAGGCGCAATTTCAACTCTTTGGCTATTTTATCGCGGTAAGTTATCATTTCGGGGATTTTAAAACTCGTATCCACATGTATAAGTTCAAACGGCACATGCCCTAAAAACGCCTTTTTTGCAAGCCACAATAAAACGGTGCTGTCTTTGCCGATAGACCAGAGCATGCCGATATTTTTAAATGATTTGTAAGCTTCTCTTATGATAAATATGCTTTGGGATTCTAACTTGTCAAGTTTATCCATCTATTTTTCCTTTATGTGCAAGCCGCACTCTTTGTGTTCGGGATTTTCCCACCACCATCTGCCCGCTCTTATGTCTTCGCCGTCTTTCACGGCTCTTGTACATGGTTTACAGCCGATACTTTTGAAGCCTTGCGAGTAGAGAGGATTGAGAGGGAGATTATACTCTTTTATATAGCCAAACAACTCCTCATCGCTCCAAAATACGATAGGATTTATCTTAAAAAGATTAAATTTTTCGTCATACTCTACGATTTGAAGATTATTTCTTGTAATGCCATGCGCCACGCGAAGTCCCGTTACCCACGCGCTTTTGCCTTTAAGCGCCCTTTCAAGCGGTTCAACTTTTCTTATGCGGCAGCAAAGACGGCGGTTTTCCAAACTCTCTCTCATGCCCCAATCTCCAAGCTTTTTTTCAAGATGTTCAATTTCGCCGCTTTTTGGCAAATATTTTTTTATGGATATTTTAAAAAACTCCTCTGTTTCTTTGTGAAGTTTTTCACACTCGTCAAAAAGCTTTCCGGTGTCTAATGTAAAGACTTCAAAAGATTTGATTTTACACTGCGACAAGAGGTGCAAAACCGCTGCATCTTCTGCTTGATAACTAAATGAAAGAGCGATTTTGCCGTCTATCTTGCTTACGATTTGTTGAAGTAAACTATACATCATGACCTCTTATTATAATGAAATAGATTATTATATGACATAATCGCTCCAATGTTCGTCCGCCGTGTAAATTTTCGCGCCGATAAATTTAATATAAACGCTTTTCTGGCTTAAATTTTTGATAACTTTCCACTCTTTTTTGTCTATATCGGCTTCTATTTCTTTTTCGCCCTCAACTGTTTTAAGCTCTACCCTTACGCGGCTTCCCAAAATTCTATAAGCGGTTATTTTCGCTTCTATGGATTTTCCGTCTTCATTTACGGCGGTTATTTTGACATCATGAGGTCTTATAAAAAATGAAATGTCCTCTTTTTGTTTATCGGATTCGTCAAGCCTCAAAGCGCCTTTTTCAAGCCTTGCATGAAATAGATTGACATTTCCCAAAAAGCCGTAAACAAAAGGATTGACGGGATTATCGTAAACATCTTCGGGAGTTCCCGTCTGCTCTATTTTACCTTTGTTCAGGATAACTATTTTGTCCGAAACTTCCAAAGCCTCTTCCTGATCATGCGTTACAAATACGCTTGTTATGTGTATTTCGTCATGCAGATATCTAAGCCAGCGGCGCAATTCCTGTCTAACTTTGGCGTCAAGCGCTCCGAACGGTTCGTCCAAAAGTAAAACTCTCGGCTCTACCGCCAATGCTCTGGCAAGCGCCACTCTTTGTTTTTGTCCGCCTGAAAGCTCGCTTGGAAGACGGTTTGCCAAAGGTTCTAACTGCACCATTTTAAGCAGTTTAAATACTTTCTCTTTTATCTCTTCTTTACTCGGTCTTACGGAGCGCGGACGGATTTTCAATCCGAATGCTATATTGTCAAAAACATTCATGTGCTTGAAAAGCGCGTAATGCTGAAATACAAACCCCACTTTTCTATCTTTTGTCGGTTTGTTTGTGGACTCTTCGCCGAAAAATCTTATCTCGCCGCTGTCGGGATTTTCAAGTCCGGCGATAATCCTAAGAAGCGTTGTTTTGCCAGAACCTGACGGTCCTAAAAGCGCTGTCAATTCGCCGTTTGGTATGGTAAGGCTTATATCGTCAAGCGCGCTGAATGCGCCGAATTTTTTAGTTATATGTGAAATCTCTATACTCATAAATTTCCTTGTTCAAGACCGTAAAAAGATCTTTTTCTCTGTAAAGCTATAAAATGCTCAATAATCGTCTTCACAATCAAAGTTACAAGAGCCAAAAATGTCAATAAAGATGCGACCGCGAAACTTGCCGCAAATAAGTATTCGTTGTAAAGCACCTCTATATGCAAAGGCATAGTCATCGTAACGCCTCTTATAAGCCCCGATACTACCGCTACCGCGCCGAACTCTCCCATAGCTCTGGCGTTTGTAAGTACGACTCCGTACAAAAGCCCCCATTTGATATTGGGAAGAGTAACTTTGAAAAATGTCTGCAAACCGCCAGCGCCCAAAGTCAAAGCCGCTTCTTCGTCATCTTTGCCCATCTCCTGCATCAAGGGTATCAACTCTCTTGCCACAAAAGGAAATGTAACAAAAGCCGTCGCCAATACTAAGCCCGGAAGCGCAAAGACTATTTTTATATCATGCTCCGTCAAATATGCGCCAAACCACCCGGACGCGCCAAACAGCAGGATAAATATAAGTCCCGCGATAACGGGCGATATCGCAAACGGCACTTCTATAAGGGTAGTGATGATACTTTTGCCTTTGAAGTCAAATTTGGCGACAGCCCATGCCAGCAACACGCCGAAAAAAGTATTGACAGGCACGGCGACGAGAGCGACTATCAAAGTAAGTTTTATAGCCGAAAACGCATCGCTTTCATGTATTGAAGCGAAATACGCCGTTACGCCTTTTGAAAAAGCCTGCGTAAATATCGTATAAAGCGGCAAAAACACAAATACCGTCAAAAATAAAAATACAACGATTAAAGCTGCGATTTTTATCCATGCAGGCTCTTTTGAATAAGCTTTTGTCTTCGCAGAATCCGTTATGACATTCAGTATTGTGATAAATGCAAATATCACATTAAAAGCCGCCAAGTTTCCGCTCAAAAATATATAAAAAGCCGCAACTGCCGCGCCTGCAATAAAAAATATCAAAGGTTTTAAAAGACTTTTTGCCGTACCGATGAAAACCGCCTCAATTGCCGCAAAAACTACGGCGTTTTTGAAGTCTCCGAACAATACATAAAACCAATAAAACGCTAAGAGCGCCATAAACGCAAATAAAAGCGTTTTTCTTACATGAACCGCGTTGAAGCTGCCGAATAAAACCGTTTTTCTCATCAAAGCCCCTTTTTTCTGCGTTTTGCAAAAGTTTGCAAAAAATTGATAAGCAGCAGCAATATGAATGCCGCGATAAGCATTATCACGCCTATAACGCTTGCTCCCACATAATCAAACTGCGTAAGTTTTTTGACGATAAGAAGCGGGACTATTTCGCTCTCATACGGCATATTGCTTGATATGAATATAACGGAGCCGTATTCGCCAAGCCCCCTTGCAAACGCCAGCGCAAAGCCTGTAAGAAGGGCAGGGTAAATGGTCGGAAATATGACTTTTGTAAAGATTTGATAAAAGTTTGCGCCGAGCGAACTTGCCGCCTCTTCCAACTCTTTGTCAAGCTCTTCTATAACAGGCTGAACGGTGCGCACAATAAAAGGAAGCCCGATAAATACGAGCGCGATAATGATACCAATAGTTGAGTAGGCGACATTTAAATCCGTATTTGCCAAAACTTTTGAAAAACAGCTCTCACCATTGGCGCATTCTTTGAAATAAGGCGCAAACGAGTGGATTTTATCTGTCAAAAGCTGTAAAAAATCGCCCAAAACGCCGTTTGGCGAAAATATATACGCTAATGATATACCGGCAACCGCCGTAGGCACCGCAAAGGGCAGGTCTATGATGGAGTCAATCACGCGCTTACCCCAAAAATCATATCTTGTTAAAACCCATGCGATAACAAGTCCAAAAAAGCAGTTGATGAGTGCTGCTGTGAAACTTGCCCCAAAAGAGATTTTCAGAGCCGCCATGATGCGCGGATCGCTTAGCGTTTCCCAAAATTTCCCCCATGTTGTCTGTGTAGAGTATAAAACGAGCGCGCTAAGCGGTATCAGTATCAAAAACGACATATAAGTGAGCGAAAGCCCCAAACTTATGCCAAAGCCGGGAAGTTTGGGATTTGCTTTTTTGTAGCCGACTCTGTTTACCAATGCCGCAATGACGCTGAAAATGATGAGCGATACCCATGCAAGGGCGTGGTTTGGATTGGCGTAAATGGCTGAGAGTATAAACAAAAGTATGATAAGAAGTACGATATTTATGATGATTTGGCTTGCGTTGAAAGCGTTGATATTTAAAGCTATCAGACTGAGAACTCCAGCGCATACAACGAGCGTTACGGCGATTCTGATATCTGTAAATACAAATGCTGCGCCTAAAACTGCCAAAAACGACGCGAGCGCAAAAAGAACCGTTTTGATATTAAAATTTTTAAATTCGGCGTTAAATGCAATGAGCGCGAGCAGAGCCGAAATCAAAACGAGAGTTATAAACGCCGTAAAATCCCAAAACATGGCAAAAATCGCATAAACGCCGCTTAATGCGGACAGCGCAAACAAAAACGGTTTAATTTTAGTTTTTATATCGCTCATCAATTCTCCTAAAAATCAAGCAAATAACGCATAAAATTTTTATATTTAAAAAATTCATGCTTTTTAAGCAATTTTGGCAAATGCGCTTAAAAGCTCTTATGTCATAATAAATAGCCGTTAATACGGATATCGGTGATAAAAATGTCTCAATATCGCTTCTCATAAAAACCCTTAAACGATTTGGTTACATAACGCCGCAAAAACGGCAAATATCAAAATCACATAATCATACCGCGCATCCATTTCCGTCATTGCGAGCTGACGAAGTCAGCGCGGCAATCCACCTTCCGTCATTATGAGGAGCTTGCGACGAAGCAATCCATTCTTGTTATTCCAACAAGCTTTTCTGCTTGTTTTAATCAAAAAGCGTCTCTTGCTCCCATTTACTGCTGTAATCGCTCAAACCTTGCCGAGACTTATAATTCTCAGCAGTTTTTGTCATTGCGAGACTGCAAGCTTGCGCGGCAGGACGAAGCAATCCGCAATCATGCTCAAAAAATGAAAATCCATTGCTCTTTCGTCATTGCGAGCGAAGCGAAGCAATCCAGCAGCGCAAAGTGTTAAATATTTTTAATTCAAAATCACAATTTTATAGAGTTAAAATATTTAACCGTTTTTGACAATCCCACTGGATTGCTTCGCCGCAAGCGGCTCGCAATGACGGAATTTAAAATGACAAAAAAGTGTGCATTTTCTTTCTCATCATTTGCACCATTTCTCTCTGGATTGCTTTGCTCTCCTCGCAATGACGGAATTTTCCCGTCATTGCATACAATTCGCATTATGCCCGAAATGTAAACCCATTCTATTTTGTCAATCGTTCTTTTATCATTGCGAGGATGGGCGAAGCAATCCAAAACAAAAAGAAAACAAAACAGTTTCTCTCGCTAATTCCGTCATTGCGAGCTGATAAAATCAGTGAAGCAATCCGCCTAACAACTTTAAAAATCAAGCCGCAATGAAGCGGTAAAACTCTCTTTGGTACAATCTTTGACTATTTTTTATATATTTTGTCAAACTCCGCGCCATCGGCAAAATGCTTCTTGTCAGCCGCGTCCCATCCGCCAAAATCCCTTTCAATCTCTACAAGCTCAAGTTTTGGAAACTGCGCTTGAAACTCTTTAGCTACTTCCGCGTCGGTCGGTCGGTAGTAATTTTTGCCCGCTATGCGCTGACCGTCTTTTGAATAGAGATAATTCAGATATTCGGTTGCGGTTTTTTCAGTACCTTTTTTCTTTACATTCGCATCAACGATGCTTACAGAAGGCTCCGCTAAAATGCTAAGGCTTGGCACGACTATCTCAAATTTTCCTTTACCAAGTTCGTTGATAGACAAAAACGCTTCGTTTTCCCACGCTAAAAGCACATCGCCAAGACCGCGTTGAACAAAAGTATTGGTGGAACCGCGCGCGCCGCTGTCAAGTACGGGAACATTTTTGTAAAGTTTCTTTACAAATTCTCTCGCCTTATCTTCGCCGCCGTATTTTTTATCGGCATACGCCCATGCGGCAAGGTAATTCCATTTTGCTCCGCCCGAAGTTTTTGGATCCGGAGTGATAACTTTTACGCCGTCTTTTACCAAGTCGTCCCAATCCTTAATCTTTTTAGGATTTCCCGCTCTTACTAAAAAAACAATAGTTGAAGTATAAGGCGCGCTGTTGTTTTTGAAGCGTTTGTTCCAATCAGGCGCAATTTTTTGCGTTTTTTTAGCGATAGCGTCTATATCGCCTCCCAAAGCCAGCGTAACCACATCGGCTTCAAGACCGTCTATAACGCTTCTTGCCTGTCCTCCCGAACCTCCATGAGACTGCTTAACGGATACATCGTCGCCCGTAAGCGCTTTATAATGCTTGATAAACGCCTCGTTATACTCTTTGTAAAGTTCTCTTGTCGGGTCGTAAGAGACATTTAAAAGCTCAATTTGGGCAGCATAAAGTAATGATGCCGCCAACAAAACAGACCAAATTAAAATGTGTTTTAAAAAACTCATTTTCTCCTCCTTTTAAAAAAATAATTCGGTATTATAGGTAAAATTTTTCTCATTGTCAAGTATATTTATAGGTTTTATATAGATTATTGAAAATATAGTGTAGAATTTTAGTTGTATTTCCGCTTTTTTCGGCAAAAATAGCTTTTAAAAAGAGTATTTTAATTCATACTAAAAATATCAAGTTTAAAAAATAAAATGATTTTGACAGATATTTTTGCTGCGGTTTTCATGGTCTTAAAGCAAGTGCGTCCTCTTTCGCTTGGGAGCGTTACGCGACAATCCATTGCTCCTCTTCATCATTATTAAATCAGACTAACTCGAATGCCTGTATAAGGTTGATTACATCCTCCGTCATTATATATCAGACTAACTGCCGTCTATTTTCCGTCATTGCGAGCTGACAAAACCAGCGCGGCAATCCATATGCAACAACGACAAAAAAGTATCGTTAAGATAGACGACGCCTTTTGATTATATGCTTGAATGGTTTTTATTGTTTGCTGGATTGCCGCGCCACATTCTGTGGTTCGCAATGACGGAAGAGGAGGGCATAACAGAGGAAAGAGGTAATGATAAAAAGACATCTTCGCAATGACAGAAAAACTGTATTGTTCATATAAATCCGTCATTGCGAGGAGTGCAAAGCACGACGAAGCAATCCAGAAATAAAAAAA
>JAISNU010000112.1 GCA_031276075.1 Campylobacteraceae bacterium
GCTGATCCTCTTTTCTATCTGTTCGCCCCACACATCTCCAAAAAGCATCGTCTTTTTCAAAACCGCTTTTGAAGCCGTATTGTCGCTGTCAACATTTACATAAAGCTCCCCTTTGTCGCTTGTAAAAATCTCTTGATTGAGTATCACAACAAGATATGTGCCCTCTTTGCCGTCAAAAGTTTTTTTAGCGGTTTTGAGTCGTTTTCCTTCGGGAAGCATTATAACAACGGGCTTTTTTGAACCGATAGCAGAAGCGTTTATCTCTTTTGCGCCTGTTTTATTCAAATCAAACATAATATTATGATATAAGGTCAAAATATCATTTTCAGTATATTTATCGCCGCTCAAAATTTCTGAGGAGTATTTGCACTCTTTGTCCTTGCACTCCTCGCGCTCCATGAGTATCTGCATATTTTCATGATCCCAAAGATATTCAATACGCCGTTTTTTGCCGCCGTAAGAGGACTCTTTTTCAAAATGGTGCGCAATTAGCGTATTATTTTCTACTATGCCCTCGCTTATATATTTTTCTATACGGCTCCTTGATAGCGCGGAAGCTAAACCTTTTGCTTTTGCCGATATCTCCGTTTTGTAACTGCCGTTGTCGTATATCTTCAAATATGCTTCGGCTTCGCCCAAAGTAAAAACGCCGTAACCGACTTTATATTTCACAAAAGATTCAAACTCTTCGGCAAAAAGCGAAAAAGAGGAAAACAACAAAAGCAAAAAAACTTTATAAATCATTTTCGTTTACCGTTTTTATGCCGTTTTGTTCAAGCAGCAAAGAGGCTTTTTCTATATTCTCATCATCAACCTTAAAGACAAAAATGCCGTCGTTTTTCTCATTGACCGTATATGTATAGCGTATATCGATACTATCCTCATTCAAAATCTTCACGACTTTATTGAAACTGCCTACTTGGTCTATGATGCGCACGCCTATCACTTTGGCACTTTGCGCCATGAAGCCGTTTTTGATTAAAAGCGAGCATGCCTGCTGCGTATTTTTGGTAAGCAGTCTCAAGATGCCAAACTCGCTGCTATCGGATAAAACTATGGATAAAAGCGAGATATTCTCCCGCTCAAGCAGAGTTGTTATGGAGTATAACTCGCCCGAACGGTTTTCCACAAAAATAGAGAGTTGTTCAAGATATTTAAAATCCGCCATTATTTTTTCCTTTCGTCTATGACTCTTACGGCTTTGCCTTCGCTGCGCTCTATTGATTTGGGCGCGACAAGTTTAACTTCGACATTTATATACAGGTTGTTTAAAAGAGCTTTTGAAATGACGGCTTTTAAACTCTCAAGTTTTGCGATATCATCAACCATTACGCTCTCATCTACCTCAATATCAATCTCAAGTTTATCAAGATGCCCTTTTTTCTTTGCTATTATCTGATAATGCAGCGCGATACCCTCTATTGTAGAGAGCACATGCTCAATCTGTGAAGGAAATACATTAACCCCGCCGATTAAAAGCATATCATCACTTCTGCCCGCTATGCTTTCTATTCTGGCTGTTGTGCGCCCGCATTTGCACGGCGTTCTTGTCAAAGAGGTAATATCCCCCGTTCTATACCGTACAAGCGGCAGAGCATGTTTTGTCAAAGTTGTAACGACAAGTTCGCCTCTTTCGCCCTCAGGTAAAACTTCAAGCGTTTTGGGGTCTATTATCTCGGGATAAAAATGGTCTTCTTGAAAATGCAAAAGTCTTGAATAGTTGCAGTTGCAAGCCACACCCGGACCTATAATCTCGCTTATGCCGTACACTTCATGATACTCTATGCCCCACACTTTTGCTATCTCGTCTTTCATGCCGATGCTTGTAGGCTCCGCGCCGAAAAATCCCGCGCGCAGTTTAAAATCTTTTTTGATATCGTATCCTTCGTTTTTGGCAACCTCGGCTAAATGCAGAGCAAATGAAGGCGTAGCGGTCAGCACCGTTGCTCCAAAATCCTTTAATAATAAAAGTTGTCTTGAAGTAAAACCCGTAGAACTTGGGATAACCGCAACTTTCATCATTTCAGCCGCCGCATGAAATCCAAGCCCGCCTGTGAAAAGCCCGTATCCATGAGAATTCTGCATAATATCCGAAGATGTAACGCCGCCCATTCTAAAAGCGCGCGCCATCACTTCCGCCCAAATATTCATATCCGCTTGCGTATATCCGACAACGGTAGGCTTACCTGTCGTGCCGCTGGAGCTATGAATCCTTACTATCTCGCCCATAGGCACGGCAAACATGCCATAAGGATAATTATCGCGCAAATCCTGTTTTTTAGTAAAAGGCAGTCTTTGCAAATCATTTAAAGATTTTATAGTCTCGGGCGTGATACCGCGCTCGTCAAATTTTTTCTTATAAAGCGGCACTAAGTGGTAAACTTTTTCTGCAATCTCTTTTAAGCGCGCTGTTTGGAGACAGCACATTTCGCTTTTTGCAAGCGTCTCCTCCTTAGACCAAATCATAATGCTCCTTTGAATCAAATAAAATGAAATTTTAGCGTATTTAACTCAAAAATTTAATAATTTATCCAATATATAAAGAACTTTTTTATCATTTTTTGGCAACAATTTTATATTTTAAAAAAGGAACGGGTAATGGAACATTTTGATCTTGGTGTGAAACTGTCTATATACTTATCAGCCGCGACGCTTTTTTTATGCATAGCTTACGGTCTTTTTCGCTGGAATAAAGACGGTGAAGAGTTAAATGCGGCAAAAAAGTGGGAAAAAGAAGAACAAAAAATAAACGAGGATTTGTAAAATGGGAGTGTGGGAAAATATATTTATCATAATTTATCTGGCAGTTATAGGTTATCTCGGCTTTGTCGGTTACAAAAGTACTAAAAACAGCACCGATTATCTTTTGGCAGGACGCAACACGCACCCTCTGATAATGTCGTTGAGCTACGGCGCGACTTTTATCTCTACTTCGGCGATAGTGGGATTCAGCGGCGTGGCGGCATGGCTTGGAAGCTCTATGATTTGGCTGGCGTTTGCAAACTTATTCGTGGGCATATTTATAGCGTTTGTGGTTTTCGGCGACAGGACGCGCAAGATGGGTATTAAGCTCGGCGCGCATACATTTCCCGAGTTTTTGGGCAAACGGTTTGATTCTAAATTTATACAAATATTCGGCGGACTTATCATAACTATTTTTATGCCGCTTTACGCCGCGGCTGTGCTTATCGGCGGCACTCATTTTATCGCTTCGTATTTTGGGGCTGATTATCACCTCTCGCTGCTCGTCTTTTCGCTTATCATCACAGCTTATGTTATAGCGGGCGGCTTAAAAAGCGTTATGCTCACCGACGCTTTACAAGGAGCGATTATGTTTGTCGCTATTGTGGTATTGGTGATATTCGCATTTAACGCTATAGGCGGTTTTGAGGCAAGTTTAAGCAAATTTGACGAAGTGTGGCAAAATACCGTTGTGCCGCTCCAAAGTATCCAAACGGAAGACTTCAAAGCCGCATCCCCCAATCTTTTACTCAAAATATCGACGCTTTGGGGCTTTGAAGGCTGGAATAAAATGCCGATATTTTTAAGCGACGGATGGCTCTTTTTGATTACATCGCTTGTTTTAGGCGTAGGTATAGGCGTTTTGGCGCAGCCGCAGCTTGTCGTAAGATTTATGACTGTAAAAAGCAAACAGGAGTTAAATAGAGGCGTTTTGATAGGCGGCGTTTTTATATTCGGCGTAATGGGACTTACATATCTTGTCGGCGCGCTTACAAATGTATGGTTTTACGAATACAACGAAGGCAAAAACGCTTTGCAAAGCGCAGGCGGAGTAGAACAGGTGATGCCTCTTTTTATCACGATGGCTATGCCCAAATGGTTTTCGTTTATATTTCTTTTTGCGCTTATATCGGCGGCAATGAGTACGCTCGCATCGCAGTTTCACACTATGGGTACGGCGATAGGGCGGGATATATACGAACAGATATTTAAAGCGGGCAAAAGCTCCATGTTTATAACGCGCATAGGCGTTGTTGTGATGATACTGTGCGCGGTTGTACTCTCTTACATATTTGATAAACAGCCCGCTATTATAGCGCGCAGTACGGCTATCTTTTTTGCTCTTTGCGCAAGCGTGTTTTTACCCTCTTATTTTGGCGCAATATTTTGGCGGAAAATCACAAAAGCAGGCGCGATAGCTTCGATGTTTGTAGGACTTGCAACATCAAGTTTTTGGCTGTTGTTTGTTCATTTTCAAGAAGCCAAAGCGCTTGGATTTTGCAAAATGATATTTGGGACGGATTCTTTATTCAGCGGAAAAATCATCTTTATAGA
>JAISNU010000018.1 GCA_031276075.1 Campylobacteraceae bacterium
CTCTCCATATCTTTAGCTGTTCTGCCGAACATTTTATCCGTATAATCGCTCTTTTTTTTGAAAAATTTAGCTTTTCTTGAAAGCAATATCGCTAAATGCGAGCAGGTAGTAACTTGCGGCTGATTTAAAATAGCCTCTTTCAACGCTTCTTTAATTTTGGCGCTTTCTATCACCAAAAAGTGCCACGGTTCAAGACCAAACGACGACGGCGAGAGCCTTCCCGCTTCCAATACGGCATTAAAAATTTTTTTTGAGATTTTTCTCTTTTCATCAAACAGTTTACATGCATGGCGAAAACGCATGACTTTTAAAAATTCGTTCATATTTTACCCCACAAAATTTATTGTTATAAAATGATAACATATATAAGCAAAATCACAGCAATTAAGCAATGTAAAACTCTTTTTAAGATAGGATAACATAAGAAAATCAAGAGGCAAACTTTGACATATCCATTAAAAAGCGAAATCTACTATCCAAAACCATTCATCAAATGGGCTGGGGGCAAGAGAGGGCTATTAAAAGAACTTTTAAAAAGAATTCCTAAAGATTTTAATAGTTATTTTGAACCGTTTGTCGGAGGCGGGGCTCTATTTTTTGAAATGAAAAAACAAAAACTGCTTGAGGGAAAACAGATATATCTTTCTGACAAAAACAAGGAACTGATAAACGCTTATAAGGTTATCCAAAATAATCCGCAAAAACTAATAAATGAACTTTTAATATTCAATAAAGAACATTCAAAAGACTTTTATTATTATATAAGAGAGCTTGATAGAAATCCATGTTTTGAGCAATTTAAAGATGAATATAAAGCCGCAAGATTTATATACTTAAATAAGACTTGCTTTAACGGTCTATACAGAGTAAATCAAAAAGGTTTTTTTAATGTGCCTATAGGAAGGTATAAAAATCCGCAAATTTGTTCCGAAGAGTTGATATTCGGTGCGCATGAAGCCTTGCAAAATTCTAATATTTTATGTTGCTGCTACACTACAATATTAGAATTTGCAAAAAAAGGCGATTTTATATATTTTGATCCTCCATATTATCCTATAAATAAAACTTCGAATTTCACATCTTATAATAAAGATAACTTTTTAGAAAAAGATCAAAAAGAACTTGCAACCGTATTTAAGAATACATCTCAAACAGGATGTTTTGTTCTTGAAAGCAACTCTGATACCGATTTTATAAAAGAATTATATAAAGAATTTTTAATAGAATTTATCAAAGCAGATAGATATATAAATTGCAAAGGCAGCGAACGCGGTAAAATACAAGAGATTTTAATAAGTAATACGGAGGTAAAGTAGTGAAAAATAGCGAAAGTTGGGAAAAAATTTTTAATACATATAATATTCTAAATCATGATTTTACCGTAAAACCATTAAAAATTACAGCAGTTCAGATAAAAAAAGCTACAAATCATTTTAACAAAACCTCCGAAAAGGAAGTTAGGATACTTTGTAAGCAAGATTCGCGCGATGAAAGACCAAAAATATTTATTGATAACGATCTTTTTTTGCTGCCAATTAAAAATGGAGAGTATATTATATTAAAGGGGGACGGATATATAGACATTCCTCCAATTAATAACAAAGAAGAAATATATGTAAGTAAATTAGATTTTGAACTGCGCAGTTCAAAAATTGGCAATTCAGAGATGCAATACTTGGATTTTGCTTATGCTTCCAGTTTGATTAGAACTTTTGTAGAGGAGGATACTCTTGTTTTAACAATTAGAGGAAGAAAATATACTCCTGAATTTAGTTTCAATTTTAAACATTATAAAGATATACATGTACAAAGCGTACAGACAGAAGTTGATGCAGGTTTTGAAGGTAAAGAGCAAATTGTTTTGATTGAAGCAAAAAATTCTGCCACTAAAAATACTATTATAAGACAGCTTTATTATCCCTTCAGACAATGGAAAATCCATACACAAAAAGAGGTTAAGACACTATTTTTTGAAAAGAGAAACGAGGAGTATTTTATGTGGGAATTCGGCTTTGCCGATGAGTTTAACTATGAAAGTATCTTTCTAAAAAAAGCAAAAAAGTTTGTCATACAAAATAGATAAATTGATAATATGCTAAAATTAAAGATGATTGAGCCAAAGGATTTTGAATTAGAGTGTACAACGGTTTGGAGCTTTAAAAAACGCGGGAAATGGGCTACTCATAACAGTAGGTACAGAGGTAATTGGTCGCCTGATATAGTCAGAAATCTGATTTTGCGTTATTCAAAAGAGAATGATTATCTGTTGGATCCTATGATAGGCGGAGGAACGACAGCTATTGAATGTAAACTTTTAAATAGAAATCTTTTAGCTCTCGATATTAATCCTGATGCAATTTCATTAACAAAAAAGGCATTGGAATTTGAAAGTAAATTTAAACCTAAAATAGTAGCAGATGTCAATGATGCAAGAAAGCTTGAAATGTTAAAAAGCAGCAGTATAGATTTTATTTTAATGCATCCTCCATATGTTGATATTATTAAATACTCTAATAAAACTATACCAGAAGATTTATCAAATATACATGATTTAAATAAATTTTGTGATGAGATGGAAAATGTTGCTAAAGAGTTGTTTAGAGTACTGAAAGATGGTAAATTCTGCGCTATTTTGATTGGCGATACAAGAAGAAAACGATATTATCAACCTTTAGCATTTATGATAATGCAAAGATTTTTAAATGCGGGATTTGTTTTAAAAGAAGATATTATAAAACATCAACACAATTGCACAACAACAGGTTTTTGGATAAAAAAATCGCAGGAGGCAAATTTTTTACTAATTATGCATGAGCATATTTTTATTTTTCAAAAACTATAAAGCAACTTAAAATAGGAGGTAAAAATGCAAGAGTCTATAAAACTTTTCTATCTTGGACGCAAAGAGAACGGAACGGATGTTTTATACAAAAACAAAGATTTGACGACTCATGCGCTTATCATCGGCATGACGGGCAGCGGCAAAACAGGGCTTGGCGCGGGACTTTTAGAGGAAGCGGCGATGGATAATATACCCTCCATCATCATTGACCCAAAAGGCGATATGGGAAATTTGCTTTTGGCGTTTCCAAACCTCTCAAAAGAGGAGTTTGCGCCATGGATAGACCCGCATGAAGCCGCCAATAAAAATCAAAATATAGAAGCCGCAGCTGAGGAGACGGCGCAAAATTGGCAAAAAGGACTTCATGAGTGGGGAGAAGATAAAAACAGAGTAGCAGCATTTAAAAACAGCGCGCATTTTACTATCTATACGCCTGCCGCAAGTTTTGGAGTCGGAGTAAATATCCTAAGCTCTTTTAAAGCTCCTCCGCAAGATATTTTAGATGATGCGGATACGCTAAATACGCTTATATCATCGTCTGCTACAAGCATATTAAGCCTTGTGGGCATCAATGCAGACCCGCTTTCAAGCAAAGAGCACATACTCATATCGTCCATATTTACGCATTTTTATAAAAATGGTAAAGATGTGGGCATTGAAGAGCTTATCTCGTCCATAGTAACGCCGCCGTTTGATAAAGTGGGCGTTTTTTCGCTCGAGACATTTTTCCCGAAAGACAAGCGCATGGAGTTTGCCATGAAGCTTAACGCCATTATCGCCAGCCCGTCGTTTGCGGCATGGCTTGAAGGCGAAGATATGGATATTGGCGCTCTTTTAGGCGCAAAAGACGGCAAGCCGCGCGTGAATATATTTAATATAGCGCACCTTAACGACAATGAGCGGATGTTTTTTGTAACGCTGCTTTTAAACAGCATTTTAACTTGGATGAGGCGGCAGGAAGGAACTTTGTCGTTAAGAGCGATTTTGTACATGGACGAAATTTTCGGCTTTTTCCCTCCAAATGCCAATCCTCCCTCAAAAACTCCCATGCTGACTCTTTTAAAACAAGCCCGCGCATTCGGTCTTGGCGTAGTACTATCCACGCAAAATCCTGTGGATCTGGACTATAAAGGGCTTTCAAATATCGGTACATGGTTTATAGGAAGGCTTCAAACGACGCAGGATAAAGAGCGCGTTATTTCCGGTCTTAGCGGCGTGCAGGGAAGCGATTTGGACAAGCAGGAGTTGGCAGAACTTTTGTCAAATCTAAAAAAACGCCATTTTCTGCTTAAAAATATAAATGAAGAGGGCTTGTGCATATTTCAGACAAGATGGACGCTCTCTTATCTAAAAGGTCCTCTTTCACGCGAACAGATTCGTTCTTTGATGCAAATGCAAAAAACGCCTTCGACGCATGCGCGCTCCGAAATAAATCCCGCCTTATTCGAAGCGGCGCAAATTCCACCCATGCAGAGCGAAGCGCCGAAATTTATCTCAACTGTCCCGCAATACTATTTTTATGAGCAATCAAGGACAAACTACCGCCTAAGCCCATATCTTATATGTACGGCAAAAGTACGCTTTATAAATACAAAAAGAGGGATAGATGAAGAAAAAAGCGTGCAGACTGCGGCTCTTATTTTGCCAAATAGCGCTATAACATGGCAAGACGAAGAGTATATCGGCGAAAGTAAACTTGAAAAATCCGCGCGCACGGGAAGCAGTTTTGACGATATAGCCTCATTTACGGACGACCCAAAAAAGATAAATGCTTTGCAAAAAGAGGCGCTTGATTTTATAGTCCGTACGCAAAAACTGACGCTTTTTCGCGCCCTAAATATAGAATCAAAACCCAAAGAGAGCAAAGAGGAGTTTAACGCGAGGCTTGAAGCTGCCCTTGAAAAGGCATACGAGCAAAAATATGAAGAGTTGAAAAGCAAATATGACAAAATTCAAAAAGTTTTGGACGATAAATTTTCAAAACTTCGGCTAAAACTTGAAAAAGAAAAAAGCGAAGCGCAAAGCAAAACGATAGATACGATTGCATCTATCGGAACAACCATTTTAGGAGCGTTTTTGGGCAAAAGTAAACTTGGCTCGGTCTCCAAAACGGCAAGCGGTGTGAAAAATGCAAATAAAATGTTCAAAGAGCGCGGCGATGTGCAAAGAGCAGAGCAGGAAATTGCGGCGGTTGAAGAGGAAGCAAAAGCCAAAGAGAGCGAATTTCAAGCGCAGATTAAGAAACTTAAAGACGAGTTCAGCCTTGAAAAAACGCCTGTTGAAGAGGTCGTGATAATCCCGCGCAAAATGGATATATACGATGAAAAAATATTTATTTTATGGAGAGAAGCATAGTCTGAAAGCTGTGGTTTCACTCTTTTTTGGTATGATTATAAAAATTTAAAAGGTAAAAAAATGGAATACTATTTATATATTAAAACTTTTCATGTGGTGGCGTTTTTGTCATGGATGGCTATGTTGTTTTATCTGCCGCGCCTTTTTGTGTACCATACGGAACATAAAAGCAACAAAGAGTTTTGCAAAGTGGCGCAAATACAAGAGGAGAAACTGTACAAGTTTATCGGCTTGCCCGCGTTTTGGGCAACACTCATAAGCGGAATTGCGCTCCTTGCGCTAAATCCCGCTTTGTTTAAAGACGGCTGGATACATGTAAAACTGTTGGTTTTGGCGCTTTTAACGATTTATTCGTTTTCGCTTGATGTTTACAGAAAACAGTTAAAAAACGGCGCCTGTAAAAGGAGCGGTAAATTTTTCAGGGCGTACAACGAAGCGCCGACCCTGTTTGCCATCATTATCGTAACATGCGCCGTAACAAAAGAGTTTTATCCCATATTCACGCTCTGCATGACGGCGTTATTTGCATTTATAGTTTTCATGATTATGAGAAAGAGAGCTAATTAAGGAGTATTAAAATGAAAAAAATGGTTTTAAGCCTGTCTCTTATCGGACTTTTTATAACAGGCTGCATTATGTCAAATGCCCCTGTTACAGGACGCACACAGCTTATTTTGGTAGATGAAACGCAAGAAAAGGCGTTGGGCTTAAACGAAGCCGAATCCATCTTAAAAAATGCTACGCTAAGTTCGGATAAAATCTTATCGGATAAAATTGTCAATATCGGCAGACGCATAGTTGCCGTATCAGACGATGCAAAACAGTACGAGTGGAATTTTTACCTTTTGGAAGACGAGAGCGTAAACGCTTTTGCGCTTCCCGGCGGCAAAGTATTTTTTTATACGGGCATTTTGAAATTTATGGAAAGCGACGATGAGATAGCAACTGTCATGGGGCATGAGATAGCCCATGTGCTTGCGCATCACGGAGCGGAGAGAATGAGCCAGCAAATGTTAAGCAATGTCGGTGCGCAAGTGCTTTCGTCGGCTCTGAAAATTCCCGCCGAGTATGAAAGCCTTTACAATACGGCTTACGGCGTGGCAAGCAATGTGGGCGTAATACTGCCGTTTAGCAGAAAACATGAGAGCGAAGCCGATACTATCGGTATTTATCTTATGCATAAAGCAGGATACAATCCAAGCGAAGCGGTAAAATTTTGGCAAAAAATGGCTGCCGCATCAAAAAGCGCACAGCCTGAATTTTTATCCACACACCCTTCGGACGAACGGCGCATAAAAGATATAGAAGCGTATATCAAGACGCTGAAATAATTTTATTTTGAATAAAGCCGTTTGACCTTAAAGACGGCTGCAAAAACAGGTATTTTAAACAACGCTTGTTTTGGTTCAGCATTGAATATTTATCACTTAAAATGATAAACCTAAAATTTCAATACAACGCTCGTTTTGGCTCGATTGAACATTAATGGATTGCTTCGTCTCTGCCGCGCTTTGCTCGCACTTATCGCAATGGCGCAGAAGAAGGTTTACATGATGAAAATATCGCGGATTACTCGCTGTTCTGCTTTTTAAAATGACGAAAAAAAGCGCATGTGCTTTGCATTAGACGCGGTTGGTTTGGATATCTCTCTGTATTCACATGGCGCAAGCGGCTCGCAATGACAGAATGGAGTATATGGGCAAAATGTATAGATTCCCGCTTGCATGAGAATGACGATATAAAGTTTCTCTGGATTGTTTTACTGCTTTCAAAAGCTTGCAATGACAGAGTACATGAAAAATACTCTATTTCGTCATTGCGAGCCGCTTGCAGCATGGGAATCCACACTTTCAATAAAAAACTATCATTGATAATAAACGAAGCCGCCTTTTATTTATGTGTTTGGACTGTTTTATTTTCTGGATTGCTTCGTCGTGCTTCGCACTCCTCGCAATGACGAAGTGGGATTGTTATTCATACAGCTGAATGATAGCCTTATAAAGAAAATATATATTATGAAATAATATCGCTATAATTTGTTATTAAGGTAAAAATACAAAAATCCTATTTTTGTTATTTTAATAACTCCTCTTTTGTCATTGCGAACCGCTTGCAGCGCGGCAATCTATTGATTGTATAAAACTAAAACCGCTGCAGTTTTTACGCCAAATAACCAAATCGTATCAGCGCCTGTACAGTTTTTTATTTTTCTGGATTGCTTTCTGCTTCACAAGTTCGCAGCTCACAATGACAGAGAATAGGAGCAATAGAAATTATGGATTGCTTCGTCGCTACACTCTTCACAATGACGGAAAAAGTAAAGAACGGTACAGCATATCCTGCTTTGAGCTTGACTGTGTATTCCTCACAATGACAGAGAAGGCGTCATTATATGCATAAATTTGTCATTGCAAAAGAAGTATGGATTGCCGCGCTACGTTTGCAATGACGGAGGGGAGGCTTACATGATGAAATATTGCGGATTGCTTCATTGCCTTATTCCTCGCATGATAGAAGTGATATTTTTATATAATCTGCCATTGCAAGCCATCGTAAATAGCACGGCAATCCATCTTTTGTTTTAATTGTTTGCGCGTTGCCTGTTTATGGCGCTTACATCAAGTTTAGCGATGGTTTTCAACCCCAATAATTCCTCCATGTATGATAAATATTTTAAATAGATAGATTTTAAACTTCATGAAGAGTGATTTTTGGCTTTGGTAAAGGAGGTTTCAGGCAAAAAAACCGCCTTTTTATCCCTATCCCTATCCAGATGGAGAGCAGCATAGAGACGCCGAAAACCCATCCTGAAAGCGCCCCTGCCTGCGTTCCTGAGAGCAAAGCGCCGATGGTGCATCCGATTGCGCTCATAGCTCCCCAGCCAAGCATTGTTCCGCCGATAAGTCCGAGTACAGCTTCTTTAAATGTTATTTTTTGAAGCTCAAAATGTCCTCCCGCAAGCGAAGCTATAAAAGAGCCGCCGATAATTCCAAGCAGTAATAAAGCGTCTTGATTTAGCCAAAAATGTTGAGGCAGGCTGCCGCAGCCCGCAAAGGCGTCAAGTCCGTTTAATCTTGACGGTATCAATCCAAATTCATTTGATATTTTACGAACCCATGAAGCGATTGTTGCAGTTACTCCTAAAGGTTTCATGCGGATAATCGCGGCTATGCCGATTAACCCTACAATAAGTCCGCCTGTCCAGTAGCTCCATTGTTTTGTCCATAAGTTTTTCCAAATTTGTAAAAAAGAGGGTACAAGAGCAGATGCGTTTTCTTCTTTCTCGTCGGCAAAACCGCGCCATAAAAAAAGAGCAAGCAGTAAAATAACGCCAAGCTGTAAAATCAAAGCTCCGCCGTATCCTAAATATGAGGGCAGCCATATAACAGGCGCATCGGCTATCCGCAGACTGTACAGAGCATTCCATGTATTAAAGCCTATGAAAAAGCCAAAACCCGTGCCGATTAGTGCGAAAAATGAGAGAAAAGAACCTTCCGACAGATGATACCAATGCGCGCTTATGCATGACTCTGTGATGACCATCCCAAGCCCGAAAACAGCTCCTGCCACAAAAAGTATCTCGCTTACCGCGCCTGCATGTATATCGGGCGGAATGCTGCTTGAAATTGGATTTGGCTGCCAGCTTCCTATAACGACGGTGTAACCTATAAGTCCCACCGCGATTGCCAAGAGCAGCGCTAATGCTCCGCGCGGGTCTTTGTATTCAAACCAATCCCTCAAATGACAGTAAAAACAAAATCTGCTTCTTTGCATCGTAATGCCCAGCGCCAAGCCGCATAAAAGGGCAAAAGAGGGAATTTTACCATTTGGAATGTTTGAGAGATAAAATGCAAAAACGAGTGTAATAATAGCCAAAATAAGCGATATTTTTTGCTGCACGCACTATCTCCTTTGCAATGAAAAATGGTGGTTAATAACAACTTACCAAGTTGCGCTTGCCATGCAAATACCCGCCAAAACGGCGGGTTAAATGTAATTATTTGGCAGACCAGACAGTACCTGCGGGATTGTCTATAGGTACGCCTACAGCGTTGCCGTATTCTGTCCATGAACCATCATAGTTTTTTGTTTTATAGCCGAGAATTTTGTTGAGCGCAAACCAAGAGTGGCTGGAGCGTTCGCCTATTCGGCAGTATGTTATGACAGGCTTTGAACCGTCTATGCCTACATTTGCGTAAAGTTTTTTAAGCTCTTCAGCAGATTTGAATGTGCCGTCTTTATTGACAGCCTGCCCCCATGGAACATTAATGGCTGTGGGGACATGTCCTGCGCGGATAGACAACTCTTGAATACCCTCAGGCGCAAAAACTTTACCTGTGTATTCGTCGGGAGAGCGTATATCAAGTAATTTTATGTCCGAATCGCCTTTTGCCGCAGCGACGACATCGCTTAAACACGCGCGTAAATCCGAATTTACTTTGCCAACTTTGAAGTTTGTAGTTTTAAATTCAGGTACTTTGTTATTGAGCTCGCGGTTTTCAGCTTCCCGCTTTACGCGCCCGCCGTCTAAAAGCTTGGTATTGGGGACATTGTATATATCAAATACCCACGCACCCCAAGCGGCAAACCAGTTATTTGTGTCGCCGTATAAAATAACGGTCGTGTCTTTATCTATACCGGCTTTTGAGAGTAATTTTTCAAAATCCTCTTTGCTCACTATATCTCTTTTGACTTTATCGTTCAAATCGGTATGCCAAGAGAAATTAAGTGCGCCGGGAATATGCCCCCGCTCATATACTCCGGGATTTACGCTCACCTCTATAATCCTTACTTTCGGATTATTTAGATTTTGCGCAAGCCACTCCGTGGATACAAGCGAGCTTGCAGGAGCCGCATTTGCGGCAGCAGCGAAGAAAGCAAACAGACTAAATACAAGCGCGCCGCGCAGTAAAAGTCTATGAGACAATACAGCTTTCATTTTTTTACCTCCATGTAGTTTTTGTAGTATTTAAT
>JAISNU010000012.1 GCA_031276075.1 Campylobacteraceae bacterium
ACGGCTCCGCGCCCGATATAGCAAAGCAGGGTATTGCAAATCCGATAGCGACTATTTTAAGCGCGGCTATGATGCTTAGATATTCATTAAATGAGATAAATGCCGCCAATAGAATAGAATCAGCCGTAAAAGATGTCTTAAAGGACGGTTACAGGACAAAAGATATTTCGCAGTTTGACGCCAAAGAGATTTGCAGCACAAGCGAAATCGGCTCAATCATTGCTGATAGAGTTTCAAAACTGTAAATGGCGGAATTGTTCTTTGGGAGCAACTCTTTACTTTATAGATAGAGATTTTACTGTAGATAAAAAGAGGATTGAAAAGTTAGTGTACAAGAAAGATTAAGCCTTTGATGGCTTAGTGGGCTTAGTGCGTGTTGCTTTCACGGCGCTGTCCCACACCGCCAACACAACAGCACATCATTTCTGGTACACTGAAAGCATTATACCATAAAAGGAGTCAAAGATGCATGTAATAGAAAAAATAGACGGGCTTTTTGGCAAATGTCAGCTTTTATCCAATTAAAAGGAGACGCAACAAATCCTTTGAAAAAAGGACATAAGATAATAGCCCATGTATGCAACGATATTGGATGCTGGGGAGAGGGTTTTGTGCTTTGTCTGTCCAAAAGATGGATAAAACCGCAGGAAGCTTATCAGGAATGGGTTAACTCAAAAGAGGGTTTTGTTTTGGGCGAAGTTCAATTTGTAAGCGTAAAAGATGATATAATCGTTGCAAACATGATAGCTCAAAGAGATATAAAGCCCTTAAACGGCGTGCCTCCGATACGATATGAAGCGCTTAAAAGATGCCTCATGAAAGCGGCTGACTTTGCGTTTGAAAACAACTCAAGCATTCATATGCCGCGCATTGGTTGCGGTTTGGCGGGCGGAGAGTGGAAAAAAGTGGAAAACATTATCAAGCAGACGCTTTTAAAAGCAGATATAGATGTTTTTGTGTATGATTTAAAATAGGCGCAGCCGCCGATATTAAAAAGGAGTTTTAGTGAGCAAAAAATCTTTAAAATCCCGCATGGTGGATTATATTTTTACCATTTCAAAACAGCCGGTGCGCTACAAAGATTTACTTACCGCAAACGCGCTTTATAATGAAGGAATGCATGTAGATCCCGCGAAACTGAATTTTAGAATGAGCATAACAAAGGCGTATTTTGTCTATGCCGTGATATGCGCCTGCATTTTGGTGCCGTTTATCGCGTTCATGCATATTTTTATGCCAAAAGTCAATAACCACATACCGATAATCGGCGTCGTATTTGCCACTTCATGCGTGTTTATCAGTTTTAACTATTTCACGGCGTGGCTTAGAGACAGTATAACTTTAAGGCTCATAAAAGAGGCTTGGCTCGTGCATTTTCCGTATTTTCCTTACGACAAATACAATAAAAAAGTAGAAGAACTTTATCATGAGATTAGAAAAAAGGAGCTTCCGCGAAAAGATTGGGAGCAGTATGTGCTAAACGGACTTTTGAATTAAACTTTATAAAATCTATCAACTTACTTGATAATTAAAGAAATTTAAGTTACAATTGCCGAAATTTTTATATAAGGCAATTTATGTCGCTGCAAAAAAGATTGAATAAATTTCCAAAAATCGCCCTTGTAACTTACCCGACGCCCATAGAAAGATTGAACGGAATATCAAAATATCTTGGCAGGGATATTTATATCAAGCGGGACGATTTGACGCCGATAGCTTTTGGCGGAAATAAATTAAGAAAGCTTGAATTTTTAGCCGCAGACGCCTTAAATCAAGGAGCAGATTCTTTTGTAACAGGCGGAGCCGTTCAATCAAATCATGTACGGCAAAGCGCGGCTGTAGCGGCGAAACTGTCTTTGGGTTTTTACGCTCTTTTGGAAAATCTGATAAACACAAAAGATAAAAACTATCTTACCAACAGCAACCGTCTTTTGCTGGATCTTTTTAACGCGCATGTAGAGGAAGTTGAAGAGTTAAACGACCCGAAAGCACAGCTTCAAGAGTTTGCCGACAGATTGACAGTTAAAAAGCCATATATAATACCGATCGGCGGTTCAAACGCCTTAGGAGCGCTGGGTTATGTGCAGGCTTCTTTGGAGATTGCAAATCAGATAAAAGATACGGGCGTAAATTTTGCTTATATTCTCACGGCTTCAGGCAGCGGAGGCACTCATGCGGGGCTTGCCGCGGGGTTGTTTCATGTTTTGAAAAGTATTAAACTTATAGGCGTTAGCGTATCAAGAAAAGCAGACGAACAGATGCAAAAAGTCGCTTCGCTGGTTGCAGATATAGATAATCTGCTGGGTATAAAAACAGATGCTAATATAAATATATGGGATGAGTATTTTCCGCCGCGATACGGCGAACCAAATGAAAAGTGTCTGGAAGCCGTGAAACTTTTTGCCGAACTTGACGGAGTTTTATTAGACCCCGTTTATACGGGAAAGGCGGCGGCAGGTTTGATAGACGGAGTTAAAAAACGCCGTTTTTCGGATAATGGAGCGATACTCTTTATCCATACAGGCGGCGCGAGCGCATTATTTGCATATCATAAACTTTAAAAGGAGGTTTTTATGAGAAGATTTATTTTAAAAGGTGCGGTTTTTACTATTTTAACCGCTGTTTTGAGTTTGAACGCCAACGCGGCGGATAACTCTTTGAAAAATATCCAAAAGGCGGGTCAGATAACGGTGGGACTTGAAGGCACTTATCCGCCGTTTAGTTTTCAAAACGATAAAGGCGAGCTTAGCGGATTTGAGGTCGAGTTTGCGCAGGCTTTGGCAAAAGAGCTTGGCGTTAAGGCAAATATCACTCCCGGCAAATGGGACGGATTGCTTGCCTCTTTGGAGTCAAAAAGAGTCGATGTTGTTATCAATCAAGTAACTATCACGGAGGAGAGAAAGAAAAAGTATAACTTTTCTACGCCTTATACATATTCGGGCATTCAGATTTTGACAAAAAAAGAGAATGCCGATAAATACAAAAGCGCGGCTGATTTGAGTGGCAAAAAGGTGGGAGTAGGGCTTGGTTCCAACTATGAGCAGTATCTTAGAGAAAATACCAAAGGCGTTGATATACGAACTTACGACGACGATCCTACAAAATATCAGGATTTGAATATCGGCAGAACGGACGCCATATTGATAGACCGCATCGCGGCTCTTGATTTGATAAGCAAAACGGACGGCGTTTTGGCGCTTGGCGGCGAACCGTTGTCCAAACAGGAAGCGGGCGTAACTGTCAGAAAAAGCGACGAAGAGCTTTTGAAGGCTATCAATGCGGCTATCTATACTTTGAGAAAAAACGGAACGCTTTCAAAACTTTCCGTTAAATGGCTCGGAGCCGACATAACAAAATAGCGTGGAGAGCATTCGGCTTATAATAGACTCTTTGCCGTTTTTATGCAAAGGAGCTGTGCTTACCATAGAGCTTAGTCTGGGCGGAATGTTTTTCGGGCTGATACTTGGCTTTTTATTGGCGCTTATGCGTTTATCCGCTTCATGGGCGTTAAAATCCACAGCAAGAGCTTATGTGTCGCTTTTTCGCGGCACTCCGCTCTTGGTGCAATTGTTTATGATATATTACGGATTGCCGCAGTTTGGCATTAGATTAGACCCGATGCCTGCGGCGTTGATAGGTTTATCTTTAAATATCGCCGCTTATACTTCGGAAACTTTGCGCGCCGCTATCTCGTCTATAGACAAAGACCAAAAAGAAGCCGCCGCAAGTCTTGGGGCTACGAAGTTTCAGACGATGTTTTTAGTAACCATACCGCTTGCGGCGAGAGTGGCGCTTCCGCCGCTTGGCAACAGTTTTTTATCTTTAGTCAAAGATACTTCGCTTGCTGCTACGATACAGGTGCCAGAACTTTTCAGGCAGGCTCAGCTCGTAACTTCGCGGACATTTGAAGTTTTTACGATGTATCTTGCCGCTTCCATGATATATTGGCTCATGGCTGCGGTTTTATCTTATGTGCAAAATTATTTGGAAAAAAAGACGGCTGAAAAGTAATCAAACCGCACTAAAATAGTGTTTATTTTTTTAAAAGCTTTAATATTATAATTTTAGATTATATATTTTGCCTTCTGTTTTCGGATCGCCGCGTTGACTTCGTTAGCTCGCAATAACAAAAGGGTTTTTTGTTTCATGGATTGCCAAACACGATGGAATGACAAAAAAGATGGATTGCTTCGTCCTGCTTCGCACTTCTCGCAATGACGGAGAGGGCATAACAAAAAAGCAGCTTTCTGTGGGCGAATGGAGTGTGGGCGCTTTGTTTTTACTCGCTATAACTGTTTATATTATTTTTTTGCTGCCAACAAAAATACAACTTGAAGGAGCGATGTATGAACATTATAACGATTTATATTGTTTTTTACCGCCTTTTTGGTATAATCTCTCCTTTTTATAAAAAACAGGAGATTATTATGTGTAAAGATTGCGGCTGTTCCATAGCGGGTTCACATACCCACAGCCATACTCATACAGACGGCTCTGTTCACACTCATGAACATACTCATGATGATGAGATTCACAAGCATAACCATGATACGGTGTATAGCCATTCAAATCCGAAGTTAAATGAGGCAAAAACGGTTGAGGTTATAACCAAGATTTTGGATGCTAATGATAAACAAGCCGCTTCAAACCGCGCTCATTTTGAAGAGCACGGTATCTTAGCCGTCAATCTTATGAGTAGTCCGGGCGCCGGAAAAACAACGCTTCTTGAAGCGACTATTGAAGACGGAAGTTTTAATATAGGCGTTATTGAGGGCGATTTGGAGACTAATCAAGACGCTGAAAGAATTATCAAAAAAGGCGCTCCGGCTTTCCAGATAACGACAGGTCAAGCATGCCATTTGGACGCTTTTATGGTACATGAAGGGCTGCATCATCTGCCTTTAAAAGGACTTGATTTTGTTTTTATAGAAAATGTAGGCAATCTCGTCTGTCCCGCAAGCTATGATGTGGGAGCGCATATAAATGTCGTGCTTTTGTCCATTCCCGAAGGCGACGATAAGCCTGCAAAATACCCCGTGATGTTCCGCGCGGCTGATATATTGCTCATAACCAAAACGGAACTTTTACCGCATTTTGATTTCAGCGTTGAAAAAGCCGTGAAAGAGGCAAGAAAGTTAAATCCTAAAGTTGATGTTATAGAGTGCGACAGCAAATCCAAAAAAGGCATAGACAAATGGATAAATTATCTCAAAATGAAAAAATCTTTAAGAGGTTAAAATGTGCCTTTCTATCCCTTCCCGTATCGTAAATATAGATGAAAACAATAATGCCGAAGTTGAGACTTTGGGAGTTTTAAGAAAGGTTTCGCTCGATTTGCTGGATGAGGAGGCGCATACAGGCGAATATGTGTTGATACATGTGGGCTTTGCGATGAGTAAGATAAGCGAAGCGGAGGCAAAAGAGAGTTTGGCGCTTTACGAAGAGATAGCCCAAAAGATGAGAGACGGGACGATAGATGAGATGGAAGGGGATATGGGACTTGCCGATAGACCTCATTGACTCTTTTAAAAATCCAGAACACATAAAAGCTTTAAGCTTTCAGATAAAAAAAGAAGCCAAAAGAAAGCTTAATATAATGGAGATTTGCGGCGGGCATACGCATACTATTATGAAATATGGCTTAACGCAGCTTCTGCCTTTGCAGATAGAATTTGTACATGGTCCCGGCTGTCCTGTTTGCATTATGCCCAAAGAGCGTATAAATGAGGCGATAGAGTTGGCAAAACAGCCAAACACTATACTTGTAACTCTCGGCGATATGATAAGAGTGCCCGGAAGCAAAACATCTTTACAGGATTTAAGAGCCGAAGGATACGATATAAGAGCGTTGTATTCGCCGCTTGATACGCTTAAAATCGCAAAAGAAAACCCCGATAAAACAGTTATATTTTTTGCTATCGGTTTTGAGACAACAACGCCCATGAGCGCCGTTTTGGTAGAAAAAGTCTTACAGGAGGGTATAAAAAATATCCTTTTTCATATCAATCATGTGCTTGTTCCGCCATCTATTCATGCGATTATGAAAGAGGGGGCGGATATAGACGCATTTTTGGGACCTTCTCATGTAAGCGTCATAACGGGATATGATATTTTTACTCCGATAACAGAGCTGTACAAAACTCCCGTCGTCGTCTCGGGATTTGAACCGAGCGATGTAATGGAGAGCGTTTTGCGTATCGTCAGGCAATTTAACGAAGGGCGGCGCGAAGTTGAAAACGAGTATTCAAGAGCCGTTTCCAAAGAGGGCAGCATAAAAGCTCAAAAATTGATAGAGAAGTATTTTGAGTTAAGAGATAGTTTTCGTTGGCGCGGTCTTGGGGATATACCAAAAAGCGCGTTAAAATTAAAAGACGAGTTTGCAGAGTTGGACGCGGAGGCTGTATTTGCATCAAAACTCTCAAAAAAACCTGTAGACGACCACAAGCTTTGTATTTGTGCAGATATCTTAAAAGGCAGGGCAAAACCGTTTGAGTGCAAAATCTTTGCCAAAGCGTGCACTCCCAAAACCCCGACAGGTTCATGTATGGTCTCAAGCGAAGGGGCGTGCGCGGCGTATTTTAAATATGGAAAATTTTTAAGGAATCAGAGTGAGTAAAAAGATTTTGCTAAGCCATGGCGGCGGCGGCGAAGAGATGCAGTCTTTAATAAACAAGCTTTTTTTTAAGCACTTCGGCAATGAGATATTGGACAAAACGGAAGACAGCGCGACTTTGCATGTGAAAAATCAAATCGCCTTTACGACAGACTCTTTTACGGTAACGCCGATTTTTTTTAGCGGCGGAGATATAGGAAAGATAGCTATCGCCGGAACGGTGAACGACTTGGTAAGCGCAGGCGCAAAACCTCTTTATATAAGCTGCGGTTTTATCATAGAAGAGGGATTTTTATACGAGGATTTGGAGCGTATCGTTGTCTCTATGAAAGAAGAGCTGCAAAAAAGCGGCGCTAAAATTGTAGCCGGCGATACAAAAGTCGTCCCGCGGGGTAAAGCCGACGGTATTTTTATAAACACAAGCGGTATCGGCGAGATAGTCTGCGAAAATATCTCTTCGCACAATTTAAGCGAAGGAGACGCGCTGATAATATCCAACGAAATCGGCAATCACGGCGCATGCATATTGGCAAACAGAGAAGAGTTGAAAGTAGGCGGGGATTTGAAAAGCGACTGCGCTTCACTTTTTAAGCCCATTTTTGCACTTTTTGAACGAGGCATAAAGCCAAAAGCGATAAGAGACGCGACAAGAGGCGGGCTTAGCGCCGTTTTAAACGAGTGGGCTTTGGCGTCGAATGTGGGCATAGAGATAAACGAAAGCGATATTTCAATCTCAAACGAAGTTAAAGGGCTTTGCGAAATATTCGGATTTGAACCTTATGAATTGGCAAATGAAGGTACGATGGCGCTTTGCGTAAGAAAAGAGGACGCGCAAAACGCAGTGAAAATTTTAAAAGAATTTGAAGAGTGCAAAAAAGCTAACATTGCAGGCAGAGTTTTAGGCTCTTACAACAAACATGTGATATTGAAATCGCCGTGGGGGACAAGCAGATTTTTAGAGCTTCCGAAAGGCGAGCTGCTTCCGAGGATTTGTTAAATGCATGAACTTTCAGTCGTAAATTCGCTGATAGAGCTTTGCGAAAAAAACGCGAAGGCAAATAATGCTGAAAAAATCACAAAAGTTGAAGTTAAAATAGGCAAATTGAGCGGTATAGAGCCGCATTTTCTGAAATTAACATTTGACACATTTAAAAATAAAACTCTCTGCAATGACGCCGAACTTGTCATGAATGTACAAAAAGTCGTCGTTAAATGTCTCTCATGCGGCAATGAACAGACGCTGGAAAATAATGAATTTATATGCAAAGCCTGCGGCGGCGAAGTAAGAGTAATTGACGGCGAAGATATGCTTTTAATGCGTCTTGAAATGGAGTGAAATAACGAAGCAAACTTCATACAAGTCCTCATTTCATTTTTTGTAATGGTAGAATAATTTGGATTCCCGCTTTCATGCAAAGCCA
>JAISNU010000034.1 GCA_031276075.1 Campylobacteraceae bacterium
ATATATTCAAATAAAATTCCCATCTCTTCGTTTGTTAAAGAGTATTTAGGCATAACGCTTTTTGAGGAATTCAGAGCCTTGAAAAACGCTTGCTTGCTTACATTATCTATGCGCGGCGCAGAAAACTCCTTAACTTCGCCTTTTTTTTTGATATGCGCAATGACAAGACCTTTGCCGTCTTCGCCGTGGCATTTGTTGCAGCCGATACCGCGCGGATTTGAATATAAAAGCTTGGCGTAATCCCTTTTTGCTATGAAATCGTCCGCTTTAAGCATGGAAAATATAAAAAACAGTACCGTTAAAAGCCTCATGAAGTTTGTCTTTTGCCAAAATTAAATAGTTAAATGGTATCATACCCAAACATTTTTTACATCACTTTTAAAAAAAGGAAATTAATGACGCTCCTTGACGGAAAAACACTCTCAAACGCCATTCAAGACGAGATAAAAAAAGAGACGGACGAATTTAGAAAACAAAACATAACCGCAGGACTTGCCGTAATTTTGGTAGGCGACGATAGCGCCAGCCAATCATATGTAAAGATGAAAGAGAAAGCATGCGAGCGGGCGGGGATTTACTCTATTTTGCACAAAATGCCCTCTTCTATTTCTGAGGACAAAATACTTGAAACCATCTCCATGATGAATCAAAACTCCAATATTGACGGCATTTTGGTTCAACTTCCGCTGCCGCGCCATGTAAATCAGACCAAAATTATAGAAGCGATTGACTCCGCGAAAGATGTGGACGGTTTTCACCCGTTCAATGTAGGACGGCTCGCGGCAGGACTTGACGGTTTCGTGCCATGCACTCCCCTTGGCGTCATGAGGCTTCTTGAACATTATAAAATAGGCGTAAAAGGTCTAAACGCATGCGTTGTCGGAGCAAGCAATATAGTCGGAAAACCAATGATGAATCTTTTGCTAAACGCTTTCGCTACCGTTGATATTTGCCATATTTATACTAAAAATTTAGCGTCCCATACAAAGCAAGCAGATCTTTTGATTGTCGGAGCGGGCAAAGCTGGGCTTATCACAAAAGAGATGGTTAAAGACGGCGCCATTGTGATTGATATCGGCATAAACCGCCTTGAAAACGGCAAATTAGTCGGCGATGTGGATTTTGAAAATGTCGCGCCTAAATGCTCTTTTATTACGCCTGTTCCCGGCGGCGTAGGTCCCATGACTATCGCTATGCTGCTTGAAAACACAATAAAAGCCGCAAAAAATAGAGCAAGATAAGGAAACTTTATGAAACGCATTTTGAAAAAACTATACGACTTTTCAAGCAGTTGGACAGGAACGATAATAATAGTTCTGTTTATAATATTTTTTGTCATACAGCCTTTTATCATTCCAAGCGCTTCTATGCAAAACTCGCTTCTTATCGGCGATTTTCTATTTGCCAAAAAATTCTCTTACGGTATTCCTACGCCGAGATTTCCGCTTACAAATACCAAAATATTTCCCGATATTTTTGACAACGGCCACCTCTTGGAAGGCAAAAGACCGCAAAGAGGCGATATTGTCATCTTTTTAAATCCCGTAAACAATAACGAAAATTATGTTAAAAGATGTTTCGCGCGCGGCGGAGATGAAGTTATTTACAAAGACGACGCTTTTTATCTGCATCTTAGCGAAGGGGACGAATACATAAAAAACACCTATCCAAGCGAGAAAATAGTAGAAATTGCAGGCAAACTTTGGGTAATAGATCCCTATAAACAAACATATCCGGGCATCAATTACAAACAAAAGGCTTCAGACGAGAGTTTGATATTCAAAAGAAGCTTGATAGAGACGGACAATCCTTCGCCTTTTATTCTCATGTCGCGCCGTCTTATGGTTGCAGGACAATCAGCCGTAGGAATGAGTCCGATTAAAATAGCCGAATTTGACACGGATTATAACTCTATCCAATTTAATGCATTTTATATAAAAGTCCCGCAAGACGAATTTTTCATGATAGGCGACAACCGCGACAATTCGCAGGACAGCAGATTTTTCGGCTCCATACCGTACAAACTTATCATCGGCAAACCATGGTTTGTCTATTTTTCAATGGATTCAAATAAAATCCCGCGATGGGAGCGAATAGGCAAATTTGTCTCTACACTTGATAAAAAAGAGTACAAAGAGGGCGAATTGAGAGAGTAAAACGAAGCCCGTTCCGTCATTGCAAGGGGTGCAAAATCCTTTAATATCCTTTTTTGGCAAACCACTTCTTTCCGTCATTGCGAGGAGTGCAAAGCACGACGAAGCAATCCATTGCCGCCACTCCGTCATTGCGAGCCGCTTGCGACGAAGCAATCCATAATCACAAACAAGAAAAACAATCGTTTTTTATAATAACGCCATTTTTATTATCAAGAAGTATGGATTGCCGCGCTGACTTCGTCAGCTCGCAATGACGGAGAGGGTGTCGTCATTTATATATTTTTGTCATTCCCGCATTTTTCATCATTTCCGCGCAGGCAAAAATCCAAAAAATACCAATATTCATAAATATAACACTAAAAGATAAAATAGCGCAGAAGTGTTGTGATAATACTCTTTCCGTCATTGCGAGGAGCGTTAGCGACGAAGCAATCCATAATTATAAATAAAAAAATAATTATCTATTTTTTTCAAACGACACTCTTTTTGTTATTGAAAGTATGGATTACCACGCTTTGCTCGCATTGCACAGGTTTAAGAAAAGGCAAGCTTGATATAGCAATGATAGAGCATATGAAAAACACTCTCCTTCTGTCATTGCGAGGAAAGAGTGTAACGACTGACGAAGCAATCCAAAAAATTAAAAAATAATTCATATATGCAAATAAAAAGCAATTTAGTCTATTATTAGTGATACTATTTTTGTTTTTGTAAATTCTGGATTGCCGCGCTTCTTGCAATGACAATTTTCCTCCGTCATTGC
>JAISNU010000090.1 GCA_031276075.1 Campylobacteraceae bacterium
AGAGAATTTGATGAAAAATTAAAAGAATATTTTAAAGGAAAATATAAAATATCCGATGAAATCGATGAATATTTTAGCTGGCGCAATGTAAATAAATTAATCAGAATATAAAAATATAAGGCAACATAATAATTTTTGCAAAAAATGGTGTATAAAAAACCCACATGGATAAAACCGCGTATTTGCAATGTTTCCTGTTCATTCGTTTGGGCAGGTTAAAGGGGCGGGCGGTCTGAACGCCCGTCTTGCCCCATTAACACTTTTTGCTTTATACTTACGGCATGAAAAAAGTAATCCTTTTAATTATTTTGGTGGCAATGTCTTTTGCGGATGACCCGCTTGCAAAAGGTTATCATCAAACGACTGACCGACTTGCAAAAGGGTATATTCAAGATAAAGACCCTCTAAAAAAAGGGTATGTACAGAATAAAAAACTCTTTGGATTCTAAGCGGCATAAAAATCAATATTTATGGTGTAATCTGTATTTGTGAAGCTGTGCGCTTTTATGCTGATTGTAATTTTCATATTGCTTGCTGCAACGAATTATGCGGCTAATTTTTGAATTTAAAGAAAAGCAAAAACCAAAGGAAAAATAATGCAGCTGGAAAAACGCTTAAATAAAGAACAAGAAAAGGCTATGAAAAATGTTTTAGAGGAAGAAACGCCTGTTTTGTTTAGTGAAAAAAATGGATTAACCGATAAGTAGCCATATGAATTATTTTATTCCATTTTTTGTCGGATAAAAAATATTTATTATTCGGCAAAATACTTGATGCAGCATATTTTTCGTCCAAATCATCTTTCAGATGTAGAATTGTGGAGCATGGACTCAACTATGGCAAAATTGATTTATCCGCGCCTTAAAGCTTTTATATAGCAAAAAAGGCATGCGTATCCTGTATTTTTTCCAAATACAACAAAAACGAATGGAAAAGCAAAGAGCAGTATGACAAAGCGGTAAAAGAGGGAAAACATTTAGGCGGCGGCGCGAAAGCATGGGAGAAAATATTGCAGGAAATGCTTTATGCCTTTGAATGGAAAATATATTATGAAGACTATAAAAATATAAAGCAGCGCGATAATTTTTGCAAAAAATGGGGCATGAAAAATCCGCATGAAAAGAGACTTGAAAATAAAAAAGTTGATTATGTGTATAAAATGATAGATCCATATTTTGTAGAGTGTATTTCAGATGACTCCGAAATGGACAAAAAAGAACCGAAAAGATATCAATTTTTATATAGACGAATTCATTATTACAATGCAAAATATGATATTCATATAATTAACAAAAGAGCGCAAAAAGGCTTTGAACTGTTTGGCAAATATTTTTTGAATTTATGGGATTGAACAGGCAGCGGACAATTTGAAAATTATCGCAACAAGAGTATAAATATTTTGGCAAAACCTCATAAGTCCCCCGATAAACTTGACTTTTTTCTTGAATTATTATAATTTATGCCGCATGAAGGAGCGTACATGTCCAAAGAATTTTCAAACCTTCAAGGCATACAAAAGACTTTAATGCTTCCTCTTTGGGGCAGAGCCGTTTTTGGCAGGCTTTATCCTGAGATTTTAGACGATAAAGAGGCTGTTAATATCATTAGCTCTTTGGATTATGATTTTAGCCAGATAGAAAAAGCGTTCGGCGAATACGGCGGATTGTGCTATATCGTCCGCGCTAAAAAAATTGACGATACAATCAAGCGTTTTATTGCCAAACGCCCAAATGCCGCTATAGTTAATATCGGAGCTGGATTTGATACCGCTTTTTCCCGCGTGGATAACGGCGCGATTCATTGGTACGATATTGATTTGGACGAGGTTATCGCCCTAAGAAAAAAGATAATTCCAGAAAAAATCAGAAATAGATATATAGCCAAATCCGTATTTGACTACTCATGGTTCAAAGAAATTGATTTTGAAAAAGGGATATTATTTGTGGGCGGCGGAGTTTTTTACTTTTTTACGGAAGATAAAATTAAAGAGTTATTGTCGCATTGGCGGAAAATTTTCCGGGCGGAGAGCTTTATTTTGACGGACAGACAAAAACGGCGCTGCAAATATCCAATAAAATAGTAAAACGCTCGGGAAATAAAGAAGCGGTTATGCATTTTTATGTAAATGATCCGCAAATATTCGCCTCATGGTCGCCCTTGCTGCATTTAAAATCCGCCGAGCCGTATTTTAGACATATTAAAAGGGATAAACGATGGAAAATATCCACCAGAATAAATATGGCATTTTGCGATTTATTTAAAATGGTAAGTTTTTATCATATTAAATTTAGGGGTTGAGGAGTTTTGAAAAAATGCGGCACAGCTTAATAAAATCAAAATTGCTGTATAATTAAACAATTTTCAAAAGGCGCGATATGAATTACGACTTTATACAAACTCGCTGTTTATCAAAAAAAGGCGCGGAGCAAATTTATAAACAAGAATGGGACGCCGTCTGTTATCAAGTCGGCGGCAAAATGTTCGCTTTGGTAGGCGCAAATGCAGAAGGAAGAGCGATCATCTCCGTTAAACATGCGCCGCAAGAGGGCGAAAAACTGCGCGAAAAATATAGCGATATAGTTCATGGATATTATCTAAACAAAACGCATTGGAGTTCCGTATTTTTAGATGGAAGCGTTCCTGAAAATGTTTTGAAACGGATGCTGGACGACTCGTATGAGCTGATATTTAATGCTCTGAGCAAAAAAGTTCAAAACGAAATTTTAAGTAATTAAAAGAGTTGGCAATGAAAACAAATAAATTAACGCCCAATTTAGCAGTAATAGACATAAAGCAAACTGTTCGGTTTTATTGCGAAAATTTGGGTTTCGAGCTGGTAATGGCGGTTCCCGCAACACAAGACGGCGTAGATCAACAAATGTCGGACGATAAAGAATATGTCTATGCGCTGCTGCAAAAAGACGGCGTAGAATTAATGTTTCAACGCGCGGACAGTTTCCAAACGGATATCGCGCTTGCAAAAGATATTCCGATGGGAGCAAGCGTCTCTTTTTATATGCAAGGAGAAGGCGTTAAGGCATTTTACGAAGAGCTAAAAAGCAAAAACTTGCAAATTTCCGAACTAAAACTGACATGGTATGGAACGCGGGAGTTTTATGTCAAAGATAATAACGGTTATATTTTAGGCTTTGCCGAAGAAAAAGTTTGATTTGAATGTATAAAATTATGAAATACCCATAAAGGAGTTTTTGGTGAAAAAGTTATTTCTTGCATCGTATTTTTCGGGAGTAGCCAATTTATTGGCGGATTTTGCCAGTGGCAGTTACGAAGGTAAAAAAGTCGCGTTTATACCAACGGCAAGCATTCCGGAAAAGGTAACATTTTATGTTGACGCCGATAAAAAATCATTGGCAAAACTTGGCTTAATTGTTGATGAGTTGGAGATTGCAAAAGCTTCACAAGACGAGATAGTCGGCAAATTAGATAACGCGGATTATATTTTTGTCGAGGGCGGAAATACATTTTTCCTGCTTCAAGAGCTTAAACGAACGGGCGCCGACAAACTTATCGCAGAACACATAAGCAGAGGGAAAATATATATCGGTGCTTCTGCTGGATCGATGATTGCCGCGAAAAATATAGAGTATGCAAAATATATGGATAACCCTGAAATAGCCAAAGATTTAAACGACGATTTTTCAGCGTTGGGAATTGTGGATTTTTATATTGTGCCGCATTATGCAAATTTTCCATTTAAAAAAGCCGCTGAAAAGATAATTAATTTATATTCGGATAAGCTTGATTTGCGTCCAATCAGTAATAATCAAGTTGTTATTGTTAATGGCGGCAAAGTAGAGACATTAACGATAGAAAAGAAGAAAAATCAAAAATAAAACGCAGGCTTGGCGCGGCATAAAGTAATTTTGCAGGTAAAATACAAATATAAGCCGCTCCAAGGACTTGTTTACAACTTTCATTACAATGCATGAAAAATTAAAATAAAGTTATATGCTAAATTTTATCTCCATGTAAAAGGGAAAAAATAAGCTGCATCAATATCAAAAACTGCTTGATTTGCAGGCATTTTTAGGAAATTTCCTATCTATACTTGTTTTGATTTGTTATTTTTATCCCATTTTTTTCTTAAATAAAATAAGTGCGGCAACAAGCGCTATTATGCCCAACAAAAACATTTTTGCAAGCAAAGGAAACGCGACTGCGAAACTTATATCCTTCAAAAACAAACCCTTTATCAAAGCAATATAATATTTCAAAGGAATAAGGTCGGATATTGGCTGGAGCCAAAGCGGCATATTCTCCATAGGAGTTGCAAACCCAGAGAGCAAAAACGACGGCAACAAAAAGACAAAAGCGCCTAATATCGCTTGTTGCTGCGTTTTGCATAAAGACGAAATAAAAAGTCCAACTCCCGAAATCGTAAATAGAAAAATAGTAACGCCGAGATAAAGCGTCAAAAGCGAACCGCGGAATGGAACTTCAAAATAAAATGTTGCCAAAAATAAAATAAGAGATGAAACCAAAATACTTATAATAAGTCCGGGGATTAACTTGCCAAGCAGTATCTCATGAGGTCGGAGCGGAGAAACCAAAATCTGTTCAAATGTGCCGAGCTCTTTTTCTCTGGTGATAGATAATGCGCTTAAAATAATGGCAAGCAGCATGGTAATAGAACAAAAAAGATTCGGCACTATCCACCAAAAATTATTTAAGTTTTGATTATAAAAATAACGAGAATGTACCTCCAAAGTTCGAGTATTGCCTTTAGTCTGAAACTGCATTAATATTTGCTGTATATAGCCTTCCACGATTTGCGCGGTATTTGAACGGCGTCCATCAAGTATCAACTGTATTTTTGAATCCTGTGTACCCAGCTTTTTGCTAAAATCATTTGGTATTACCATGAAGCCTACTATTTTTCTTTTGTCTATCATTGTTTTTGCATCATCATAATTTTGTATATTTATTAAATTTTCTATATATTTTGAGCCTTTTAACGACTGTATAAATTCTCTGCTTTGATAACTTCCGTCTTTATCAAAAACTGCCAAATTCACATGTTTTATCTCTGTGGTAGCCGCAAAAGAGAAAATAAAGATTTGAATCAGCGGCGGCGCTATGATGACAAACATGCTTCTTTTATCGTTTTTAATGGCTAAAAACTCTTTTTTGATAAGCGCAAGCAATCTCATTCAATACCTTTTTTGGATTTTAACAAAACCAGCACAAATACAATTGTTCCGATTATTATTATCCCGACAGCGTTTATTAAAAATATACTATATACATTTCCTGCCAAAAAAAGTGTTTGAACAGAATTTACAAAATATCTTGCAGGTATAATATGCGTTAATACTTGCAGCCATTGCGGCATATTTTCTATCTCAAATAAAAATCCCGATAATAAAAATGCAGGCAAAAAAGAGGCTACAAGCGATATTTGCGCGGCTACAAATTGATTTTTTGTAACTGTGGAAATTAAAAGTCCGCTGACAAGAGCAGGAAAAAGATATATGGCACCCATTAAAAAAAGTATCAGCAGACTGCCTCTAAAAGGTATCCCGTACCAAAAATAAGCTACTAAAAAACAGAGCAGCAACGAACCCATTGCAAGAATAAAATAGGGAATTATCTTGCCTATAATTATCTCCATCATGGAAGTCGGCGTTGCCATTATCGCCTCCATAGTACCTTTCTCCCACTCTCTTGCTATGACAAGCGCAGTTAAAAGCGTCCCTATCATAGTCATAATGACAACAATTGAGCCGGGAATTAAAAAATATCTGCTTGAAATCGGCGGATTAAACCAGTATCTGGATTCTATTTTTGTGTCATAAGTTGTTATAAGAGCGTTTTGCTGCGCCCAAACGGAAATAACACCATTCACATATTTTTGAATAAAACCCGCAAGATTCGGCTCTGTGGCATCTATTAAAAGTTGAATTTTATAATTATTTTCTCTGCCGAATTTTTCATCTATTTCTAAAACCGCTTTTATTTTATTGTTTTGCATCTTATCCATTAAAAGCGCTTTGTTTTTATCCTCCGTAACGATAAAATATTTTGACCCTCTAAAATACTCTACAAGCCCTCTTGCATAAGAGCTTTCGCTTTTTGATACTATGCCAAGCGATATATTTTTAGCGTCAAGCGATACGGCGTATCCCATCAAAAAAAGCAGCAAAAGCGGCAATATAAAAACTATCAACAGTGCGCTCGGATCCCGCGTTATTTGTAAATTTTCCTTTTTAATTAATGCTATTAAGCGTTTTTTGTTCATTTTTCTATCCCGCTCTCTTCATCATACATACTTATGAGCTGCACAAAAGCATCTTCCATGGACGCATTCGGCGATACCTGCACTTTTAATTCATCAGGCGTTCCTGCGGCTATAGCTTTGCCTTTATATATCAGCATTATTTTGTCGCAATACTCCGCTTCATCCATAAAATGCGTAGTTACCATTACGCAGACGCCATGTTTTGCTATATTGTTTATATGCGTCCAAAACTCTTTTCTTGTAATGACATCAATGCCTGAAGTCGGTTCATCCAAAAATAGAACAGACGGTCCATGCATCAAAGAACAGGCAAGCGCCAATCGTTGTTTAATGCCGAGCGGAAGTTCATTTGCTTTTATATTCAGATATTTTTTAAAATCAAAAATATTTATCATTGTATTTATTCTTTCATGCACATTTTTTACTTCATATAATCTTGCAAAAAAGTTAAGATTGTCTTTTAGTTTTAAATCCCCGTAAAGTGAAAATTTCTGCGCCATGTAGCCTATATTTTGCCTGACATTCGTATCTGTCAAGCTTCCTTTAAGTATTTTGATTTCGCCTGATGTAGGCGTCAAAAGTCCGCAAAGCATTTTAAATACGGTCGATTTTCCAGCTCCGTTCGGACCCAAAAATCCAAAAACTTCACCTGCATTAACGGTAAAACTTATATTATCAACAGCTGTAAAATTACCAAATTTTTTCGTCAAATTTTGCACTTCTATCAAATTTTTCTGGTCGGAAAAATTGGACATTACATTTGCCAAAACAGAGTGCGCCTTTGTTTTAACTCCCAAAATATCAAGAAACGCATCTTCAAAACTTGGCTCCAAATCCGAAACTTCAATATCGTTTCCAATTTTATCCAATATTTCGTTCGGAAAAGACATGTACCTTTGCGATACGGCTTTTATATACGAGCCTACCAGCGCGGCGTCAAGTAACGCCTCAGACTCCAAAATAGAGCCCAAAGCTTCTCTTTTGTTGAAAAAATTTCCCTCTATTTTGAAGACTCTTCCTTTTAATTTATTCATCAATTTATTTGGAGAGCCATGATATAAAATATTACCCTCGTTTAATAAAAGCACGCTGTCGCACATTTGAGCCTCATTTAGATATGAGGTGCTCCAAATAACCGCCGTTTCGCCGTCCAGCAAAGCATGTATCATTTCCCACAAATCGCGCCTTGATATAGGATCAACTCCCACGCTTGGTTCGTCTAAAAGTAAAATTTTCGGCTTTTTTATAAGCGTACATGCAAGAGCCAGTTTTTGCTTCATTCCGCCCGAAAGATTAGCTGCGCGCCTTGCACTGAATTGCTTTAATTTGGTAAATTTAAGCAATTCGTCTATATGTATATCAGTATGCGCCGTATCCTGTAAATAGGCATAAAGCCGCAAATTTTCCAAAACGCTCAAATCTTCGTAAAGTCCGAATTTTTGTGGCATATATCCTATATTTTCTAAAAATTTACTGCTTTTATCGGGCATCTTTATACCCAAAACTTCCAACTCCCCGCTGTCAAAATTCATAAGCCCCGTCAGCAGCCTGATGAGTGTGGTTTTACCTGAACCGTCAGGACCTACAAGTCCCGTTATTTCGCCGCTTTTAGCAGTGAAACTTATTTGATTGAGTGCGATATCGCCCTTGAAAGATTTTCTAACATTTTTTGCGTAAACTGCTGTCATTTTTTTAATTTTACAGTTACGGGCATTCCTTGTTTCAGCTTCTTATCCGAATCTTTTATCAAAACTCTGAAACGATAAACAAGATCAGACCTCAACTCTGCTGTTTCAATATTTTTAGGAGTAAATTCGGCTATCGGCGATATATTTCCAATAATGCCGATATATGGCTCCTTGCGCACATCCGTATATACCAAAACTTCATCTCCCTGAGAAATGGCTCCAAGATGGGACTCATCTACATAAGCGTTTACCCGGAATTCATCCTGTCTTGAAATCTCCAAAATCATTTCGCCGGGATTTGCTATCGCGCCCTCCTCTTTCAGCCTTGATAAAATAACACCGTCAAACGGAGCTTTGATAACGCTGTCTTCCAAATCCTGCAAAACAGATTTCAAAGATGCTTCAAGAGATAAAACAAGAGCGTCTTGAGCCTCTATATCTTCATCTTGATAACCTTTCATGCGCAGTTGATAAAGCGATTGAGCTTTTTTAAACGACCCTTCAGCCGCTTCATATTTATATTTAGCATTCAAATAAGCCTCTTTTGAAGTGGCATTTTTTTCCAATAGCCTTTTTTGTCTTGCAAATACATCTTTTGCCATTTTGAGATTGGCGTCGGCAGTTTCAAATTCGCCCTTGGCTTCGCTAATATCTTCTTTTCTAAAACCATTTTTAAGTTTATCGGACTTTATCTTTTCAGCATTAAGCCTTGCTTCTACTTCAGCTATACTGTTTTGCAGATTTTTACTGTCCAGACTCGCCAAAATCTCACCTTCTACTACGCTATCGCCCTCGTCTTTATGTATCTTTTCTATCTTTCCCAAAAAACGAAAGCCAAGATTTACCGTCCTTGTATCTATATTGCCGTAAAATGAGATGCCTTTGTCCCGCGGATAGAAGCAAAAAAGCAAAAAAATGATGATTAACGCAAAACAGGAACAAATAAGGATAAAATGTTTTCTCATTATACCGCCTTCCCTTTATTTATTTTAAAATGATATAATACCGAAATTTTACTTAATAAAATCAATAAATTAATAAAAAGTTTGAAAATTTATGATAGGTATTGACATAATTGAAATTAAACGATTTGAAAAATTCTTAAAGCGTTTTGCCCGAAAAGCGCTTGAAAAATATCTTGACGAAGACGAGATAAAACTTGTTAAAAACGCCCAAAATGCGGCAGGATTTTTTGCGGCTAAAGAAGCCGTCTCCAAAGCTTTAGGACTTGGCATATCAAAAGAGTGCGGATTTTTTGATATAAAAATATATAAACTTCCAAACGGCGCACCCGCTTTCACGCTCTCTTCCCGCCTTATAAAAACTTACAAAATTAAGTCTTTATCGCTTTCCATATCGCATGACGGAGGCTTTGCAATAGCGGCGGCGGCAATAGAAGGCGAATTGCCGCAAAAACAGAAATTAAGCCATTAGCGCGGCTATGATAGAGTATTTAAAAAAACAGATGTTCTATTAAGATTTTTATTCCTATCGCAATAAGGATAATACCTCCCGTAAATTCGGCTTTTGATTTGAGTTTTGTCCCAAATCTCATGCCCGCCGTTACGCCGCATATTGATATAAAAAATGTTATTGTTCCGATTATCAATACCGCTTTACATATACCAACATTAAAAAAAGCAAATGTTGTACCTATGACCAACGCATCTATGCTGGTTGCTACCGCCAAAATCAACAATCTTACATGTCCAAAAGGGTTATTACAGCGCTCTATCTTTTCTTGTGAAAATCCGCCTTTTATCATAATGACGCCGATAACTACAAGCAAAATAAACGCTATCCAATGGTCTGAATCTTGAATCTGCGCCGCAAAAGAGACGCCGCCAAAATATCCTATCAGCGGCATCAAAGCTTGGAAAAAGCCAAAATATAAGCTCGGAATTATTACATGCCACGCTTTTTTTGCAGACAAACCCAATACTATCGTTACGGCAAACGCATCCATTGCCAAACCTGCGGCTATGAAAACAATTTCAATTAAACCCATGAAAATTTATCCTGTTTTTAATTATCAGCGGCAAGTTTTTAAGACTTTACCTTTGAAGCGGGCGGCAGAATATCATAATTCGCAAATTTTTGTCAAGCATATTTTTCATTTTTAAAAACTTTGAGGCTTATATATTGATGCAATTTTTCTATTTATTTGTAAATTTTACCGCTTTTTCGCATGTATTGTTTTTCTATCGCTTTTAAATGTCTCAAATATTATTATCAGCACCTTATAAATTTTGGCAGCTTTTTTATCTTTAATATAATTTTTTATAATTTCAAGTAATTGCGCATGACTTTATGACATACGCGATATTTTTCCAATCTAAATATAGCTTTGCTGGGCAAAGTCAAAGCTGTATGTGGGTGGAGCGAGGCGCGGGAATGAAGCGAAGCGTAAACAGTCCTGTTATGTGCAGTACGGGCGTACTTTATTATTTCTATATCACAATACTCTTAAATCATCAATTTCAATTTTTGGTTTATTATTCTCCAAAAAACATTTTAGCGACAATGTTAAATCACTTCGACCTTCTTCTTTTGTCCATAATGGAATATAAATATCTATTCTATTTTCCTTATCAATTCTATAAATTTCGGTAAGTTCAAATGCGTTATCGGGCAATGGCATTATTGTTTTATTATATTCATTAACAACACGTTCTAAATCCATTATATTTACACGTCCATTTGATTTATCCAAGGAGGACACAGCCCGCTTCCCGGCAGCCCGCGGCGACGCCCTTTACCAAAGCGGCGGCAATGCCGGCGTCCAGTTTTCCGCAGGCCAGGTAATCCAGAAAGAAAAGGGGCCGCGCCCCATGGCAGAGTATGTCGTTGACGCACATGGCCACGCAGTCTATGCCCACGGTGTCGTATTTTTTCATCCTGAAAGCAAGGTCCAGCTTGGTGCCCACCCCGTCGGTGCCGGAGACGAGTACCGGATCCTCCAGGGGCTCCGGGCCGGCAATCAGTCCGCCGAGGGAAAACATCCCCGCAAAGCCGCCTATGCCGTTTAACACCGCTTCTTTAAACCCCCCCAGGGTTCCGGCGGCAAGTTCCCGGTATTTTTCCACCGCCCGGTATCCCTCCGCGAGGTCCACGCCGGCCTGCTTGTAATCCATGGCTCAGCGTAGCATAAAAAAAAATTTTTGACACCGGGTAAGAGATGG
>JAISNU010000096.1 GCA_031276075.1 Campylobacteraceae bacterium
TGTACTTACAAATAAAATGTCGTTTTACAAATTATGAAATGGATTGCCGCGCCGCAAGCGGCTCGCAATGACGGAGGGTAGGTATTTTTTGGATTGCTTCATTTTATTGCAATGACGGAGGAGGAAAATTGCCGCGCAACGCTTTCAATGACAAAAAGCAGACTAAAAAAAACAAAACGGCGCGGCGATAATAAAAGTCTTGCTTAAATGATTTATTGTTCCTGATACGCGCCGATGGAAAGAATCTTGCTAAATCTTTTATCAAGCCTCTCTTCATCGTCTATTTTGTCCAATTCATGCAGCGTGTCGAGGATATAATCTCCGACAATTTTAACTGTGTTTTCCTTGTCTCTATGCGCGCCTATCAAAGGCTCTTCTATGACATCGTCTATGAGTTTCAAACCTTTTAAATCCTCCGCTGTGATACGCATAGCTTTTGTAGCGCTCTCCTGTTTTTCGGGGTCGTTCCATAAGATAGCCGCGCATCCTTCAGGAGATATAACGGAAAATACCGAATACTTCATCATCGCGACTCTGTCGGCTACGCCAAGCGCCAATGCGCCGCCGCTGCCGCCTTCGCCTATAACGATAGAGATGGTTTTGGTTTTCAGGCGGCTTAGTTCGTAAAGATTTCTCGCGATAGCTTCGCTCTGTCCGCGCTCTTCCGCGCCAACGCCGGGATATGCGCCCGGAGTATCAACAAAAAAGATAATCGGAAGGTTAAATTTTTCAGCCAGCTTACAAACTCTCAAAACTTTTCGGTAGCCTTCGGGGTGCGGCATGCCGAAATTTCTGCGGATTTTGTTTTTTGTGCCTCTGCCTTTCTGTTCGCCTATCATGATAACTTTGCGTCCTGCCAAAGAGCCGACATAGCAGACAATAGAAGCGTCGTCGCCAAATGCTCTATCTCCATGAAATTCGTAATAATTATTTAAAAGCGGACGCATGTAATCAATCGCGTACGGGCGGTCAGGGTGGCGCGCAAGTTGAAGTTTTTGATAGTCGCTGAGGTTTTTATAGGTTTTTGCAACCTCTTTTTCCAAATTTTTTTGCAATATCTCGGCGGCGGGCAAATCCTCTTTTATTTTGGCGGTCAAAAGCTCTTCGCTTATCTGTTTGATATGTTTTTCAAAGTCAAGATATGTTGCCAAATTACTTCGCTTTTTTGAAAATTACTACCCCATTTGTGCCGCCAAAGCCAAATGAATTACTCATAACACTCTGTATATCCGCATATCTTGCCATGTTTGGAATATAGTCCAAATCACACTCAGGGTCTTTTACCTCTTGATTTATCGTGGGCGGCAAAATACCTTTGTTTAAAGCCATGATGGATATTACAGCTTCAATCGCTCCCGCCGCTCCGAGACAATGTCCTGTTTGACCTTTGGTAGAACTTATCGGAGGAGGGTTTTTAAAAACCGATTTTATTGCCATAGTTTCATATAAATCGTTATATTTTGTACTTGTTCCATGCGCGTTTATATAATCAACGCTGGAAAGTCCAGCCATTTTTAAAGCCGCCGCCATAGCGCGTTTTGCGCCTTCGCCGCCGGGCGCGGGCGTAGTGATGTGGTTCGCATCGCCGCTTTCGCCAAAACCTGCTATCTCAGCGTAAATCCTTGCGCCTCTTCTTACGGCGTCATCATAAGTTTCAAGTACAAGCGCTCCCGCTCCTTCTCCCATAACAAATCCGTCCCTTTCATTATCAAACGGGCGCGAAGCTCTTTGCGGGTCGTCATTTCGTGTGGAAAGCGCTCTCATGGAGGCAAATCCTGCCATTCCTATATCACAAATCGCCGCTTCCGCTCCGACTGCAAGCATTTTATCCGCTCCACCGATCATTATGGTTTTAACCGCTTCGTTTATCGCATGAGTGCCTGCGGCGCAAGCTGTAACAGAGGCAAGATTGGGACCTTTGAGTCCATACTGTATGGATACAAATCCGCCCAGCATATTAATAAGCGCCGAAGGAATAAAAAACGGCGATACTTTTCTTGCGCCTCTTGTATGCGAGGCTATAGAGTTTTTCTCAATATTTGGAAGTCCGCCGATACCTGAAGCCGAACTTACGCCGAACCGCCCAGCGTCAAATTCGCTTAAATCAGCGTCTTTTATAGCGTCCTGCGCGGCTTTAAGTCCAAGCTGGATAAATCTATCGGCTTTTTTTACCTCTTTGCCGTCAAGAACGGCTTCGGGATCAAATCCTTCAACTTCGCCCGCTATAGTAACAGGGTGGTTGGCTGCATCAAACAGAGTAATTTTTCTAATGCCGCATTTTCCTTCAATTATGGCTTTAAAGGAACTCTCCTTATCAAGACCTGTAGAGTTAATCATGCCCATACCCGTAACAACAACTCTTTTTAACATAGACTTACCCTTAAATTAGTTGTAAAATAAAGAAAAAGCCCGTAAATATTTATGACAGGCTTTTGGTAGAGATTTATTTGTTGTGTGCTTCAATATACTTAACAGCGTCGCCGACAGTAACAATCTTTTCTGCATCCGTATCGGGAATTTCAATATCAAATTTCTCTTCTAAAGCCATAACAAGCTCTACAACATCGAGTGAATCTGCTCCCAAATCCTCAACAAACTTAGACTCTTCTTTTACCTCTGCGGGGTTTACATTCAGCTGCTCAACTACAACTTCCTTGACATCATCAAACAATGCCATACACTCTCCTTCAAAAAATTTAATGTCATTTTAGCAAAATAAGCTTAAAAGCATTTTGAAGCCGATTTTAAATGCGTTTTATACTGTTTCTCTTGTATTTTTTAATAAATACTAAAATATCCGACATATGGAACAAAAGCCGTCTTTATAATTATCAGACGGCTTGCAAGCTGGATTTATGAGTAAAAAGTAGGTGCGGGAAAATCGCCGTTTAGCACAAAATCGCCGACCGCCAAAATCTTATAATCAATCGGGTCATGAAGCGTTTGCGTGCGCAAATTTCTCCAAAACCGGTCAAATCCCAAAGCCGAAGTTGTCGCGCGCGAACCTAACGCTTCAAAAATTCTGCTCGTAAGTTCAAGTCCGACCTGCGTCGCGGCTGTTCTTGCTATCGCCGCCAATATTGCAAATTCGCCGCGCTCGCGCTCGGTCAAATTTTCGGCTTTTTGCCAAAGCGGGTCTATTTGCGCATTAGCTTTTTCTACCAAAGCTTTCGCGCCTTCAAGTTTTATCCAAAGTTCGCCTATGTGCCGCAAAAGAAACGGGTCTTTTTGCGCGCTTGGAGCCAATGAAGCAAGCCACGGTTTTGTCTCTTTGCCGCGTATGTGGTTTACCGCCTCTTTGTAAGCTCCCTGCGCAATACTTAAAAACAGATTCGCAAATATCAACTGTCCGATTAGCGCTCTTGCTGTGGAAAACGGCGTAGAAAGCGGTCCTGGATTTGATAAAATTTCACTTTTTTTAACCGTTACTTGGTTAAAAACAAGCGTGCCGCTGTTCGTCTGCCGCTGCCCTATATTGTCCCAATCATCATTAATAACGATGCCTTCGCGGTTTGCAGGGATAGCAGCAACAAGCGTTTTGCCTTCAAAACTGTTTTCGCTTCCCGTTATTGTGAGATAATCCGCATCTTTTGAACCTGTAGCGAAATTTTTCACGCCGTTCCATTCGTAATTTCCATCTGCTTTTTTTGCGGCAACCACATCTTTTCTGATTTGATTCAGCGCGTTGCCCCAAAACCAGCCGTTCTCAACTGTGCCTTTATGAAGCGCACTGTACTGTTCTTTTGAACCGTATAGACGCACTGTCGCCAACTGGTAATTATGAAACGCGTAAAGATGCCCCAATGAACTGTCCACAGTGGAAATTTCGCCGATAATACTCAAAAGCTCCGCCCATGTGCCGCCCGTACCGCCAAACTCTTTTGCGATAATAAAATTTAAAAGCCCGCTTTGTCTGATAGCATCGCGCTCTTTTTTCGGCGTACCGCCCTTGCGGTCTCGTTCCGCCGCGCTTTTGGCAAACTCCGCGCTTAACCTTTTGGCAGCTTCAATAGCCTCTTCATACGAAGATAAAACTTTACTCATATTTTCTCCTTTTTAAATAATATAATTATCAATACTTTCATGTATAAAAGCGCCGCTGTTCATGGCTTCAAAAACTTTACGCCTTATCACGCCAAATTCCACTCCTGCGCGGTCTCGCGGTTCAGGCAAATCAACTTTTATAGAAGCGGCGATTCTGCCCGGCTTTGTGTTCATGACTATGATTTTATTGCTCAAAAATATCGCCTCTTCCACATCATGAGTAACCAGTATCATACTCGCTCCCTCAATACGCCAAATGCGTTGTAATTCCTCTTGCATGCGCATTTTCGTGATAGCGTCAAGCGCGCCCAAAGGTTCGTCAAGCAGCAAAATTGTCGGTTGATTGACCAAAGCGCGCGCAATTGCCGCCCGCTGCGCCATGCCGCCTGAGAGTTGATGCGGATAGGATTTTTCAAAGCCTTCAAGCCCTACCAAGCGAATATGCTCTTTTACGGTTTGCTCTTTCTCTTTTGCACTCCCTTCGGTATTTAAAAGCGCTATGGAAATATTGTCTTTAAGGCTTAGCCATGGCAAAAGGCGATGATCTTGAAAGACAATACCGCGTGATAAACTTGTACCTTTTATGGGCGTATTTTGTAAAAATATCCCGCCTTCATATTCGTTGTCAAGTCCTGCTATGAGGCGTAAAAGCGTCGATTTGCCACAGCCCGAAGATCCTACGATAGAGACAAATTCGCCGCCGTTTACAATAAAACTTGCGCTTTGAACGGCGGTAAATTCGCTTCCATTTGCAAGCGCATACCGTTTTGTTACATTTTTTATTTCAAGTTCGCCGCCATTACGCATCAAAGCCTGCCTTCCACCGTAAAAGCCGCTTTTGCACGGCATACATGAGGCGGTCAATCGCAAAGCCTATAAATCCGATAAGTACCATGCACACAAGCAGTTGGTCGGTCATCAAAAGCTGCTGCGCTCTAAATATCAAAAAGCCAAGCCCTTCCAATCCGCTCAACCCTTCGGCAACTACAACAATTGCCCATGCCAAGCCTGCCGAATAGCGAAACGATACGGCGATAGAGGGCAAAATCGCGGGAATAATCACTTTTCGTATCAATTGCCATTTGGTGAGTTTCAAAACTTCCGCAAGTTCTATATAACTTTTGTCTATACTGCGAATGCCCTGCAAAATATTCAAAAAAACCGGGAAAAAGACTGATTTGGCAATGATAAGAATTTTCGCAGGCGCGCCAAGACCGAGCCAAACAACGATAAGCGGCAGCCATGCAATGGTTGGGATATGGCGGACGGTATTTAAAGTGGAGCCGAAAAACAGCTCTATTTTGCGCGATAATCCAGCCGCAACGCCCAAAAAAACTGCCGCCGCACTTCCATATACAAATCCTTGCGAAACTATGGAAACGCTGACTTTGATATCGTTTAGCAATTCCTGTTTCCATAACATGTACCAAAATGCTTTTATTACATCAACAGGTTTTGGCAAAAATATGCGCTCTACCCACTCGTAAGAAGACGCGATTTGCCAAACAGATATGATGATAAGCGGCAAAAACACGCCTATATAATACTGCTTTGCGAAAATAATTTTTGCGGTAAACCAATATGTTTTGCGGCGTGAAAAATTTTGATTTTGCACGGCGCAAACAAACTGCTCTTTACTCATCTTTTAGCCTTTTCGAAGTTTGGAGGCATTTGCCTCAAAATATGTTAATTATAGATAGAGTGGGAGCCGCCGTGGAAAAATCGCCCGTCTATAAAAGCATCAACCTCTTTGTCCGTAAGGCTTTTTTGAGTTAAAATATCATCGCCATTTGCTATATAATATTTTAAAAATTCCTTAATCGCAGTTCTGGCGCGTTCGGCGTTCGCTTCGCCGCCCATGAATTCCCACTGCCCCAAATGCGTAACTTGAAACAGCGCCACTTCAAGTGGAACGCGCGTCTCTTTCGCGATAATTTCAGCCGCTTCGTTAGGGTGGTCAAACGCCCATTCGCGCGTTTTTTCGCGAGCCGCCAAAAAAGCTTTCACAACAGAGGGGTATTTATCGGCGAAATCCTTGCGCGCCACATAAGTAACGCGCCCGGCATAATTTACATAAACTCCGTCATCGGCAGGACGGCTTACCACTTTAAATTTGCCAGAAAGCCAAGGACCAGTAAATGCAGGCGCGGCAAGATGAACTGCCGTCGCATCCGTATCTCCCGATAAAACGGCGGCGATAGCAACCGCTGAATTGTCTATATTTTCATGTCTTACGCTGCCTTTTTTTAAGCGCGAATCAAACGGTATACCCGCATTGTTTAAACTCTCAAACGGCGAAGACCAGTAGCATGAGATGCGGCTGGAGCCGAATTTCTTGCCGTCCAAATCCTTGATAGAATTTATTTTGTCATTATTTTTAGCCGCCAAAACAGGCGTTCTGTAGCGGTTTGACGGTTCGCTTATCCAAACAACAACGGTATTTAATCCATTGATGCGGTGAATTGTAGATGGATAAACCATGCGTTGCGCGATAGCAAGCGCGCCGCCGCCGACAGCCGCGCTTTCAGCTCCCAAAAGTTCCGCCGCTCCCTGCGGAATCAGCGTTATTTTTTTAGTTCCTGTTTTGTCAAACTCTTCTTTGAAAAAGCCTTTTTCCAATGCGACTACCGTCCATGGAGACTTTTGCAAATTGATAGAAGGCAGTACGGCTTCTTTGGCAAAAGAGAGGCTGGCAAAAAAACCGACAGCGGTTAAAATGCAGACAAATTTTGTTTTAATTGAGTGATTGGACATAGTTTTGTCCTCCTTATTGCAGTATAACAGTTTAATACTCCTCATGTATCAAACTATTTTTGCAAGAGTATCACAAATAATCTTAATAGTATATAAAATATATAGATTTACTAAGGATTATTATACGGCAATTCATAAATGGCATACATTCTTAAATATTCATGCATATAACCCTGCATCAGGTATAAATATTAAAAATAGATAAAGTGCATTTTTTGCTTATATAAAACACAATATCATTTCAAACAAGGCGTTTTTGCTTCATATGCAAAATATTTTCATGCGCGGCGCATCAAATATTATCATATGCGGAATATACGGCTCATGCAGGCTTTTTACGGCGGTTTGCGATAATTTGTTATAATTTCAATATAAGTTTTACAATGTTAAAATAATTGAAAAAATTCAGGAAGCTTTATGAAACTATTCTTATTTCTCATTTTGGTTTTGCCGCTAAGCGCGCAGAAATCTTTTCAGTTTGAATTAATTAATGAGAAGGATATTCCCGCTCTTGGCGAAAAAACAGAGCATGAGAGAGCGCTCGCAAAAAGTTTGAATAAAATTATCAAAAGGTGGAATGCCAATGGCAACTCGGACGACTACCAGAGCCGCTACTCAGGCTATATTAAACCATATAATGACGCGCTTGCCGAATGTAAAATTTCCGAAACCGAAAATATATATTACGGCTGCATGAAAGACAAAATCAAGTCAATTTCTCTATATTTTATAGCAGACAGTATGGGTTACGAAGCCAATCAAATAAATATTGACCCTGTTCCTACGGCAAAAGCTTTAAAAACATGCGCTCAAATACTGAACAGTAAATTTTTCTTGCAAAAAGCAGATGATTATGTCTCATATAACGCTTCAGGCATGAAACATTTTGTTGTAACAAAGTATCAAGGAACAGCGGGAGTGTCATATTTTTATCATAAAGCAGTTGATATGGACGCGAACGAATCTATATTTTCAATCCGCAATCTCATTGGAGATGTAGATTTTGACCCTATGGACGAAGATTGGGTAGGAATATACCGCAAACCGCTAAATGCTAACGGGGTAAAAATGTTTTCATGGAACGATACGATATATATGAGCATTAACAATAGAGATAAAAGCGAATACGATATTTATGTTTATGACAAAGAGAGCCGTTTTTTTGACCATGCATGCGAAATCAAACGAAAAATCACAGGTTACAAAAACAGCGAGAAAATATGCAGACAAGTCATAAAAGGCGGGTATGAAAAAATCGC
>JAISNU010000023.1 GCA_031276075.1 Campylobacteraceae bacterium
GATTAATATAATCAAAGACCTTGCCTTCAATGAATATAGTCTTGACATCCGAAAATCTATTTAAAACGCCGTCCATTATTTGCCAAGAGATTTATAACCCAAATCATTCAAGGATTTAGCTGAAATAACCGATGCATCGTCTTCGCTTGCAACTCTTGGGGTAATGATAAATACAAGTTCTTTTGTTTGTGTCTCTTCTCCCGCATATTTAAATGCATATCCAAGCAAAGGAATACTGCCAAGCACAGGAACACCTTTATTTGTATGTATAACAGAGTTTGTAATTAAACCGCCAAGTATAATAGTATCGCCGTTTTTAACATTTACTACGGTTGAGAGTTTCTTTTCCGTCGTATCGGGAGCTATTCTTCTTGGCGTAGTCTGTTTTTGATTGTCTTCTACATATTTGAAATCGCTGATAGAAGGATTGATCCTCAACATAATATTATTATCATCCGATACTGTTGGCAGCAAGTTTAGCAAAATACCAATAAATACAGAGTAGTTAGTAACTTCTTCGGATATAACATTACCATTGCCGCTTCCTGCATTGCTTGTTGTTTCGGTCGTTTGATAGTTTATCGTATCGCCTACGGTAATAAGCGCTTGCTGATTATTAAGCGTTAAAACTTTTGGATTTGAAACGACATTGGTTTTACCTTTTTCTTTCAAAAAGTCAAAAACGCCTTCCATAGAAAAAGATGCGCCTGCGTTGAAAGCTACAAGTTTTCCTATATTGTCAGAACCGATTCCTGCACTGTTTCCAAGCATCACTGTTTTTCCACCGCTTGTGCCGTTACCACCAAAATTCCAATGATTATTTGTTAATGTAGCACCTGAATTGATACCTACTATATCGCTTGCCGCATCAACTATAAAACCAAGATTGAATTTAGTCCAGTCAACACCCATTCTGTTGTCGTCATTTAAATCAACCGATAAAATTGTAACATCAATCAAAACCTGTTTCAAAAGTCTTTTTTTAAGTGCATCAAAGTAATCTTCTGCTCTTTTTAGCTGCTCTTTGGTGGCTGTTATTGTTACAAGTCCTGCTTTAGGATTAATAACAGGCGGTTTTGCGATATATATCTCTCTGCCTGTATTTATGATAGCCTGTATTTCTGCATCTATAGTTTTCCAAAAATCAAACTCTTCTTTAACTGTTATCGAGTTATCCGCTTGATCCGGTCTATCAGCAGAGCCGCTTCCCGCTTCCTGAGGAGCAACGCTTACAGAAGCGCTCATGGTAGCGGTTCCCTGCCTGATGGAGGTTATGTAATCAACTTTAAAACTTTTTGTCTCCAAAGCAGACAATTTGAGAACGCTGTTTTTGTATTCATAGTTAAGATTATTTGACGCAAGCAAAATATCCAATGTTTCAAAGAGCGACTTGTCTTTGATATTTGTGCCGTACAGAGGTTGGTTTGCTATCTCTATCGCAGGAGCATCTGCAAAAACAATACTGAAATCACACAGTTCCGACAGCTGCGAAAGCACCTCGGTTAATTGCACATTTGCAGTCAATTTGATATTTAAATTCTTGTACTCACACCCTTTTTTTGGCTGCATAGTCTTATTTTGAGCCGCCGCCGCAGAAGAGTATTGAGGCAATAACGCAAGTAACGCCACACAAGCCGCAAAAGCAACACTTTTTTTAATTTGTCGTAATGATGCTATTTTCATTTTTTTCCCTTAAGAATAGTTCTAATCTCTTATTTTCATTGCCCAAAACAACACTTTTTTGTTTTATGGCAATGACCCTCAAACCGTTTATTAGTGAACCTAATTTTAGCCATGAATTATTGATTTTAATCTTATTTTCAACTATAGCGTTTAATTGCAATATTGGTTCCGCAGTATTGTTGCTTACCGGTATCGCAGCTGTTTGAATAATAGCAAAAGGATTGGACAGTCTGTCTATATCTTCATCTGAAATACCAACGCGCACTTCGCTAATTTGATTGAAACTCTCATCGTACTGCGCTATATTTGCGCTAGCGTCATCGCCGAATAAATTAGGCGTGCCGACCAATATGGCGGCTATTAAAAAAGACTTTTTCAATATAACATCCCCCATACAGCAAGTTTAACATTACTTTCAAGTATATTTGTAGTATTGCTCGCTATGGTGCTCTCATAAACATCAACGACCAATTGACTCTCTTCAAGAGCATTAATAAACTTTATAATGCCATGAAAGCCGCCGCGCGCATCTATTTCAATATTTAAAACCTGTTCAATTTTTCCATTTTGCAAATCTTTATTATCCTTAAAATCATTTTCTATTTTTATGATATTGATTTTATACTCTTTGGCTAAGGCAGTTATTCTATCCATGAATGATGCCCAGCTTTTATCATTGAACAAAAGATACGAAAGCTCATGCAATTTTTTATCCATATAGTCATTTTCAATTCTTGCCTCTCGTATTATCGCTTCATCATTGCTAATTTCACTTTCAAGCTTGCCTACCTCTCTTTCATTTAGAGATATATATAACTGCTCGTCATTAAGTTTAGTCGTTATGCTGTTTAATTCCTGTGTATTTCTATTGTAAAAAGCTTCTGCTTCAGGAAATAGAAAAAAGTAGATAACAAGGGCAATCAATCCTATTACTACAAGATAAATTAGATAAACCTCGCTTACCTTTTTTGCCGAGAGGTAATTGTCTAATTTGTCTATTAGCGTATCGTCATGCATTATAATGTCTCCATGTTGATATCGTTTTCGCCAATTTCATTCTATTTGCCTCCCTTTTTATTTAATATTTCCATATTAATATCGCTTCTATATCTGCTTATATTAGCGTCTTTAATTATCTCTTTTGTTTTTATACTATAATTTCCCGTGTCAGCTATAGTATTTATAAGTTCTGTGAAATGTTTTTCGTCAGGACCTATAAGCGATAACACTATGGTATTATTCTGCTGCGCTATTTTTTCTATTTTAACATTGTTGTTGTTTGCAAGAGCAATGAGGTCGGATACGATAGTGGCTTTCATGGAATAATCCACTCTTTTGCTGCGAATTTCGTCTATAAGTTCTTTTCTTGTTCTAAGAATGCCTATCTCATTTTGCAATTGCATTTTTATCGCGTCTCTACTGCTAGTCAGTCTGCCAATCTCTCCTCTTAATGCATCGGCTGTACCCTTTACAGTATTATATTTTTCCGTTTTAAAGTCTGCAGCTAACATTTTATATACGCCAAAACCGTACTGATAAGCTGGATATAACAATGCTACCAAAAGTGCACCTGCAACTATTCCAAGAAATTTACCGGCAGGCCTTTTTGAGAGAGGATCCGGACGCTTGAAAATAGTAAAATTAGAAGATTCGCCTGAGTCGGATTCCATATATAATTGAGCAGCCAAAATCATCATTGTATGTACTTGGTCTATATACTGCTCTCTGGAATTGATAGCTACGCTAAAATTAAAATCAAGCGCTTCTATGCCCATATAACTTTTAGCATATTCGTTCATGCCAAATATTATACCTATATCCGTACCTATATAAACTCTTGATATTTGCGAGATATTGCAATATCTTTTTGCATAAACGGAGATATCGTTTATATATAAAAATATCTCGCCAAAAAGTTTCATGAACTGCTGCTGATATTTTATATCGGTCGTATTCAATCCATCTTTTTGGAGCATTGCAAAAAAAGTAGTTTCATCAATTCTTTCGCCGAGCATTGCGCAAAATCTCTCGTTTATTTCACGAAGCGAATAGCGCAAAGATTTAGAGTATAAATAGCGTCCATTCTGGTATAGCGCTAAAAATGCGTCATTTTTTTGAAAATATATAAAACACTCAGCGCCGCCGTGCTGGTCTATGATGCCTTTTCTATAAAGTGCGCCGATAAGAAACGGTGCGGCTGTAATATAGTCAATATAAGATATTTTTCTTCTTAATGATGAAAAATTCTGCATCATTGCTTCGGTACTTACTGCAAATACATCGTATATATAATTTTTTTGGTCGCTTGCCGAAGCCGCTGTTTCTATATAATTAATTTTATAATTTATAGAAGAGTCTAACCCCAAATCTTCATATGCTTTTATCTCAAGTGCATCTTTAAGGTCGCTTTCGGGAATGCTTCTGCTGATTTCGAGCGTTCCTGAAATAATATCTTTTGCCATTACATAAGAGACAAAGAAATTGTTTTTTTTGAAAGACCTGTTGAAATCATTTTCTACTATTTCATTGGAGCTAAATTTGTAAGAGGTAGCAGAATATGGATCTATTGTGATAATAGATGCAGAAGAATTTCTGATTTTTTCTTTTCTTGATTTTGCCATTAATACCCATCCTTAAGACTATAACAGTGCATATTGTACCATAAAAAACGCTTTTTTATTCACAAAAACCCTAATTTAATTAATGTTTTTTCGTTTTTTGTCCAATTTTTACTATAATCGACCGATATTTTGATAAAAATTTTTTTGTTAGTTAGTTTTTCTATGGCTTTCCTGGAGTAAATGCCTATTTTTTTTATGACGGATCCGCCTTGCCCAATGAGTATATTTTTTTGATTTTCTTTTTCAACTGTAATGGTTGCATATATTTTTTCAAGTTTCTCACCCTCTTCAACTTTATCTATTAATACATGAGAAGAGTAAGGTACTTCATCGCTAACAAATTCAAAAACAGCCTCTCTTATATGTTCGGCATAAATCTCCCGCATCATTTGCGTGCTAATAAGTTCAGGATCGTAAAAATATGGATGCTGCGGGATAAATTTTTGCAATTCGTTCAGCAGATAACTCTTCGCGCTTTTATGCTTTATAGATACAGGTATAAGAGTTTTGAAATTTGATTTGTAAGGCTCAAATTCGGATAATTTTTCTAAAAGCTGCCTGTTAGTAATTTTATCGCATTTTGTTAGCAGTACTGCATGAGGAGTTTTTAGCTCTTTGGATAGAAAATCTCTATAACTTTGCAAAGAGTCCGTTGCGGGAGATAAAAACAGTATCAAATCCGCATCTCCCATAGCTTTTAGGGTCTCTTCAAGCATAAATTTATTTAAAAGTTTTTCGCTTTCATGAATTCCCGGAGTATCGATAAAAATAAATTGTGTAGAATCGTGCATAACTATCGCGTTAGCTCTTTTTCTTGTAGCGTTAGCTTTTTTGGAAACCATAGCGATTTTTTCATCTAAAAGCCAGTTTAAAAGAGAACTTTTACCTGCGTTCGGTTTGCCTATTACCGCAACAAATCCCGCTCTTTGCTCACTCACAAAATATACCTTGCGCTGTCTTCGTCCTCTACTATTGTGTCAAGTTTATCATGAACAAGTTTGGCTGTTACATTTATCTTTTCGCCCGTGTGAATATCGGCGTCAAAACTTATATCTTCAATAACTTTTTCTATAATAGTATGAAGCCTTCTTGCGCCTATATCTTCTGTTTTTTCGTTTGCAATATGCGCGATTTTTGCTATCTCTTTTATCGCGTCATTATCAAATACAAGTTCAACTTTCTCTGCGGAAAGCAGCGCTTTGTATTGACGCAGAAGCGAATTTTTAGGTTGAGTTAGTATCTTATAAAGCGTATCTTCGTCAAGCGGGTTTAGTTCTACCCTTAGAGGAAATCTGCCTTGAAGCTCAGGAATAAGGTCGCTTGGTTTACTCAAATGAAATGCGCCCGCAGCGATAAATAAAATATGGTCTGTATCTATAGAACCAAGTTTGGTTGAGACGGTAGAGCCTTCCACTATCGGCAGCAAATCGCGCTGAACGCCCTCTTTGCTTGGATCTTGCCTGCCTTGCGACGCGCTTGAAACGGCGATTTTATCTATCTCGTCTATAAAAATTATTCCCTCTTCCTGCGTTCTTTTCGCAGCTTCTCTTTTTATTGCTTCATTATTTAGTATTTTATCGGCTGCTTCGGTTTTAAGAGCCTCTTTCGCCTCTTTTATGGACATCTCTTTTTTAACGCTGCTTTGTCCCGCGTTCAGGATTTTAATAAAAGACTCTTGTACTTTTATCATCTCCGGCGGCATATTGTTTTCATTGTCAAATTCTCCGCTCCCATACGACAGTTCAACTTCTATATTTAAACCGTCCAAATCGCCGCTTTTTAATTTCTCTTTCATCTTTTCATAACCTTGCTTATAAGCATTTTGCTTATCTTCGCTGGCTCCTTTGGGAAGAGGCGGTAAAAGTTTTTCCAATATAATTTTTTCTACATGTTTTTCTATAGCTTCTCTGTTTTTTTCTTTATGTTCGTTTTTAACGAGATTTAGAGCCGCAAGAGCCAAATCTCTCACCATGGACTCGACATCGCGCCCTACAAAACCGACTTCTGTGTATTTGCTTGCTTCTACTTTAACAAACGGAAGATTTAGCATTTTAGCGAGCCTTCTTGCAATTTCCGTTTTTCCTACTCCGGTTGAACCTATCATGAGGATATTTTTAGGCATAACCTCTTCTTGCATGGAAGGTTCTAATTTAAGCCTTCTGTATCTGTTCCTAAGCGCTATGGCAATAGCTTTTTTTGCTTCAAACTGACCTATAATATACTCGTCTAAATACGCGACAATCTCTCTTGGCGTCAAATTCATTGCTGTTTGTTATCCTCTAATGTAAAAATTTTTATGGAACGATTTGTATAGATACATATATCTGCCGCTATTCCAAGACTCTCTTTGACCAAATCCTCTTCGTCCATATCGGTGTGTTTATTTAAAGCGCGCGCGGCGGCAATAGCGTAAGAGCCTCCGCTGCCGATAGCCGCTATTTGACCGTCTTCGGGCTCTACTACATCTCCCGTGCCGCTTAATATAAAGATATTTTCACGGTTTAGCACTATCATCATAGCTTCCAAACGCCTTAAATATTTATCTTTGCGCCACTCTTTTGAGAATTCAACGGCGGATTTTAAAAGGTCGCCTTTTTTTTGTTCCAATATCTTTTCAAACATATCAAACAGACTGAAAGCGTCTGCGGTACTTCCTGCAAATCCGCCAAGAACGCTGCCGTTGTAGAGTTTTCTTATTTTGACGGCATTGCCTTTTAAAACGGTATTACCGAAAGTTACCTGTCCGTCTCCGCCGATGACGGATTTTTTCTTGCCTTTCAGAGCCAAAATCGTAGTTGCATGAAACATTTTATTCGCCTATGATTTCTATCGTCAAATTTGAGTGTATGCCGTGTCCCAATTTTATCTGAATGTCAAAAATACCAGTGCTTTTTATTGGCAGTTCTATCTCTATATTTTTTTTGTCTATCTCTAATTTATGTTGTATTTCAAGCTCTTTGGCTATCTCCTCTTTTGTAATCGCGCCAAACAGGCTTCCGTTTGCACCCAAAGAACGCTTAATGACAAGTTTTATATTGCCCAGTATTTTATCTGTGGCTTTCAATTTCTCTATCTCTGCTTCCGCTTCCGCCGTTTTTTTTCTCTGTTCCGCTTCATATTGGCGCACAACATCATTTGTGGCAAGCTTTGCAAAACCTTTTCCTATAAGAAAATTTTTACCGTATCCGTCCTTAACCTCTTTTATCTCGCCCGTTTTACCAAGTCCTTTTACATCTTTTAAAAGTAATACTTTCATTATTATCCTTTATTATTTTTTCTATTTTTTCCGTTTATGATAAATCTCAAAGCGTTTAGTTTTATAAAACCTTCCGCATCTTTTTGGTTGTAAACTTCATCTTCTTCAAAAGTGCTGAATGCAGTATTGAAAAGATTGTCTGTTTTTGAATCTCTGCCGATGACAAATACATTTCCTTTGTACAGTTTAAGCCTTACGGTTCCGTTTACGCTTGTTTGCGTTTTGTCTATTGCCGCTTGCAGCATTTCGCGCTCAGGGCTAAACCAAAAGCCGTTATATACAAGACTCGCGTATTTTGGCATCAATTCGTCTTTTAAATGCGCGGCTTCTCTGTCAAGCGTTATGCTTTCTATCGCGCGGTGCGCTTTAAGCATTATCGTGCCGCCCGGAGTTTCATAACATCCGCGCGATTTCATGCCCACATATCTATTTTCTACAATGTCTATTCTGCCGATACCGTTTTTTGCCCCAAGTTCGTTTAGCGCGGTTAGCATTTGCGCAGGAGTTAAATCCTTGCCGTTTAGCTTTACAGGGTCGCCGTTTTTATACTCTATCTCTATAATTTCCGCTCTATCCGGCGCCTTTTCGGGACTCACAGTCCATCTCCACATGCTCTCTTCGGGCTCTTTGCTCGGGTCTTCCAAAACAAGCCCTTCATAAGAGATGTGCAATAGATTTGCATCCATAGAGTAGGGTGATTTTTGACCTCTTTTTTCTATGCTGATACCATGTTTTTGCGCGTATTGTAAAAGTTTTTCGCGCGAATTCAAATCCCACTCTCTCCATGGAGCTATTATTGTAAGGTCTGAGTTAAAATTCAAATATCCTATCTCAAATCTCACTTGGTCGTTTCCTTTGCCGGTAGCTCCGTGAGATACGGCGTCAGCGCCTGTGAGAGCTGCGATTTCGGCTTGTCTTTTTGCTATTAACGGGCGCGCTACGGAAGTTCCCAGAAGATACTCTCCTTCATAAAGCGCATTTGCTCTAAACATCGGGAAAACATACTCTTTTACAAACTCTTCCTTTAAATCTTCTATAAAAATATTTTCGGGTTTTATACCCAAAGAGAGAGCTTTTTGTCGGGCAGGTTCGACTTCTTCGCCTTGCCCTATATCGGCGGTAAAAGTAACGACTTCGCATTTATACTCATCTTGCAGCCACTTTAATATAATACTCGTATCAAGTCCGCCCGAATAGGCTAAAACTACTTTTTTAACACTTTTTTTCATTGTAAAAATCCTCGTGTAAAATAAGCTAAAATAATATCCAAAATTATATTAAAAAATGATATTGAAGACCGATAGTTAAATAAAGTGTGATAAAATACAATTTTATTTTATACAAGAAAGGATGATTTTATGAAGCATATTTTATTATCTATGTTTGTATTGTTTTTGTTTGCAGGCTGCGCTTTAAAGCATGATATAGCGCTTGTTGGGTTCAATACGGACGGCGTTTTGAAGGGCGTTTTTGACGAAAAAAACCAAACAGTAACCGTTACTATGGAAGACGGTGAGATATTAAAGGGCAAATATAGTTCGTTTGATGATGAAAGCGTGATAACATTCGGCAATACGCTGGGTTACTCATCAGGCAGCAGGCGTCGTGGAAGCGGTAGTTTCGGCGGTATCGGCATAGGAATGAATTTTGGTTCGGAGAGTAAAAAGTATGCGCTTTTGACAAGCGAAACTTCATCTTTAAAAATGGAAATAGCAATTATGCTGCAAAGCTGGGCAAAAAACGGTATGGGCGAAGCGAAAACAAACGACGGAAGAGTTTATAAAATACAATTTTAATAATTTTTTGAAATTTAAGCTTTACCTGAATATAGCTATGTAATAATATTTCGTAATATTTTGCGAAACTGTTTTTCAAATCATATTTGGGGCAAACAATGAAAAAACTTTTTCTTCTATTGACTCTCACAGCAACACTTTTATTCTCTGCAAGTTTTGACTGCAAAAAAGCAACAACAGACATTGAAAAACTTATATGTTCAGATGAAGAATTATCAAAGCTTGATGATGAACTTGGCAAGGCATATAAAGAACTTTTGGACAAAGTCAATAAAAACGACAAAGAGATAATAAGGCAACAGCAAAGAGATTGGATAAGAGACAGAAGACATGAAGATATAATAGATGTAAAATATGCTTATCATCACAGAATTGTAGATATTCGTCTTTATTCGGATAAGTTGCGGGATAGAGAAAAATCCATACAAGAAAATACTATTGCGCAAAAAACCGAACGCTATCCGACTTATGCGGAAGTATTGGAATATAAAAATGTCTCCTTTCCAAAATCAACCAAACAGGATTTGTATAGTAATGTCCGTCCCGCAAATAATTTTATACTTATAGGCGGAACAAAAAAACCTCTTTGCAAAGAAACGCTTGCCTTGTTTAATGAAGAGGGTAGATACAAACTTGATGATAAAGAACAAAATATGCCACAACATTGGTATTTAAACAATTCTGGACTTGTTGAATGGGTAGAATTTGAGCAGAGTTCGGAAAGCGATAGAAATATGGTTTGTCCCTTATTTGGAGATGAATATGCCGAAGTAGATATTGACAATGATAATGTCAGCGAATATATTTACAGAACAAGTTCTATGGTTAGAAGCATAAGTTTTCAGGAAGTGCACGCTATTAATCAATTATTTTTAAAAGATGCTAAATTATTTAAAAAATACAAACAATCTTGTGAAAAAATTTATGGACAAGAAAAATGCAATAACAATACGGCATTAATGGGCTTGGTAATGCTATATGCCAACATACATGCAGAGTGGAAATCAACACAAAGCATAAATGAAGCTTTTAATAGAATTGTTTATGATAAAAAATCTATAGATATTCTATATCCCAACAACAGTTTATATTTAACAAGAAATTTGGAGCTTCAAACCAATAGAATGTACTTTAGTCTATTTAAAACCAAATATGGTGTTGTTCTAGTGCCGCATGCATGCTACAATGATGGAGAGAGAGCGCCCGAATATTTAGTCTTTTCCCTACGCCGCGATAAACTCGCGACTTTAGAATGTATCATAATGCCCAAAGAGTGGCAAGAATAAAAAATCTTTTAAGGAGTCATAAATGGCAACGGCAGCAGAGAGTTTAGGCACACTATATACTGATTATAACAATTATCCAGAATCAGGCTATACACCAACAAATTTTGAAGATTATTTAGTGTTGGAATTTAATGCAGTTGAAAAATGAAAATTACGACCAAATTTATCAAAAAATGGATGTTCTATAAAAAAATTATTTTTATTTATAGCTTTTAACGCTTCTTTGCTTGTATCAAGTGAGTGTAATGCTATATTTACAAATGTGGCTATGAAGGCGCAAGAGCCATTTCATGGTTGGATGTATAGAGAGAATGTTAGTAAGGCAGGCGATTTGGTTGTTTATCAAAATGGGTATGGAAAATATTTTTTAGAAACAATACGCAATAAGTCTCTATTGGAAGTAATATCAAAAATAGAAATTAAGGAATACAATAATAAAACATATATATTTGTAGATTTTATTCAAAATATATTTTTAAAGCCAACAATATATGAATATGAAAATAATAAAATAAATGCCATATGCACTTATTACTACAATGTAAATACAAAATGCAACAATTGCAAAGATTATAAATTGGAACGATATATAGTGGAAAAGTTTTTAGATAATTCATTTGCTAAAGATAGAGATATTTTAAATATAGACATAGACAATGACGGCAAAAAGGAAGCTGTAAAATATTATGACAATATTTTCGGCGGGCGATGCGATTACGAGTCATATATTTTGACAGATACAAATGAGGATATAACTGCTTATATATCCAAGCAATATGGCATAAATATAAATAAATGCGGCAAAAAAATTAAAATATTTGCATATGAGGGTAAAAATTATATACATGTGCAAGATTCAAATTTTGGTCTGAAAGTTTATTTAATCAGCAATAAAAGCGTAGATGAATATTCATTTACAATAATAAATATTTCACTATTAAGGAGATAGCAATGGCATTTGATTCTTCAAAATTACACACACTTACAGAGTCTCAATACAATATGAGATTATTTGAAGTTATAGGCACAGCCGAGGGATTTTTAGCTATAATTTTGAACATTATAAATTAAAGAGATGATGATGAAAGAGCAAAAAAACGACGGAATGATTAGCGATACAAAACTTTTTGCTATTTGTATGATTTTATTGGTAAATTTTATCATAGCTTTGTATTTAGGTGGCAATAGAGTAGGAGACTGGTATAACCTCATAGAAATAGTACAGGCACTACTATTCTTTTTCTTTATGTTCTTTTTATTTATTTATATCCCATATATTCTCTTTTCTACGATTTTTGTCTATTTCAAATATAAAAATATTATTTATATCAATATAATATCTATCGCGATACTTTGTACTTTTTACATATTATATACAACTGGTTTTTGTTTTCAAGAGATGAGATATTTGCGTAAAGCGGAGCTGATAGATACGATGTTGAATTTTTATATAAATATTGGCTGCAATAGTGAATATAAATCAAAACACGGCGATATAGTATATAAAGACGCGAAACATAAAGATATTATAAAAGAGTGTTCTGTAAGCCTTGAAAGCATAAAACAAGAAGCTCCGCAATGTTTTACGGATAAAAGACCAAATAAATGTAGAGGTACAGTAACTCATTTTGATAAAAAAACAAATTCTGTTATAAAAAAAGAGATTTATATTTATGGGTACAGCAAGTCGGGTCATGGCAGTTTCAGCAGTTATGAATATATAAGATATTCTATTAGTAGTGGATTGGACATGAGCGAAGATAGAGATAATATCTCAATAATGGGATGCTGCGGCACCATTAAAGATTATTACAGATGGGATTGGTAGTCAGCAAGTAAACAAAGTCAATTTACTTAAAAAATAAATTAAAT
>JAISNU010000007.1 GCA_031276075.1 Campylobacteraceae bacterium
TTTTTCGTCTATTTTAAAATCTAAAAAATACAAAAATGAAGAAATTAAATATTTTTAATTTTTCTGTCAATTATTTTATTGTCGTTTTTTGTTTCTTTTAGATTCCCGCTTTTTTGCCCTAAAAGCGCTCATGTCGCTTTTGGAGACTCCAATCTCACGATATGCGTTTCCGCAGGAAACGCCGTTGCGGCAGTTGTTGTCGGTGCATGGGATAAACAGATAGAGATGAAAAAATTTAAACATACGATGGACAATCCCAAAAGCGTCCACAGCGTTTTGTGATGCACAGTTAAAAATTTTTTCTCAAAATATCGGCTGCGCAATAGCGATAAGACAAGGCGCATGAGATAAGTAAAACAGCGGATAGAGCCGCAAAGAATATGATTATTGAGTTAAAATCTTGAAGCTTTACAAAAACTTCAAACTCAAATCCCTGACTTAAAGAGAGTTCGCTTGATATGAATTTTGCGCCTAAAATTCCAAGTGCGCCGCCGATTATCGCTCCCGTAAACAGAAGCAACATAAATCCCGACCAGACCAAAAAAAAGATGCGGTAAAAATCTGCGCCCATTGCTCTTAAAAGCGCTATTTGCCGCTGTTTTAGCTTTAAGTAGAGCATTGAAACAGCTGTTATGATAAATATCGCCAGACTTTGCGCGCTCAGGCTTATTTTTGATAATATGCCGCTGATATCTCCAAGCATGGTATAAAGTTTTGTCAAAATTTCAGCGGGAAATACTGCCTGCGTTAAGCCTTGTTTATAGATGCGGCGAAGTTCGTAAGCATCTGAAATGCTTTTTGGTTTTACGATGACGGCTGAAATCGGCGGCATGTTTTTGAAATCCGCATGTTCTTTCTTCTGCGCGCTGCCGTGTTCTAAATCATGCGTCTCCCAAACGCTCTCAATCGGCACAAAAACAGCTCTATCCCATGCATTATTATAGCGAGGCGCGATACCTACAACCTCGTATTTTATCTCTTCATGCAAATGCGTGTCAAACTCTCCCAAGCTGCCATGAAGCGGAGTGAATTTTTGCCCTATAAACAGTCCCGCGCCAGCTCCCGCGACCGCTTCAAAACCGCTTGAAAATATTCTGCCTTTTTCAAGTTGGCTTTGATTGTTATTTGTTATGAAAACGGCGTTTGTACCGATGATTGGCAAATTAAGATAATAATCCCCGAAAGCTATCGGTGCAGCCCATAAGACCGCGGGATTGTTCAAAATATCTGAATAATATTTTCCGTCCAACAGCGGCAGAGGCGCGGAGTGCAGATATACTACCGATAAAACAAGCTGCGTTTCGCTGCCTGCCGCGCCGATGAGCAAGTCAAACCTTTCGGCTGCTCTTGCACTGCTTTCTTGTAGCGCGCGTTCCTGTAAGGTTATAAAAAGTCCGAAACAGACGACCCCGGCGGTTAATACAACAATTACCAAAGCGCCAAACCACATGCGTTTAATATCAATCCAAATAAGTTCTATCATGCAAAGAAAGCCTCTATTTTTCCACCTTTTTTAAGTTCAAGGCGGTATGCGAGTTTTTCAATTAAACTTTTATCATGCGTAGCGCATATTAAAGCGCTTTTTGTTTCGTCAGCCAAAGAAAGAAGCAATTTTGCCGCATGCACGCCGTTTTGTGCATCAAGGCTTGCGGTCGGCTCATCTGCTATGATAACTTTCGGAGAATTTATCAAAGCTCGTGCAATTGCAATTCTTTGTTTTTCGCCGCGCGAAAGAAGGTCTATATTTTTTGAACATTCAGCAATATTTAAACTCTCCAAAAGGTAAAAAGCCCTTTTTAAAAAATGCTTTGGGATTTTAAAATATCGAAATCTTATCGGCAGCAAAACATTTTGCAGCGCTGAAAGCCCCGAATAAAGATAAAAATCCTGCATGACAAATCCGATATTCTCATATCTAAATCTATCTTTTTCCATTTGGCTGAAACTATCTACTCTTTTGCCGTCCCAAAATATCCTGCCGCCGCTGATGCCTTCCAAAAGAGATAATATATTCAAAAGTGTGCTTTTGCCGCTGCCTGATTCACCTGTAACGGCGAGTTTAATGCCGCCGTTTAGTTCAAGATTTGGAATATCAAGCGCTGTGTATCCATGAAAGCGCACTGTTACATCTTTGAAAATAATTTTTTTCACAATTTTTTAAACTCCGCCTCTCTTAAACGAAGCAGGCTCACAAAACCGCTGTTTTTGTCTGTATATGAGCCGTATTCCAATATCCCTTCCGCGCGGATAATTGCATTGTATTGCACAAAAGTTTGATACTCTTTAAGATATACGACAACAATATCGGATGACCAGTCGGTATCGGAAGAGCAAAATGGGCATAAAGCTGCCGGCATTTTTGTCAGTACGAAAAAATTTGATTTGGCTTTCAAAGGCGGCGCCATGAAGCCGTCAATAGCGACTTTTTTGCCTGAAAGCGACTTTACTTTTTGTGAAATCGACAACCCCATGACGCCCACGCCGTCATAGAGTTCATCAAATGTGATAATATCCTGCGCATAACTTATGGATAAACACAAAACTGCTGCCAAAATTTTTTTCATAAAACGCGCCTACTTTTTATCTTTGCCAAGAGCCATCGCGTCCACAATCACTCTGAAAAGTTCCGTATTGTCCATGTAGCCTTTAATAGCTTCGCCGCCTGCACCTGACGCCTGCACTACCATATCATCAACAGAGTGTACCCCTGTATCCGTATTTCGCGGAATATTTCCCTCCCTAAATACGGCTCCGTCAATATTTTTATACGCTTCATTGGCTATATATTTGCCCTTTTCGTTTTGTACAGCCGGTACAAATTGAGCGTCAAGTTTTGGTCTAAAAGTTTCGTAATAATCGGGAAAATTGTTAAAAAAGACAGCCAAGCGCTTTGAGACATTCGGCGTATCGGGATATCCGTCGCCATTTTTATCCTGATAGTTTGGAAATCCCGCATCTGCATATACTCCAACCTTTTCGCGCATATCGCCCTGCTTGCTGTCATCTACAGTACCTATGATAGATATGCCGTGAGTATGGTCTCCCGTTACTATTATCAGCGTATCGGGATGAGTTTTTGCAAACTCTTTGGCTAAGTTTACGGATTTGTCAAACATAACAGTATCGTAAAACGCTCTTTCCCAATCCAACGGATGCGAAGCTTTATCTATCAGCGCCGCCTCCACCATAAGAAAAAATCCGTCTTTATTTTTTGACAATACCTCCAAAGCTGCAGCCGTCATTTCGGTCAAATCGGGCTGATTTGGAAACTTTTTCGTAACATTATTTTTCAAAATCTGCCTGTCAAGCGCTCCGTCCATGTTGCCCAAATGAAATAACCCCAGCAGCCTGTCCGCTTTTTTTGCCTCATGCAATGAAGCGGCGTCCGTAATTATCGTATATCCGCTTTGTTTGAATTTTTCAATATAATTTATCTCGTCTTTGCGTTTTGAACCGGGCGTTGATTTGGGCAGGAAATATGCAGAACCGCCTCCAAGCAAAACTTCGGGCTTTATATCATAAAACATACCTACAATTTCACTTTTATCAGACCTTCTTCTTGTATGGGCGGCGACGGCTGCGGGAGTGGCGTCTTCAAGCTCCGCATCGCTTACTATGCCGATAGATTTGTCCGAAGTGCGGCGGATTAACTCTCCTATCGTTTCTTGTTTTGGGTGGTTTAGCGAATCTTTTGCACGGCTGACATAAACACCCATTGCATTCACTCCCGATTTATGCCCCGTCATGTAAGCGCTCATACTGTTTGCACTGTCTGTGGCTATGGAGTCTGTACCTGAAGTGCCGATAAACGCCATATATGGGAAATCGTCAATTGCCAAGCGGCCGTTTGCTTTTCCTTCACTGACGCCTTTTGACAATATTCTCGCCCCAGTACGGTGTGCAACTGATAAACCGTCTCCTATAAACAGTATCACATTTTTAGCTTTTGGCTTTGCCGCCGGCGCATATACATGCCAGTTTACCTCGTCTTTTTTGCCGCTGACAATAACTTCCACTTTATAATTTCCCTCTCTTGGCATAAAAACATCTTTTATTACCAAAGCAGAGGCATTTAAACCATCTTCATTTTCTATAAATTCGCCCTCTTTTTTGAATATATCCTTATAGTTTTTGCCATTGATAAGGATTTTAAAACCGCCGCTTTTAATTTGTTCGTCAAATTCAACTTTAAAGTCAAACCTTCCGCCTTGCAGCATTTGCGCTCTGTCTATAGGGTATATTGTACTTGCGTTTGCATACAAACACGCTATGAAAAAGACCGCCGCCTTTGATAAATATTTCATGTAATCCTCCTGAAATTTTATTTCTTATTTAAAAAAT
>JAISNU010000033.1 GCA_031276075.1 Campylobacteraceae bacterium
GAGGGGGATTTTGTATCAGAATTGGAGCAGGGAGTTGTCGGCGTTAAAAAAGCAAACGATATAGAGTTGGATAAAAAGCGGTATTTGTATGATGAGATTGTATATGACAGCGAAATAGAACACGACATATTAAAAGTGAAAGCGCCAAAAGAGGTAATCGTATATGGCAAACTGCCCAAACAGAGCATTAAAGTGCCGACGTATACGGGAGGAACGACAAGTCCGGATTTTGTATATGCCATCGGAAACGGCGAAGATATAGAACTGCATTTAATCGTTGAGACAAAAAGCGATAATCCGCGCCTTTCGGATAAAGTTGCGGTAGATGCGCAACAAAAAGCTTTTGAAAAAATCGGCGGCAATATCAAGTGGCGTATGGAAACCGACGCTGCGTCATTTGAAAGAGAGTTGAAAAAATTTGCGGGTGATGTTTAGTTGAATTATACGCGCATGCGGTGATTTTGTATTGGGGGAGATTTGCAGGCGCGTTTAAAACATAACAAATTGTCGGCAGTTATTACACACTTCCGTCATTGCGAGCGAAGCGACGCAATCCAAAAAACAATATAGAACAATCCAAACATGCAGATAAAAAGCTATTTTTGTTTGTTATAAATAATGGATTGCCGCGCTGACTTCGTCAGCTCGCAATGACGGAAAAGGTTGTGTCATTGCGAAGAAGGAGTGTAACGGCTAACGAAGCAATCCAAAAAAACCAAACATCCAAAAATATAAATTATCAATTCCAAATTTAAGTTATTTTATGTTTTTTCAATTGCAATATCCTTTTATAATGTTTCATGTATCTGGAATTGCTTCGTTATGCTTCGCACTCCTTGCAATGCGAAGAAGGCGGCATGTGCGGCAGTCTTAGCGTGGATGTTTTCTGGGATTGCCGCGGAGCTTCGCCCCTCGCAATGACAGAATTATTACTTAATTTTTAAGCAATATGACTCCATTTGCCATTTTCACACAGGCGGAAATTCAAACTATTTCATAATTGACGAAAAGCGCAATGTAAAGTAATGTAAAAATACCTCTCCGTCATTGCGAGGAGCGCAAGCGAAGCAGGACAAAGCAATCCACAAACTTGCAACGACCAAACGGCGAGATTTTTCTGGCTTCGGATAACAATCATTGCAATTATTATTAACCATAATAATTTTTGTTATTATAAATTATGGATTGCTTCGCTTCGCTCGCAATGATGGAAGAGGCGTTTTTTGAATTGCTGCGTTCTCACAATGACAAAGCCAAGTGGTTATTGCATAAAAAACCCTATGTAAGCAAAGTAACATTCCGTCATTGTGAGGAATACGCAGTGTTACGAAGCAGTCTTTTTTTCGTCATTGCGAGGAGTGCGAGCGAAGCATGGCATGACGGAGCAATCCAAAAAAATAACATAAAAACAATACAGACATGTAAACAAAAAAAGAGTAAAAAAGATGGAAAAGTTTAAGATTTGCAATAAAAATATTTTTGTTTTTTCTATAAAAATCCGCAAGCAGTATTTAAAATCGCTCCGCCTCTTATGATTTTTATAAAAAAGTTTCAAGTAATTTAAAATGCAAAAATTTAAGTTTATCTCGGCGCAGATTTTGCATACATGAAGCTTTATGTATGGGCGAAATTAATGTTTTGTTTTTGTGCGCATTTGCGTTCCAATAAAACCGCATATTTTACCTTTTTAGCCCTCTTTGGCATAGATGAGCGAATTTTATGTATTTTTATATTTTAAACAAGCAGGCTAAATTTGCGCTATTAGCGGTAAAATATAAGCAAAAAAAGTTGATTTTTATCAAAAATATAACTGCCTCTTGACTTGTCAGCTCTTTTCGGTTATAATTTGCGCTTTGAAAAAATTCACGCCGCCGGCGTAGCTCAGCTGGTAGAGCAACTGCCTTGTAAGCAGTAGGTCGGGGGTTCGAGTCCCTTTGCCGGCTCCATTTTTTCAGAAAGTTTTTTTATGGCAGTGTTTGACCAGATAATGGCAAAAACGCTTATAAGGTGAGATACTCAAGCGGTCAACGAGGGCAGACTGTAAATCTGCTGACTTTTGTCTTCGAAGGTTCGATTCCTTCTCTCACCACCATTAATTTTGATGCGGGAATAGCTCAGTTGGCTAGAGCATCAGCCTTCCAAGCTGAGGGTCGCGGGTTCGAGTCCCGTTTCCCGCTCCAAAATTTTTAAATGCGTTTTTCGTTCTATTTTTTTCATAGAGCGAAATTATTTGACTGGGAGCTGTTGAATAAACTCATTTGTTGCTTCAACTACTTTTAAAGTCATTGCTAATTTTTTTGTAATTTGAGGGTTTTTATAATCATATTATAATAATAATTTGAGTATAATCACCCTCTTTGACCCTTGAGCGTTGCTCATATGGCTCAGAGGTAGAGCACTTCCTTGGTAAGGAAGAGGTCGAGGGTTCAAGTCCCTCTATGAGCTCCATGTAGCGCATGCAAGGCTTGTATGCGAATAGTTAAGCCGATTTTGGGCTTATTGAATTTGTTAAAAATTTATGATTTAAAAAATCAAAATCTAAAAATTACGGAGGAAGAAGATGGCTAAAGAGAAATTCACAAGAAATAAGCCACATGTAAACATAGGCACTATCGGTCATGTTGACCATGGTAAAACTACATTGACAGCCGCTATTTCAGGCGTTTTGGCAACTAAAGGTCTTGCTGAACTTAGAGACTATGATAAGATTGACAATGCTCCAGAAGAGAAAGAGCGCGGTATTACAATCGCTACTTCTCACATTGAGTATGAGACGGAAAAACGCCACTATGCGCATGTTGACTGCCCAGGCCATGCCGACTATGTTAAAAACATGATTACAGGCGCTGCTCAAATGGACGGCGCGATACTTGTAGTTGCTGCAACAGATGGTAAAATGCCTCAAACAAGCGAGCATGTTTTGCTTGCGCGCCAAGTAGGCGTTCCGCATATCGTAGTATTTTTAAATAAAGCCGATATTGCCGATGCCGACCTTATAGAATTGGTTGATATGGAGATAAGAGAACTTCTTGGCGAATATGGTTTCCCCGGAGACGATACTCCTATTATCACGGGTTCTGCGCTTAAAGCTCTTGAAGAGGCAAAAGCAGGCAAAGTCGGCGAATGGGGACAGAAAATTCTTGATTTGATGGACGCAGTGGACAGCTTTATTCCGACTCCAAAAAGAGATACAGATAAAGACTTTTTAATGCCGATAGAGGATGTTTTTTCTATTTCAGGACGCGGCACGGTTGTTACAGGGCGTATTGAAAAAGGCGTCGTAAAAATTGGAGATACCATAGAGATAGTTGGTATCAAGCCTACTCAAACTACGACGGTTACGGGCATCGAAATGTTCAGAAAAGAGATGGAACAAGGCGAAGCAGGCGATAACTGCGGTATTCTTTTGAGAGGCACAAAGAAAGAAGATGTTGAACGAGGTATGGTTTTGGCTAAACCAAAATCTATCACTCCTCACACAGAATTTGAGGGCGAAGTTTATATTTTGACAAAAGAAGAGGGCGGACGACATACTCCGTTTTTCAATAATTATAGACCGCAATTTTATGTAAGAACAACAGATGTTACAGGCTCAATCACGCTTCCAAGCGGCGTTGAAATGGTTATGCCCGGCGACAATGTAAAAATAACGGTAACGCTTATAGCTCCTATCGCTCTTGAAGAGGGAACGAGATTTGCTATTCGCGAGGGCGGACATACTGTAGGCTCCGGCGTAGTATCAAAGATTTTAAAATAAGCAGTTTCGCGGGGATTTTTCCCCTCGATTTTCTAAGGGTACTTTATGGCTAAAAATAATAGTAGAATTAAAATAGGTTTGAAATGTTCCGAGAGCGGAGACATTAACTATACGACTACCAAAAACAGCAAAACGACAACGGAAAAAGTAGAGATAAGCAAATATTGCCCGCGTCTTAAAAAACATACTGTTCACAAGGAAGTCAAATTAAAAAGTTAAATCCGTTCTTGGATTTAACTTTCTAGGGTAGTAGCTCTAATGGTAGAGCGTCGGTCTCCAAAACCGCAGGTTGGGGGTTCGAATCCCTCCTACCCTGCCATGTATAAGGTTGGAAGTTATGGAAAAATTTTTAAGTTATATAGAAAACGCTAAAACTGAACTCGGGAAAGTTATATTTCCGACAAAAGAGCAGGTAAGAAACGCATTTGTTTCGGTCTTGATTGTTGTAACAATTATATCGCTGTTTTTAGCACTTGTTGATTTTTCAATGTCCTTTGTTTTAAAGGTTATTTTATGAATCATAAGTGGTATGCCATACAGACTTACGCAGGCAGCGAGCAGAGCGTTAAACGCGCTATAGAAACGCTTGTGTGCGATCATGGCATAGAGCATAAAATAGACGGCATTATAGTTCCAACCGAAGATGTGATAGAGGTAAAAAACGGCAAAAAAAAGATAAGCGAAAGAAGCCTCTATTCGGGATATGTTTTTGCCAATTTGGATTTGGATACGGATTTATGGCATAAGATACAATCTTTGCCGAGAGTAAGCCGATTTATTGGCGAATCCAAAAAGCCCACCCCGCTTAGTCAAAAAGATATATCGTTGATTTTGGAAAAAGCCGAGAAAAAAGGCGCTCCGAAACCGAAAATATCGTTTGACGACGGAGAGAGCGTGCGAATAACAGAAGGTCCTTTTGCAAATTTTACAGGCATAGTAGAAGAGTACGATATGGAACATGGAAAACTTCGTTTGAATGTGTCCATATTCGGAAGAAGCACTCCGGTAGAGATTCTCTACTCGCAAGTTGAAAAAATAGTGTAATTGTAAGGAAAATAGAAATGGCAAAGAAAGTAGTTGGCGAAATTAAACTGCAAATAGCTGCGGGCAAGGCGACTCCTACGCCTCCTGTAGGTCCTGCGCTTGGTCAGCGCGGCGTTAATATCATGGAGTTTTGTAAAGCTTTTAATGAAAGAACAAAGGATTTGGCAGGCTTTAATATACCTGTTATTATTACAGTGTATGCGGATAAAAGTTTTACATTTATTACAAAACAGCCGCCCGCGACCGATTTGATTAAAAAAGCGGCAAGCGTTACAAAAGGTTCGGATAATCCGTTGAAAAACAAAGTTGCAAAGATAACAAAGGCTCAGATTCTTGAAATAGTAGATAGAAAAATCGTAGATCTTAATACTTCGGATAAAGAACAGGCCGCAAAAATTATTGCAGGTTCTGCAAGAAGCATAGGCATAGAAGTAGTAGATTGATACCCTTTACCGCCGGGGTAAGGCGGAAGCACATAAACATGCGGAGATAAAAATGGCAAAAAAGATTTCAAAAAGATTTAAAGAGTTGCTTGAAAAAGTTGACAGTAAAAAAGAGTATTCTGTAAATGAGGCGGTAAAAACGGTAAAAAATTTAAAATCGGCAAAATTTGACGAAACCGTAGAGATAGCATTAAAACTAAATGTTGACCCGCGTCATGCAGACCAAATGGTAAGAGGTTCGGTCGTATTGCCCGCAGGTACGGGTAAAAGCGTACGCGTAGCGGTTATAGCAAAAGATATAAAAGCGGACGAAGCTAAAAACGCAGGAGCCGACATAGTCGGAGCTGAGGATTTGATAGATGAGATAAGTAAAGGAGTTTTTAACTTTGATGTTTTGATAGCAACGCCAAATCTTATGGGCTTGGTCGGCAAGGTAGGACGGCTTTTGGGACCAAAAGGCTTAATGCCGAATCCAAAAACAGGCACTGTTACTATGGATGTTGCAAAAGCGGTTGAAAATGCCAAAGGCGGACAGGTAAATTTCCGTGTTGATAAGCAAGGCAATATACATGCAGGACTTGGTAAAGTAAGTTTTAGTGAAGAGCAGATAAACGACAACCTGTCCACATTTATTAAAGCTATCAACAAACATAAACCTTCGACTGCAAAAGGAAGATATATAAAATCAGCGGCGCTTTCATTAACCATGAGTCCTTCTGTTAATTTGGAGACTCAAGAGTTGATAGATTTGAAATAATTTGGAATGTTTTGCCGCATTAAAGAATAATAAGGAATAATACATGGGGCTTTTAGGAGTTTATCTGTTTTTTGTTTGCATAGCTCTTGTCAGTAATGGAGTCGCCGCTCTTTCAAAGATAGATTTGAAAAGCGCGTCATTTATCAATATTGTTACGGGCGGTATTATTGTTATCAGCAGTTTTATTATGATTGGCCGTGCGGATCTTTCCAATACGATGGCTTATAATAATATAAATGCAGGATTTTTATTTGGTTTTACATATCTGTTTATAGCGGCTAACTTTCTTTTGAAGTTGGATTTGCGCCCTTTTGGCTGGTATAGCATCTGCGTCGTTGTTTTTGCGCTAATCAGCGCGATAACATGTTTTAACGCGGGTATTACAGGAATGGCTGTATTGTGGCTTGCATGGGCGGTTTTATGGCTGGAAGGCTTTTTGGAACTTGCGCTTGGTTTTAAAAAATTGGGTAAAGTTTTTCCATATCTTAGCATTGCGGAGGGAATTTTTGCCGCAGGCGTACCAAGTATTTTAATGCTTTTTGGCATATGGCAATAGAGGTTAAAAAATAGGCGCGGTTTGCCCGCATATTTATTGTTTTTAAAAATAGCGGTATTTTTTGCCGCTTTTGAAAATTTTTATCTTTGATTGGAGACAGCAGAGGCGAAAGCTTAATTTGGGATTTTCCAACTCCGCTTGAAATCACCGGTCAGAAAGGAGAAAAAGTGACAAAAGACGAAAAAATCAAACTTGTAAGCGAACTTGCGGAAGAGTTTAAAGCTTCCGAAGCGATAGTAATTTGTAACTACAAAGGTCTAAGCGTAAAAGCTATCGAGCAGTTAAGAAAAAAAGCAAAAGCCGCAAATGTTAAAGTTCAGGTAATCAAAAACTCGCTTGCCGCTATAGCTATGAAAAATGCCGATATAAGCGATTTGGGACTTAAAGATACAAACATATTCATTTGGGGACAGGATCAGCTTGGCGTCAGTAAGGTTGCGGCAGGTTTCAGAAAAGAGATAGATTCTGAATTTTTCGCTATCAAAACTGCTTTCATTGACGGCTCAATAGCAGATGCTTCAAAAGTAGAAGCGCTTGCCACCATGCCTTCGCGCGAAGAGCTTATCGCTATGTTGCTGCAAGTCTGGAATGCGCCGATTACAAATTTTGTTGTCGGGTTGGATGCTCTTAGAGCCAAAAAAGAACAATCAGCGTAATTTTTAAATATAAAACAGGAGAATAAAAATGGCAATCACTAAAGAAGATGTTTTAGAGTTTATCTCTAATTTAAGCGTATTGGAACTTAGCGAACTTGTAAAAGAGTTTGAAACGAAATTCGGCGTATCGGCAGCCCCCGTTGTAGTAGCGGGCGCAGCCGCAGGCGCAGGCAATGCAGCCGCAGCAGTAGAAGAGAAGACAGAATTTAATGTCGTGCTTGTAGATGCGGGCGCAAACAAAATCAATGTTATCAAAGCCGTAAGAGCTCTTACAGGTCTTGGTCTTAAAGAGGCAAAAGACGCTACCGAGCAGATTCCTTCAACAATTAAAGAAGGCGTCAATAAGGCTGATGCCGAAGCGGCTAAAAAACAGCTTGAGGAAGCCGGCGCAAAAGTCGAAATTAAATAGTTTTGTTTGTGAGTTTTGCAAAAAAGAGGGATTACTCCCTCTTTGCATTTTAAAATTAAAAAACCGTTACATGACTGCTTGTTTAAAAGCAGCCGCTACAGTTTCTTTTCAAATTTTTATTACGAGGTAAAGACTCATGCTAAACAGCCTAAAATCAGGAAATCGCCTTAGAGTCGATTTTGCTAAAGTCCCTACACAAATTGATGTACCCAATTTATTACAGCTTCAGCAAAAAAGTTATGAACATTTTTTAAATATTGATGCGGTGAATACAGAGAGCGGAATAGAGAAAGTTTTTAAATCCATATTTCCTATTCATGACCCGCAAAACAGATTAACATTAGAGTATATAGGATGTGAAGTAAACAGGCCGAAATATAATGTCAGAGAGTGCATGGAAAGAGGCTTGACATACTCTGTAAACTTAAAAATGAATATAAGACTCATTCTTTGGAACAGGAATGAGGAGACGGGTGAAAAACTCGGCGAAAAAGATATAAAAGAACAATCAATTTTTATCCGCGAAATTCCGTTGATGACGGAGCGCACATCGTTTATTATTAATGGAATAGAAAGAGTTGTCGTAAATCAGCTTCACAGAAGTCCGGGCGTTATTTTCAAAGAAGAGGAGAGCGCGACCGTAGTAAACAAGCTGATATATACGGCGCAGATTATTCCAGACCGCGGTTCGTGGCTCTATTTTGAATATGATGCAAAAGATACGCTTTTTGTGCGCATTAACAAAAGAAGAAAAGTGCCTATCACAATACTTTTTAGAGCGCTTGGATACAGTAAACAGGATATTTTAAAACTGTTTTATCCGATATTAAATATTAAAATTAGAAATAATAAATTTTTAATGGAATATATCCCAGACAATTTTGTAGGGCGCGTTGATTTTGACCTTAAAGATGAAAACGGCGAACTTCTCATGGGCGCGGGCAAACGACTTACGAAAAAAAAGGCAGACAAGATAGCCGAAGACGGCGTAAAATGGGTAGAGTATCCGACGGAGATTTTATCAAACCGCTTTTTGGCGTCTCCTGCTGTAAATAAAGAGAGCGGAGAGATTTTATATGATACCTTGACGCAGCTCGAAGAGAGCAAAATGATTAAAATCATAGAATCCGGCTGCGAAAATATAGAGATAGCAAACGATATGGCAAGCGGTGTGGACGATGCGATAATCAACTCATTTATAGCAGATGCTGAAACACTTAAATTGCTTCGTCAGACAGAAAGTATTGAAGATGAGAATGACTTGGCGGCGATTAGGATTTACAAAGTTATGCGCCCCGGAGAACCTGTAACAAAAGATGCCGCCAAAACTTTTGTAAACGACCTTTTCTTTAATCCTGAAAGATATGATTTGACAAAAGTCGGCCGTATGAAAATGAACCACAAACTCGGTCTTGAAGTGCCCGAATATGTTACAGTCATGACAAATGAAGACATTATCAAAACGGCGAAATATCTGATAAAGGTTAAAAACGGACAGGGGCATATTGACGACCGCGACCATTTAGGCAATAGAAGGATAAGATCTATCGGCGAACTTTTGGCAAACGAAATGCACACCGGACTTGCCAAAATGCAAAAAGCCATACGCGATAAATTCGGCGCTCTCGGCGGAAATGTTGAAGAGTTAATGCCGCATGATTTGATAAATTCAAAGATGATAACAAACTCTATTCTTGAATTTTTTACAAGCGGACAGCTTTCGCAATTCATGGACCAGACCAATCCGCTAAGCGAAATTACGCATAAAAGGCGTTTGTCTGCGCTTGGCGAAGGCGGACTTGTAAAAGAGAGAGCGGGCTTTGAAGTGCGCGATGTCCACCCTACGCATTACGGTAGAATCTGCCCTGTGGAGACGCCTGAGGGTCAAAATATTGGACTTATCAATACGCTTGCAACTTATGCAAAAGTTAATGATTTGGGTTTTGTAGAAGCTCCGTACAGAAAAGTTGAAAACTGCAAAGTAACAGACGAGATAGTATATATCACAGCGACTCAGGAAGAGGGGCTTGTTATCGCGCCCGCAAGTACAAATCTTGACGAAAAAGGCGTGATAACGGAAGATTTGATAGAAGCCAGAGTAAACGGCGAAATAGTACTCACGGAAAAAGAGAAAGTAACTCATATAGATCTCTCTTCCGCGATGGTTGCGGGCGTTGCCGCTTCGCTTATTCCATTTTTGGAACATGACGATGCAAACCGCGCGCTCATGGGTTCAAACATGCAGCGCCAAGCTGTGCCGCTTTTGAAAACCGCCGCTCCGATTGTTGGAACAGGCGTTGAAAAAATCGCGGCGCGCGATTCATGGGAAGCAGTAAAGGCAAAACGAGCCGGTATTGTAGAAAAGGTAGATAATAAAAATATTTACATATTGGGCGAAGATGAAAATGGAGCGTATATAGACCATTACGCTCTTGAGAAAAATTTAAGAACAAACCAAAACTCTACATTTATACAAAATCCAGTCGTAAAAGCAGGCGAAAAAATAGAGAAAGGTCAAATCATAGCCGACGGTCCCAGCATGGACAAAGGCGAACTTGCTTTGGGCAAAAATGTAATGGTAGCTTTTATGCCATGGAACGGATACAACTTTGAAGATGCTATCATCATCAATGAACGGCTTATTAAAGAAGATACTTTCACAAGCGTTCATATTTATGAAAAAGAGATAGAAGCCAGAGAGCTTAAAGACGGCGTGGAAGAGATAACAAAAGATATTCCCAATGTCAAAGAGGAAGATTTGGCTCATCTTGACGAGAGCGGCATAATAAGAATCGGCACAAATGTAAAACCGGGAATGATACTTGTCGGAAAAGTTTCGCCCAAAGGCGAAGTAAAACCGACTCCCGAAGAGAGGCTGCTTAGAGCGATTTTCGGTGAAAAAGCGGGACATGTAGTCAATAAATCCCTGTATGCTACTCCATCTATGGAAGGCGTTGTAACAGATGTGAAGATATTTACAAAAAAAGGTTACGACAAAGATTCAAGAGCCGTAAAAGCGTATGAAAGAGAAAAAGAGGTATTGGACAGAGAGCATCATGATAAGCTTTTGATGCTGGACAGAGAAGAGATGCTGCGCATCAATTCGCTGCTTTCGCACGAAAAGCTTGATAAAGAGTTGGAAGTCAATAAAAAGCTTTATAAAAAAGGAAGTACGATATCAAAAGACGATTTGGCAAATGTGAACCGTTTTTCATTAAATGCATTGGCAAAAGCCTTCAGCAGCGATGTCCAAGCTCAATATGAACAGTTGAAAAATTACTTTCAAAATGAGAAAAAGAAGCTTAAAGACGAGCATGACGACAAATTGAATGTTGTTGAAAAAGATGATATTCTGCCCAACGGCGTAGTAAAACTTGTCAAAGTTTATATAGCCGCGAAACGCAAAATAAAGGTCGGCGACAAAATGTCGGGACGACACGGAAATAAAGGTATTGTTTCAAATATTGTCCCAGAGGTTGATATGCCCTATCTTAAAAACGGCGAAATTGTAGATATTATCTTAAATCCTCTCGGCGTTCCTTCGCGTATGAATATCGGTCAAATTCTTGAGGTGCATTTGGGGCTCGCAGGACAAAGGCTCGGCGCGCAGATAAATGAGATTATGACGAATAAAACGGGCGAATGGTTGCATAATTTGCGCAAAAAAATGGTTGAAATAGCCGATGTCGCAAAGCTCATGAACGCTAAAAAGTTTATGGAAAAAATAGATGATGAAACGCTTTTGGAATATGCGAGAGATTGGGCAAACGGCGTTAAATTCGCAACTCCCGTATTTGAGGGCGTAAATCAGGAAGAGTTTGAGAAATTGTTTGAAATGGCGAAAATGGACATGGACGGCAAAAGCGAACTTTATGACGGCAAAACAGGCAGAAAAATGCAGGAGAGAGTCAATGTGGGATACATGTACATGCTAAAACTTCACCACTTGGTTGATGAAAAAGTTCATGCAAGAAGCACCGGACCATACTCTCTTGTAACGCAGCAGCCTGTTGGCGGAAAAGCGCTTTTCGGCGGACAGAGATTCGGCGAAATGGAAGTTTGGGCGCTTGAAGCTTACGGCGCGGCAAATACTCTTCAAGAGATGCTTACCGTAAAATCAGACGATGTGGAAGGACGCATCAGCGCATATAAAGCTTTGACAAAAGGCGAAAATATACCAAGCAACGGCGTGCCTGAAACATTCTTTGTTTTGACAAACGAGTTAAAGTCTTTGGCGTTGGATGTTGAGATTTATGATGAGGTGGACGAATAATGAAAAGATTTGAATTAATAAATGTAAACGAAGAGAGCCGCCCGCGCGATTTTGGGGCATTTCAATTGCGTTTGGCAAGTCCTGAAAAAGTAAAGGCATGGAGTTACGGCGAAGTTAAAAAACCAGAAACTATCAATTACCGCACGCTAAAACCCGAACGCGACGGACTTTTTTGCGCAAAAATTTTTGGACCCGTGAGAGATTATGAATGTTTGTGCGGCAAATATAAAAAAATGCGCTACAAAGGCGTAAAGTGCGAAAAATGCGGCGTTGAAGTAACAAGCACAAAAGTGCGCCGTTCGCGCATGGGACACATAGAGCTTGTAACGCCTGTCGCGCATATTTGGTATGTAAACTCGCTTCCAAGCCGCATCGGCACGCTTCTTGGCATAAAGATGAAAGATTTGGAGCGCGTGCTTTATTATGAAGCTTATATAGTTGAAGAGCCGGGCGAAGCGTATTACGACAATGAAAATGCAAAAAAAGTCGCAAAATATGATGTTTTAAACGAAGAACAGTGCCAATCTTTGCAGCAGCGGTTTGAAAATACGGGCTTCAAGGCTTCCATGGGCGGCGAAATTATCCAGAAAATGTTAGCCGAACTTGATTTGGTGGCTATTTTGGAACAGTTAAAATCAGACATAAATTCCACAAGCTCGGAAGCCAAAAAGAAGATGATAGTAAAACGCCTTAAAGTCGTAGAAGCATTTTTGAACAGCGGCAACAGACCCGAGTGGATGATGATAACTGTTCTGCCTGTTCTCCCGCCGGATTTAAGACCGCTTGTCGCGCTTGACGGCGGAAAATTTGCAGTTTCCGATGTAAACGACCTGTACAGACGCGTTATCAATAGAAATTCGCGCCTTAAAAGATTGCTTGAACTTGACGCGCCCGATATTATTATAAGAAATGAAAAGCGTATGCTTCAAGAGTCTGTGGACGCGCTTTTTGACAATGGAAGGCGCGCAAATGCGGTTAAAGGCTCAAACAAGCGCCCGCTCAAATCGCTTTCCGAAATTATAAAAGGAAAACAGGGGCGTTTTCGTCAAAATCTTCTTGGAAAAAGAGTGGATTTTTCAGGGCGTTCCGTAATTGTCGTAGGACCAAAACTTAGAATGGATCAGTGCGGACTTCCAAAGCTCATGGCGCTGGAACTTTTCAAACCGCATCTTTTGGCGCGCCTTGAAGAGAAAGGTTACGCTACTACCGTCAAGCAAGCCAAAAAAATGATAGAAGCCAAAACAAACGAAGTTTGGGAATGTTTGTCGGAAGTCGTAAAAGACCACCCTGTCATGTTAAACCGCGCGCCCACGCTGCATAAGTTGTCAATTCAGGCTTTTCATCCGATACTTGTTGAAGGCAAGGCGATACAGCTTCATCCGCTTGTTTGTTCCGCGTTTAATGCGGATTTTGACGGCGACCAGATGGCTGTGCATGTACCGCTTTCGCAAGAGTCTATTACAGAGTGCAAAGTTTTAATGTTAAGTTCCATGAATATTCTGCTTCCTGCCAGCGGAAAAGCGGTAACAGTTCCGTCTCAGGATATGGTTTTGGGACTTTATTATTTGACGCTTGAAAAACATAACGCCAAAGGTTCAAATAAAATATTTGCCAATATTTACGAAGTTATGATAGCTATAGAATCAGGCTATCTTGACATACATGCAAAGATTAAAACAAGGGTAGATAACAGAACCATATTCACAACGGCAGGCAGACTTATCTTTAAAAATGCGATTCCTGACTTTGTGCCGGAAGAGTTTTGGAATACTATCATGAAGAAGAAAAATATCGCTTCTTTGATTGATTATGTTTATAAAGAAGGCGGATTTGAAGTAACGGCTGAATTTTTGGACAATTTGAAAAATCTTGGCTTCAAATACGCTACAGATGCTGGAGTTTCTATCTCAATAGATGATATTAAAATACCCGAATCCAAGAAAAAAAGCATAGACGAAGCAAAAAGAAAAGTGCGCGAAATTCAACAGCAATTCGGTGCGGGACTTTTAACCGAACAGGAGAGATACAATAAAATTGTTGATATCTGGACTGATACGAACAATATTGTTGCGGCTGAAATGATGAAACTCGTGAAAAGCGACAGGGACGGATTTAACTCTATACACATGATGTCTGATTCGGGCGCCAGAGGAAGTGCGGCGCAGATAAGACAGTTAGCAGGCATGAGAGGTCTCATGGCAAAGCCTGACGGTTCTATCATTGAAACTCCTATCATATCAAATTTCCGCGAAGGCTTGAATGTTCTTGAATATTTTATCTCTACACATGGCGCGAGAAAAGGTTTGGCGGATACTGCGTTAAAAACTGCAAATGCCGGATATTTGACAAGAAAACTCATAGATGTCGCGCAAAATGTAAAAGTTACAATGGAGGACTGCGGCACTCATGAAGGCGTAGAGATAACGGAGATTACCGAAAGCGGCGACTTGATAGAGTCTTTGGAAGAGCGGGTGCTTGGAAGAGTTTTGGCTGAAGATATTATAGATACTATCACAAATGAAGTTATATTTGCCGAAGGCACGCTGATAGATGAGAAAAAAGCAAGAATGCTGAGCGAAGCGGGAGTAAAATCGGTCGTTATCAGAACGCCTATTACATGCAAAGCCCCAAAAGGCGTCTGCTCAAAATGCTACGGCATCAATTTGGGCGAAGGCAAACTTGTAAAACCGGGCGAAGCGGTGGGTATTATTTCCGCACAGTCAATCGGCGAACCGGGAACGCAGCTTACGCTAAGAACATTCCATATCGGCGGAACGGCTTCTACGGAGCAGCAGGACAGGCAGATTGTGGCTCAAAAAGAGGGCTTTATTCGTTTTTATAACTTGAAAACTTATATTACAAAAGACGATAAAACCGTAGTTGCAAACAGACGAAACGCTGCCGTATTGCTTGTAGAGCCAAAAATAAAAGCGCCGTTTAAGGGGAAATACAGCATTGATTATGCTTATGAAGAGGTTATTATCAGTATTGAGGGGAAAAAAGAGAGCGCAAAATATACTCTCAGAAAAAATGATATAGCAAAGCCGAGCGAACTTGCAGGCGTCGGCGGCAAAGTAGAGGGTAAACTCTATCTGCCGTTTGAAAACGGCGTTGAAGTAGAAGCTGAAGACAGTATCGTGGAGATTATAAAAGAGGGCTGGAATGTGCCTCAGCGTATTCCGTATGCGGCTGATTTGAAAATCAAAGACGGCGCGCCCATCACACAAAAAATCAAGGCAAATGCAAACGGTATTGTAAAATTTTATAAATTACAAGCCGATTACCTTGAAAGATATCATGACTTTAAAAAAGGCGATGTGATAACCGTTAAGGGTATTTTTGCAGTTATTGCCGATAAGGACGACAGAGAGGCTATCCGCCACTATATCCCGCGAAATTCTATCCTTGAAGTAAGCGACAATACCGAAGTTACGGATAATGTACTTATAGCCGTCCCAAAAAGCGATGAACATACGACAATAGCCGAATGGGACCCGTACTCAACTCCGATTATTGCCGAAAACAGCGGTAAAGTTGTGTTTGAAGATATAGAATCAGGCACAAGCGCGACCGAGCAGTATGATGAATTGACTGGACAAAGCAGGCTTGTTATCAACGAGTATCTGCCATCAGGTATCAAGCCAACCCTTGTTGTTTCAACAAAAAACGGCGAGATAATGAAATATCAGCTTGAACCCAAAACCGCTATATTTGTCCAAGACGGCGCGGAAGTCAAGCAGGCAGATTTGCTTGCGCGTACGCCCAAAGCCGTTGCCAAATCAAAAGATATTACAGGCGGTCTCCCAAGAGTCAGCGAACTTTTTGAAGCAAGACGCCCAAAAAATGCCGCTGTTATCGCGGAAATTGACGGTACGATAAAATTTGGCAAACCGCTTAGAGCCAAAGAAAGAATTATTATAGAAAGCGCTGACGGCACATCAAGAGAATATTTGATAGATAAATCGCAGCAAATACATGTCCATGCGGACGAGTATGTCCATGCGGGCGAGAAATTAACCGACGGCGTCGCTTCAAGTCATGATATTTTAAGGATACTCGGCGAAAAAGCGCTGCATTACTATCTTATCAGCGAAATTCAGCAGGTTTACCGCAGACAGGGCGTTGCGATAAGCGATAAGCATATTGAAATTATAGTTTCACAAATGTTAAGGCAGGTGAGGATTTTGGACAGCGGAAATACGAATTTTATCGTAGGCGATTTAATCAGCCGCCGCAAATTCAAAGAAGAAAACGAGCGTATCATGAGGCTTGGCGGAGAGCCGGCTATTGCCGAACCTGTGCTTTTGGGCGTAACAAGAGCGGCAATAGGCAGCGACAGTATCATTTCTGCGGCTTCTTTCCAAGAGACTACAAAAGTTTTGACGGAAGCGAGTATTGCGGCTAAGATAGACCATCTTGAAGATTTGAAAGAAAATGTTATCATAGGTCGTATGATACCTGTCGGAACAGGCATATATGACAATAAAAGCATATCTGTCAAAGAGAATTAATATGGCGGAAGGTTAAATTAAGAAATCTTAATTTAACCTTTTTTTAAGTATATTTTAAATAAAATCACGGGTATTTTTCTATGGAAAATATCACTATATTGAAAAGGAAACAGTGTGCCGACTATTAATCAGTTGATAAGAAAAGAGCGTGAAAAGGCTGTAAAAAAGTCTAAATCACCAGCTCTTAAACAGTGCCCTCAAAGGCGCGGAGTTTGCACGAGAGTCTATACTACGACTCCAAAAAAACCAAACTCAGCCCTTCGTAAAGTTGCCAAGGTGAGACTCACCAGCGGCTTTGAAGTCATTAGCTATATCGGAGGCGAAGGACATAACCTGCAAGAACACTCTATCGTATTAGTCAGAGGCGGAAGAGTAAAAGACTTACCGGGCGTTAAGTATCATATCGTGCGCGGCGCGCTTGATACGGCTGGTGTTGCAAACAGAAAGGTAAGCCGAAGTAAATATGGTACAAAAAGACCGAAAGCGGCGGCTAAATAAATAACTTTAAGTAAATTTAACCACAGGCGCGCCGCGTATTTTGGCAGCGTTTGAGTAAAATTGCTTTAATCAATTTGAAGGAAAGAAAAAAATGAGAAGAAGAAAATCTCCTGTACGAGAGGTGCTTCCAGACCCAATATACGGAAGCAAAGTTGTTACGAAGTTTATCAATGCATTAATGTATGACGGTAAAAAGAGCGTTGCTACTAAAATAATGTACGGCACATTGGCATTAATTGAAAAAAAGAGCGGCGAAACTAAAGGTATAGACATATTTAATAACGCTGTTGATAACATCAAACCCGTCATGGAAGTTAAAAGCCGAAGAGTCGGCGGAGCTACTTATCAGGTTCCTGTTGAGGTAAGGCCTGCGCGTCAGCAAGCGCTTGCGCTTAGGTGGATTATCTCATACGCCAGAAAAAGAAGCGAAAGAACTATGATTGAAAAGTTGGCTAATGAGTTAATGGATGCCGCAAATAACAGAGGCGCGTCATTTAAGAAAAAAGAGGATACTTACAAAATGGCAGAGGCAAATAAAGCGTTTGCCCATTACCGCTGGTAAAATTTATGTTAAAGCGGTCAAAAAAGACCGCTTTTCTTGCAAACTAAAAAACAAGGACTGACAAATGGCAAGAAAAACTCCAATAGAAAGAGTCCGAAATATCGGAATCGCTGCGCATATTGACGCAGGCAAAACTACAACAACGGAGCGTATTTTATATTATACGGGTATGTCGCATAAAATCGGCGAAGTTCATGACGGCGCCGCTACGACGGACTGGATGGAACAGGAGAAAGAGAGAGGTATAACTATAACTTCGGCTGCTGTTACATGCGTTTGGAAGGATTATCAAATAAATGTTATAGATACTCCGGGACATGTTGATTTTACGATAGAAGTTGAGCGTTCCATGCGCGTACTTGACGGAGCTGTCGCTGTATTTTGCGCGGTAGGCGGCGTTCAACCCCAATCTGAAACTGTCTGGCGTCAAGCTAACAGATACCATGTCCCAAGAATGGTGTATGTCAATAAAATGGATAGAGTCGGCGCGGATTTTTACAAAGTTGAAAAACAGATAAAAGACAGATTAAAATCAAACCCTGTTCCTATACAAATTCCAATCGGCGCGGAAGATAATTTCAAAGGCGTTATAGATTTGGTTGGTATGAAAGCGCTTGTTTGGGAAGACGAGGCTTCTTTAGGTTCGAAATACGAGGTTGAAGAGATACCTGCAAATCTGCTTGACAAAGCTAAAGAGTATAGAGAAAAGCTTATTGAGGCAGTTGCCGAAACAAGCGAAGAGTTGATGGAAAAATATCTCGGCGGCGAAGAGCTTAGCGTTGATGAGATTAAAGCCGGTATTAAAGCGGGCTGCCACAATATGTCGATAGTTCCCATGACATGCGGCACATCTTTTAAAAATAAGGGTATTCAGCCTATGCTGGATGCAGTGGTTGATTATCTGCCGGCTCCTACGGAAGTTCAGGCTATCAAAGGTCAGTACGAGGACGGCGGCGAAACGACTGTAAATTCAACCGACAACGGCGAATTTGCGGCGCTTGCGTTTAAGATTATGACTGACCCGTTTGTCGGACAGCTTGCATTTGTGCGCGTATATAGAGGCGTGCTTGAGAGCGGAAGTTATGCTTTAAATACTACAAAGGGTAAAAAAGAGAGAATAGGGCGTCTTCTTAGAATGCATGCCAATAAACGCGAAGAAATTAAAGAGCTTTACGCAGGCGAGATAGGAACCGTCGTAGGTCTTAAAGATACGCTTACAGGCGATACTTTGGCGAGCGAAAAAGATAAAGTTATATTGGAAAAGATGGAGTTTCCAAAACCTGTTATCTCCGTTGCCGTTGAACCTAAAACAAAAGCAGATCAGGAGAAGATGGGTATCGCGCTTCAAAAATTGGCGCAGGAAGACCCCTCTTTCAGAGTTGAAACGGACGAAGAGAGCGGGCAGACTATCATCTCCGGCATGGGCGAGCTGCACCTTGAAATCATCGTAGATAGAATGTTAAGAGAGTTTAAAGTGGAAGCCGAAGTGGGTCAGCCGCAGGTTGCATACCGCGAAACTATCAAAAACAGCGTCAATCAAGAATATAAATATGCAAAACAATCAGGCGGACGCGGTCAATACGGACATGTATTTTTGAAAATAGAACCTATGGAGCCTGGCAGCGGATATAAATTTATCAATGACATCAAAGGCGGCGTTGTGCCAAAAGAGTATATTCCCGCAGTTGATAAAGGCTGCCAGGAGGCGCTTCAAAGCGGCGTTTTAGCAGGCTATCCTGTAGAAGATGTACAAGTTACTCTATATGACGGCACTTATCATGAGGTGGATTCATCAGAGATGGCATTTAAACTCGCCGCTTCCATGGGCTTTAAGGAGGGTGCGAGAAAAGCAAATCCTGTGATTTTAGAGCCTATCATGAAGGTTGAGGTTGAAACGCCGGAGGATTTTATGGGCGATGTTATAGGCGATTTGAACCGCCGCCGCGGACAGATTAACTCTATGGACGATAGAAGCGGACTAAAAATAGTAAACGCTTTTTGTCCTCTTGCGACGATGTTTGGTTACTCTACGGATTTAAGAAGTCAAACGCAAGGAAGAGCTACATATACTATGGAGTTTGACCACTATCAGGAAGTGCCTAAAAATGTCTCCGAAGAGATAATTAAAAAGCGCAAAGGCTAATAATTTAAAACGGTTTTGCCGCAATTTGGCAAAACCGCTTCTTTGTTTTTTTATGTAAATTTAATTCTATCGCACACAATTTATTCAAATCCAACAATTTTATATCTATTTGTTTCTGCCTTTGTCAATAATAAAAAATATATCGCAACTATGTTCATTGCAATTATATATTTAATGAAAGTCCAGATAAAACAGTGAAAAACATGTTATCGCAACTATGCCCTGTTATTCTTGTACAATAAGTTTCCGCAAGAAAACTCTCTCCGTCATTGCGACTGCGAGCTTGCAAAGCAGGAAGCAATCCATACTTTATAACAAAAAAGGTTGTCATTCCTGCGCAAGTGAAAATCCATAAAACAAAAAACTTATTCCGTCATTGCGAGCTGACGAAGTCAGCGCGGCAATCCAGAATTTACAATAATAAAAAAAGTGTCCGTTAAATAATAAATAGAACAACATTTTTTGTTTATTGTTTGGTGTTTTATGTTATTTTCTGGATTGCTTCGTCGTGCTTCGCACTCCTCGCAATGACGGAATGGGGAAATTTGCATAACTAAATAAGGTGCAATGATGATAAAGGTTGTCATTGCGAGCCAATGAAATTGGCGCAGCAATCCATACTTTATAACAAAAAAGAGTTGCTATAAAAAAATAAATGATAGTTTTCTTATTCGTAATTATGGATTGCTTCGTCGCTATGCTCCTCGCAATGACGGAGTATAGTGATAACTTGTTTCTGCTGTGAAGCTTGCAGTCGCAATGACGAAGGAGTGGTTTTCCCGCACATAAGAAAAGCGCTTGAATGACAAAAACGGCAAGAGAGTAAAAACATAAATATTACTCTCTTGCATACAATATCGCTATTTTGTAAAATCTCACAACAAGAAAACTAAAACCGTTTCGGGTTATATGCACACAAATATCACTCTTTTGTAAAGTCCTCAATATCTATTATTTTAAAACTACGACTATCTCCCACAAATGCTTTTGTCTCATCTGACGAGAGAACTATAACCTCAACACTGTCCGATGCACCAATTGAACCGATAAGTTCAGGTTTGGTTGGGTCGCTTACATTAAATATCTTTAAACTGCCATAGTCTCCCACAAACGCTTTTGTATTATCTGATGAGAGAGCGACAGCGGTAGCATAATCTATATTAATTTGACTGATAAGTTCAGGTTTAGCGGGATCGCTTACATTAAATATCTTTAAACTGCTACTATCTCCCACAAACGCTTTTGTTTCATCTGACGAGAGAGCAACAGAATAAGCATGGTATGATGTGCCGATTGAGCTAATAAGTTCTGGTTTAGCTGGGTCGCTTACATTAAATATCTTTAAACTGCCATAGTCTCCCACAAACGCTTTTGTATTATCTGATGAGAGAGCGATAGATTCAGCAATGTATGAGTCATTAATTGAAACAATGATCCTGCTTTGCGTATCTATTGTTAATTTTATAGTATTGCTATCGCCGCATAAGCTTTTCGCATAAACATGTATGGTATAGATATTATCCTCTTGTACGGCTGTTTTTGTATAAACCTCTCCATTAGTTCTGACGCCGAATACCGAACTATCGTCCGATACATACTCGGTTATGCCACATTCGGATAAGATTGTTGTTATAACTCCTATCGTTTTGTTTGCAGGGGTTTTTCTGTATGTATTAAAATTAGTGTCTTGCAAAACAGGCAAAGTGTCTTTTAGATTTTTTATATAAATATAAAAAGACACTGTATTGCTCTCGCCAAACGCATTTACAGCTTTAATGGATAGATAATAGTAGTTTTTACTCTCATAGTCCAACTTTGCTCCCTCAGCTACAACTATTGTTCCATTGTTATAAACTTTGAAGTGTTCATTTCCATCACCGCTTAAAACCACAGAAGTTACAGGAGAACCGTCATCGTTTATATTTAACTGCCAGACAAGCGTTTCGGCGGGAGAATTTTCATCAACATCAAAATTGTAATAGTAACTTGAAATAATAGGCGGATTATCCTGTACATTATTTAAATAAATATAAACATTTACTGTATTGCTCTCGCCAAACGCATTTACAGCTTTAGCGGATAAATAGTACCTATTTACACTCTCATAATCCAACTTTGCCTCTTCAGCTACAACTATCGTTCCATTGTTATAAGCTTTGAAATTTTCAGAACCTGTACCGCTTAAAACTACAGAAGTTACAGGAGAGTCGTTGCTGTTGATATTTAACTGCCCGACAAGCGTTTCAGCAGGTGAATTTTCATTAATATAAAAACGATAAGAAGAACTTTGTATAACAGGCGGCAAATCCGGCACATTATTTATATTTATCGTCAAATCAACAAGCGTACTCTCGCCGTAACTGCTCATAGCTTTGACTTTGAGATTAAATATTTTTTTACTCTCATAGTCTAACTTTGCCAAGTCGGTAACGGTGATTTTGCCTGTATTATCTATACTGAACCAATCGCTGTTCGTTCCCGTTATGACAAACGAAGTTATCGTACTGTGTCCATGAGCGTATATGCCCATATTTCCTATATAAGTTCCATTAGGAGAATTCTCGTCAATACTTAAAGTCGTCGGTATCAATACTGGCTCCTGGTCGGGAGCGTTTATGACATTTATCGCGATATTTGCTTCATTGCTTGTGTCATGAGCGTTTCGGGCTGTAGCTTTCAAGTTGTAAACGCTTTTTGTTTCATAGTCTATGAG
>JAISNU010000052.1 GCA_031276075.1 Campylobacteraceae bacterium
TGTGGCAATCCAAAATAACCTGTTTTCACTTTTTTATGTCATTCCTGTGTTTATAAACCAATATTATGTTTTTCACCGTATTGCACTGTTTTTTTATTTTCTAAGCTTAAAAGTCCATCTATATATAAAAATATACGCCTTTTTTGTTATTTGCATACAAGTAAAGAGTTCTTGAGGAAACTATATTTACGATAAATATAGGTACACAAATTTTATATTATATTTATATGCCGTGAAAAATAGAATAATTGCAATATCTATTTTTGTGATATGTAAACTGCGTTATTTTCATATCATCAAGCTTATAGTGTCTGCTTTTGCACTTTTTGCTATTCATGCGCCGCTTTCGTCATTACAAGCTATTTCCTCTTTGTTATTGCGAGATACAAAGCGACTTGGCAAACCATAAATTAAAACTTTGTAGATTTTACATTAAAAAGTGCGAGATAACCACCTCCATCATTGCGGCATAGCGCGACGCAGCAATCTAAAAAATATATAAATTATAAAAGAAAACAGGGAAAGAGAAAAATAGCAGATCATTGTACTGTTTCCAATGAGTTTTTGCAGGCTAAAATGGTTTGTTTATTCTGGTTTGAACGACAAATTTTCCTCAACTCAAAAAAAGGTATATTGCGTTAAAATATATGCTTATTTTTTTTAAGGCTTAAAAATGTTGCTTTTTACACCCGGACCTACTCCAACTCCTGAAGCCATAAGAGTTGCTATGAGCGTTCCGACCATTCACCACAGAACGCCAGAATTTGAAGAGATTTTTAAAATCGTCAGAGAAAAATTGATAAAAATTATGAATATGCCCGAAGTTCTCATGCTTGCTTCAAGCGGAAGCGGCGCTATGGAAGCGGCGATTATAAACCTCTGCAAATCGCATGCTTTAACGATAAACGCAGGAAAATTTGGCGAGAGATTCGGCAAGATTTGTAAAGCCCACGGTATAGCTTATACGGAATTGAAATATAGCTGGGATACGCCTGCTTCAGTTTTTGATATAACAAATGCGCTCAAAGCGAACCCAACCATTGACACGCTTTGCATTCAGATATGTGAAAGTGCGGGCGGACTTCGTCATGATATAGAAGGGATTGCCAAAGCTGTAAAAGATATCAGCAAAGATATCATGATAATTGCGGACGGCATAACGGCGGTGGGCGTTGAAAAGATAGATACGACGCATATTGACGCGCTTATCACGGGAAGCCAAAAAGCTTTTATGCTGCCTCCCGGACTTGCAATGATAGGATTAAGCGGGGCGGCTGTAACGAAAATAGAAAACAGTCCGAAAGGTTTTTATTTTAATCTTGCGAGCGAGCTGAAAAATCAGCGCAAAAATACGACTGCCTACACAGCGGCAACTACGCTTATCATCGGGCTTAAAGCTATGATTGAGCTGATAGAAAAAGAGGGGCTTGAGAAATTTTATGATGATACGAAAAATAGAGCCTTAGCTGTTAAAGAGGCTTTGGAAGCCGTAGGACTTGCGATATATCCCAAAACTCCGGCGCTTGCGATGAATACCGTTTATAATGAAAAAGCCAAAGAGATACGAAGCATTGCCAAGAAAAAATACGGCGTAAATATTGCAGGCGGTCAGGACGAGCTTAAAGATAAGCTTTTCCGCATAAATAATATGGGTTTGATAGCGCCTCATGAAATAGCTTGGGCGTTAAATGCGGTAGAGTTAGCGCTTAACGAGCTTGGCATAAGGGATTATGACGGTACGGCAAATCGCGTTTTTGTTGCAAACTTTTTTAGAGGCGAAAAGTGATTTACGAACATGAAATACCGCAGGGCGGCAAGCTCTATTTTGCAAAAAACGCAAGGCTGAAAAGAGAGATTGAGACTGTTGCCAGCGGTATTTTATATAAAGAGGGTTTTGAGGAGATTATAACTCCATTTTTTTCGTATCATCAGCACCAAAGCGTAGATGAAAAAATGTTGATAAGATTTTCCGATGCCGATAACCATATCATCTCTTTAAGAGCCGACAGTACGCTTGATACGGTTAGGATTATTGCAAGAAGATTGGGACGCGCAACAAAGCAGAAAAAGTGGTTTTACATACAGCCTGTTTTTCGTTATCCGAGTACGGAGATCAATCAAATAGGCGCGGAGTTTATAGGCGGTTCGGATTTGAAACTTTGCATAGATGCGGTGAGCGGGATTTTCAACCATTTTGGTATTTTGCCGCTACTGTATGTAAGCAATGTGAAAATTCCAAAGATAATATCCAAAACTTTAAATATTCCGCTTGATGTTTTTGCAAACGGTCAATTGGAGGATATATTAAATATCAACGAGGATTGGCTTATCAAGCTGGCAAAAATGCAAAAAGCCGAAGAGATTGACGGCGCGCTTGATATATCGCCGAAGCCGATAAAAGACGAACTTTTGAAATTAAAATCTTTAACGGACAAAATATCCTATAAAAATATGGTCGTGGCGCCTCTTTTTTACTCAAAAATGCGCTATTATGACGCTCTATTTTTCAGCTTCATAGATAAAAATGAGATTTTAGGGAGCGGCGGAGCTTACCGTTTTGAAGGACATGAGTCGTGCGGATTTGGTTTATATACAGATGCGATTGTTGAAACAATTATAAAAATAAAAGAGGAAAAATAAAAAATGAGTAAAGCGGATTTGATAGTAGGCGCGCAGTGGGGAGACGAAGGAAAAGGTAAAATAGTCGATATGATGGCGCAAAAATATGATGTAGTCTGCCGTTATCAAGGCGGTCATAATGCAGGACATACGATAGTCGTTGACGGCGTAAAGTATGCGCTGCATTTGATACCCTCAGGCGCGCTTAATCCTAAAGCTGTGAATATTATAGGCAACGGCGTTGTTGTTGCGCCGAACGCATTGATAGAAGAGATGAAACAATTTAAAGATATTGAAAAGAGGCTGTTTATCAGCGATAAAGCGCATATGGTTTTGGGTTTTCACGCGGCGGTTGATTTGGCGCGCGAAAAACTTCGCGGTAAAAATGCGATAGGAACGACCGGTATGGGCATAGGACCGTCTTATGCGGCTAAAATAGAGCGGGTTGGTTTTCGTCTTGGAGAGCTTAGAAATATCCCAAAACTTGTTGACGGCTTAATGGAATATTTTAGAGTAAATGAGGTTATACTTAAAGCGCTTGATGTTAAACCTGCTTCCAAAGAGGAGCTAACGGCTGAATTTGAGAGTTACGCCAGAGAATTGCTGCCTTATGTTACAAATACAACCGCGCTTCTTTGGAAATATTTGGAAGAGGATAAAAAAGTATTACTTGAAGGCGCACAAGGCGCGCTTTTGGATATAGACCACGGAACATATCCGTTTGTTACAAGCTCAAGTACTGTCGCGGCGGGAGCGTGCGCGGGATTGGGACTTAGCCCCAAAGATATAGGCAAAGTAACAGGTATCGTCAAAGCTTACTGCACAAGAGTCGGCAACGGACCTTTCCCTACCGAAGATTTTGGCGAAGAGGGTAAACTTTTGAGGACAAACGGATATGAATTCGGCACGACCACAGGCAGACCGCGCCGTTGCGGCTGGTTTGATGCGCTTGCATGCAGATATGCCGCGCGCATTAACGGCTGCGACCAATTGGCTTTGATGAAACTTGATGTTTTGGACGGCTTTAAAAAGATAAAAATCTGCGTTGCATACGAAAAGGACGGTAAACGATACGCGACTTTACCTGAAAATCTTGACGATATAAGACCGATTTATGAAGAGTTTGACGGCTGGGATAGCGTCAAGGGCATCAAAGAGTTTGACAAACTGCCCAAAAACGCGAAAAGCTACATCAAAAAGATTGAAGAGATTACGCAGACAAAAGTTGGTATTATCTCCACGGGAGCGGAAAGATTTGATACGATAGTATTATAGTTTGGGCTGACGCTTTTTGAAGCTAATTATGACAAAGCAAAATATCAAACTTCCCTTCAGCATGAGCAGTATTGCGCGTATGTTATAGCGGCGGATACCGCCTCAAAGAGAAAATAACATTTTTTTATGTGTTTGGATTGTTTTATGTTGTTTTTTGGATTGCTTCGTCGTGCTTCGCACTTCTCGCAATGACGGATGGAGAGGAATTGCTGTGCTTCGCTTACAATGGCAAAGAGAGATGTTATTGCAAAAATACCAACTTATAAATACAGTAACAAATTCCGTCATTGCGAGGCACGAAGTGCCGCGGCAATCCATACTTTACAATAGCAAAAAAAGTATCGTTAAAATAAATGAAATCATCTTTTCAATTTACATGTTTGGATTGTTTTATGTTGTTTTCTGGATTGCTTCGTCAGTCGTTGCACTCCCTCCTCGCAATGACGGATGGAGAGGAATTGCTGTGCTTCGCTTACAATGATGAAAAAAACGCAGAAATAGCGAAAGGTTGTTATTCCGCATCTCTCGCTTTTTCATCGCGCTTAGTAATTTATACATATTCATGTAAGTTCTACTCTCCATTCGTATGAGAGGAGTGCGAGCACAACCGCGCTGTACAAAAAGATGACTGATTGCCTCAAGATTTTCTCCGTCATTGCGAGCCGTTTTGCGGCGACGCAATCCAAAAAACTCCCAAGCTAACCGCGCCCCTATGCAAAGTATGCTGCCCCTCTTCGTCATTGCGAGGCACGAAGTGCCGCGGCAATCCATATTTTACAATAACAAAAAGGGTATCATTGATAACACAATGAAACCGCTTTTTTTTATTTATGTGTTTGGATTGCTTCGTCAGTCGTTACACTCCTTCCTCGCAATGACGGAGGGGAGATGTTTTCACTGAATTCGTCGTTTTGCTCCTCGCAATGACGGAATATATTTGTCATTGCGAGCCGCTTGCGGCGAAGCAATTATACGATAACAAAAAAGCAATATAATGAAACAATTTTTTTATTAATGTTCTAAACATTTGTATTGTAATTGCCGCAGTTTTGATTGTTCAGGCATTTAAAATACTGCATGAAAAAGTTGGCGGAATAGTACTCTGAA
>JAISNU010000074.1 GCA_031276075.1 Campylobacteraceae bacterium
CTTGCAACATCAAGTTTTTGGCTGTTGTTTGTTCATTTTCAAGAAGCCAAAGCGCTTGGATTTTGCAAAATGATATTTGGGACGGATTCTTTATTCAGCGGAAAAATCATCTTTATAGATGCGCTTATATTCGCTCTGCCGCTGTCGGCTTTGACGATGATAGTCGTATCGCTTGTTACAAAAGGAGCGGAAAATCTGGCTAAAAAGAGTTTTGATTAGAAGCGGCAATTTGCGGGAATAAAACCTGTTTTATTCCCTCTCGCATTTTTTTTAGTTATTTCCGCCCCTCTCTTCATCATTGCAAGAATATCGCAATCCATTCCTTCGTCATTATACAAATCAGACTAACTACCACCTACTTTCCGTCATTGCAAAAAGTAGACTGAACAATTCACAAAACTCACTTTTTCGTCATTGCAAGCCGCCTGCGGCGAAGCAATCCAGAATTTACAATAACAAAAATAGTATTATAAATAATACATAAATTGGCTTTTTATTTATATACTTGGATCGTTTCATGCGTTTTTTTGGATTGCTTCGTCAGTCGTTGCACTCCTTCCTCGCAATGACGGAGATGGACGCAATTGCTTTGCTGCCCTGTTGCTTGTAGTGACGGAAAGATGTACATGCGTTTTGTTACGGTCGGCTTAGGTGTTTTTCTTGGTTACTGCACTTTTTGTATGACAACTTTCCTCCATCATTGCGAGCGGAGCAAAGTAATCCACGCTACCACATTCTGCTATTGAGAAACACAAAGTGTTGCGGCAATCTATACTCTACAATAATAAAAAAGTATCGTTAAAATAAATGACATCTTTTTAATGTTTGAATTGTTTTTTATTGTTTTCTGGATTGCTTCGCCGCAAGCGGCTCGCAATGACGGAGGGGGGGGTGCCGCGCCACATTCTGTTTATCGCAATGACGGATTATAGTAGTAAAATTTCAATACAATGCTTGTTTTTGTTCATGAAAAGGGTAAAAAATGGATATCAATACTTTTCAGGATTTATTTCAATACAACGCTTGTTTTTGTTCATGGGCGAGAGATTTGCACAGCTAATGGAAAAAATCAAATTTCAATACAAATCTTGTATTTCCACAGCAAACAAAAATGAAAAAACGGAAGCTTACGGATTTTTCGTAAACTTCCGTCAAATTTATTTAACCGAAACCAATTTTCTGCGCAAATATGCGATTCTGCTTTGTAGAGGCAGATTTTTAGGGCAGTTATCTTCGCATGCAAGAAGACTCATGCAGCCAAATATGCCGTTGTCATCGCCGATTAATTCGTAATAATCCTCAATAGTCCGTTTGTCCAACGAGTCAATTTCAAAACGCGCCACACGGTTAAATCCTACCGCGCCCAAAAAGTCTGGACGCATAAGCTTCGTACCGCATGCAGCTACGCAAATACCGCACTCTATGCATCTGTCAAGCTCAAATACTTCCTGCGCGACATCGGGTTCAACCTTGTCTTCAAGCTTTGAAATGTCCGTTACATGGTCAGAGTGTATCCAGCTTTCTACGCGCTTGCTCATACCGTTCATCCATGTACCCGTATCTACCGACAAATCTTTGATAAGTTTGAAAGCCGGCAGCGGCATAAGCTGTAAAACGCCGTCAGGATAATTTTTAGTCAATGTCCTGCATGCCAGCCGCGGCTGTCCGTTTACCAACATGGCGCAGCTTCCGCAGATACCTGCGCGGCAGACGAAGTCAAAGTTCAAATCCGCATCATACTTTTCGCGTATCTGATTTAACGCGATAAAAAGCGTCATGCCGTCTGTCTCTTCCAGTTTATACTCTACAAATTGAGGAGTCGAATCCTTTGCAAGAGGATTATATTTAAATGCTTTTATAGTTATTGTGCGGCTCATTTTTTGTCTCCTACGCGTTCGTTTCTTGCTTTAAATTGCGGTTGAAGCTTAAACGGCATAATAGCATCCTGTATTTCCCACCTATCTTTGCCTTCAGCTTCCAATTTCTCTTTTAATTTATCAACCTCTTCCTGGCGTTTTGCGCTCAAAGGATTTTCTATGATATTTCCTTTTACGCCGTAACCTCTAAATGCGGGCGGAAGTTCCATCTTCATAATATCAAGTTCTTCATATTCCAAAGTCGGTAAAGTCGCCCCCTCTTTCCAATAAGCGAGAGTTCGTTTAAGCCAGTTTGCGTCATCGCGTTTTAGATAATCCTCTCTATAATGCGCGCCTCTGCTTTCTGTCCTTTGAAGCGCTCCAAGCGCTACGCAAAGGGCAAGTTTGAGCATTTTAGGCACTCTGTACGCCTCTTCAAGTTCCGGATTTGCGCCGATATTTTTGGTTTTAACGGAAGCTTTCAAGGATTTTTTATAAAGCTCTTCCAGTTCCGTAACAGCTTTTTGTAAACCTTCTCCGTTTCTAAATATCGCCACATGTTCCCACATGACCTCTCTCATGCGGTTTTTAATCTCAAAAATATTTACGCCGTCTTTGCGGGATAGTACTTCATTGATATAATTTTGCTGTTTTTCCACAGCCGCTTCAATGCTTTTCGTACTTACGGTTATATTGTTTGCTTTGCAAAAATCCGCGAAATAGTCGCCTATTATCATACCAGCAACTACGGTTTCGCTCACGGAGTTTCCGCCAAGTCTGTTAAATCCGTGCATATCCCAGCATGCCGCCTCGCCTGCGCTGAACAGACCTTTTAATGTTGGAGATTCGCCTGTCGGTTTTGTTCTGATGCCGCCCATAGAGTAGTGCTGCATAGGAAGTACGGGCGCCCATCCTTTAGGACCTTCGTCTGCGGGGTCAATGCCGTTAAATATCATACAAATCTCTTGAACATCGCGCAAATTTTTCTCTATATGTTCGCGTCCCAAAATAGATATATCAAGCCATACATGTTCGCCGTACGGAGATTTGACGCCTTTGCCGTTGCGGATATGCTCCATCATTCTGCGGCTTACAACATCGCGGCTTGCCAACTCTTTCTTTTCAGGCTCATAATCAGGCATAAAGCGGTGTCCGTCCACATCGCGCAAAATTCCGCCGTCTCCTCTGCATCCTTCCGTCAAAAGAATACCCGAAGGCACTATCGGCGTTGGGTGAAATTGCACGGCTTCCATATTGCCAAGACTTGCCAGTCCAGTTTCAAGCGCGATAGCTGCGCCGATACCATCGCATACGACAGCGTTTGTAGTGTGTTTGTAAAGCCTGCCGTATCCGCCTGTAGCGATAAGAGTGCCTCTTGCTACATAAGCGGTAAGTTCGCCCGTTACCAAATCCCTGACAACCGCGCCGTAACATCTGTCTTTTTCTACAATAAGCGAAATCGCCTCTTTTCTGTCTTCAATATTTACATTATGCTTTAAAGCTTCATTGGCAACCGCAAAAAGCATCGTATGTCCTGTCGCATCAGCCGTATAACAGGTTCTCCACTTTTTCGTGCCGCCAAAATCGCGCGAATGGATAAGTCCGTGAACTTCGTCTTTCTCTTCTATCGTAGTTTTTTCCGCATTTATAACAGCCGTTCTCGCGCCTTTTGTGATTCTTGTCCATGGAACGCCCCATGCGGCAAGCTGTCTAATCGCTTTCGGAGCAGTCGTAACAAACATTCTTGCCACATCTTGATCACAGCCCCAGTCGCTTCCTTTGACCGTATCCGCAAAGTGCAAATCCTCATTGTCGCCTTCGCTCATTTTAGAGTTTCCAAGACTTGCCTGCATGCCGCCCTGTGCTGCCGCAGAGTGCGAACGCTTAACGGGGATCAAACTCAAAACCGTTGTGCTAAGTCCCTTTTCAGCTGCCGCTACAGCCGCTCTAAGACCTGCCAATCCTCCGCCGATAACCAGCGCATCATAATATTTAACATTCATTTTATAAACCTTTTATATCGTTATTGATTTCATATGCCGCATGTATGCTGCTGTTGAGATTAGCATACTTGTAACCTGTTTTTACATAAGCTGCAAGCGTTAATAGACCAAGAGCGAGAAAAAATGCCGTAAGCGCCCATTTTACTTTTGTGAGCCGCGCTCTTGTGATTTTTGCATCTTTGCCTTCAAACCAGCCCCATTTTACGCATAAACGATATAATCCTACGCCGCCGTGAATCTCAACCGCAAAAAGAAGTATCAAATAAAACGGCCACATAAAATGGCTGTACATTCTTCCGCCGGAAACTTGGGCTGTTATCTCGGGATTTGTCATCATTATAATTAAATGAGCAGAACCCAAAAAGAACATGATAAAACCTGTTTTTGCCTGCCAAAACCATAAAGTCGTATCGGAGTGCTTCATGTTTAACGCATGCGCATTGTATATCTGATACTGTCTGAAATTGGCAGGAAATTTTCTCATTCCAAGACAGGCGTGTACAACAAATATACAAAACACGATAAATACGATAACAGAAACGAGTACGGGCTGTTTTTCACTTAAAAACAAGCTCCCCTCAAATGCTCCCGCTACCCAGTTAAGCACATCTTCGCTTATGAGTATAGTCGCGACAAAAAACATATGTCCCCACATAAACAATCCTAAAAAAAGCCCTGTTGCGCTTTGGATAAAATCCAATCTCGCAGGTATGCGGCTTTTTTTACCGTCAATCCTTTTACCTATATATCCTTCGATAATATTGGTCACTTTGTATCCTTTTAATGAGATTTTTTATTTTACAAGATTTTTCTGAATATATACAATATTCCTCCTGCCGAATTGCATAAATCAAAGCTTTTTTTTCGGCTTTTTAATACTGTTTTTAATGAGCTTTTTTTGATTGCTCTTAATAATATAGATATACAACAAAACGCCCATCGCTATGATTATCAGCGATAAAAGCTGTCCTGCCGTCATCCATCCGCCGTAAACAAAACCTACCTGCGAATCGGGCTGCCGCCAAAACTCCGCTATAAACCGTCCTATAGAGTAAGTTATGCCATAAACCGCGATAAGTTCACCGTCATATTTTTTATATTTTCTATAAATAAATATAACGATAAATACCAGCAATCCCTCAAAAAACGCTTCATAAAGCTGCGAAGGATGCCTTAAAACACCGTCCACATAGATACCCCATGGAACATCTGTAACGCGTCCGACCAACTCTTGATTTAAAAAGTTGCCGATACGCCCCAATACATACGCCAAAGGTACGCTCAAAGCTACCAAATCCAAAAGTTGCCATGCAGAGTAGCGGTATTTCTTACAGTAAATAAATGTTACTATCAGAAATCCAAACACTGAACCATGGTAACTCATGCCGCGGATTCCTACAAATTCTCCGTTTTGGAAAGGGTTGAAAATCTCCCACGGATGTGTCAAATAATAATATGTATTAGGATCATATATTAATATGAAGCCTACTCTGGCGCCTATTATTACAGCGAGTTCCGCCCATAAAAAATAACTGTCCACAACATTAAGCGTTATAGGAATACGGTCTTTTTTGACAAACCATTTGGCTATAAATATAGCTCCCAGCAGCGCACTGACATACATAATACCATACCAATGCACGGCAAAAGGACCTATATTAAACGCTACGGGGTCAAAATGCGTATAGATATTCTGCCAAAAACTCAACTCTAAACTCCTTAAAGACCCCAATTATATTTGAAAATTGATTATAAATTGATAACGAGACCTTAAAGGGATTTTTTTGTCTTTTAAAAGCAAAAATATTACCGTTTTTACCCAAAATTTCTTAACTTGTGAGATTAATGTTTGGAGGATTAACCGTATGCAGATATAATTGGTATTTTATAAAAGGAGAAAAAATGGATATAAGCGCGCTTAAATTAAATTGCGAAAGAAACGGTTTTGAGTTTATCATTGCTAAAACGAAACAAGAAGCCCTTGAAATCGCTAAAAGATACATTGTAAAAGGGAGCAGCGTGGGGCTTGGCGGTTCTGTAAGTATTGAGGAGATAGGACTTTTGGATTATCTCGTAAATAATAAAGAGATTAAACTTATCAACCAATACGAAAGCGGCATCAGCAAAGAAGAGAATACCCGCCGCCGTAAAGAGGGCATAACAGCTGATATTTTCGTAACAGGCACAAATGCGTTAACCGCAAACGGCGAACTTGTAAATTGCGACGGCGAAGGAAACAGAGTTGCAGCGCAGATTTTCGGCTCAAAAAAACTTCTTTTGGTAGCAGGCAAAAATAAAATCGTCCGCGATATACAATCGGCATTAGAGAGGATTAGAACCGTAGCGGCTGTGAAAAATGCCGCGAGGCTCAATGAAAAAGCCGTAACTTTTGGAAAAGAACCGAATTTTACGAGCGAAAATATTTCCAAAAAGTACGGCATCATCACGCGGGACGCTCCGGGACGCACAATTATTATATATGTAGATGAAAATCTTGGATATTAGACTATAAAAAAGTATTCTCATAAGGAATATAGTTTGATAAAAAGTGCCAAGTAGCGTATTGCCGTACAGCAACAAAAATTGATATATTTCAAAACATTATCGTTTTTTTGCAGCATCGGCAATTTCCTCTGTTGTTGCGAGCCGCTTGCGGTGCAGCAGTCTATGAAACAAAAAAAATATTCTGTCATTGCGAGCGAAGCGCGGCAATCCATAATTTGTAATAACAAGTTAAGCAGATATTTGCGGGATATTTTTCTATCCAATAACTTGAACTGTTTTATTGATTTATCGCTTTTTGTTTTCTGGATTGCTTCGTCCTGCTTCGCACTCCTCGCAATGACGGAAATAGGCGTAATTGCTTTTGTTATCCTGTTTTTTGCAATGAGGCGTGATTATAGTAATAAAATTTTAATACAACGCTTGTATCGGTTCATATCCATTTTGTGGATGCAAACCACAAATTACAGTAGGATTTCAATATAGCACTTGTATATATTGAGGGAAATTTCTAACTCAAAATGACAATTTTAAACTAAATAATTGAACACCGTATGCTTTTTGCTTTTTATTGAAAGCAAATTGTATTATAATAAGCAAAAAATTATAACAAGGCTTTTACTTGAAAGACGATATTAATCCAAAAGAGCTTGCGATAGAGTATCCGTGCGTTTGGCGGTATAAAATTATCATAGTTTCGCAAAGCAGCATAAACGATATTGTAAAAGAGATTTTAAAAGGGAGAGAATATAATATAAAGTTTTCACATGAGAGTAAAAACGGCGGATATAAGAGTTATAATTTGGATATTCCGGTGTTTAACGGTGAAGATAGAGAGGCGCTTTTTAGGGCATTAGAGGCGCATAGCGATGTAAAATTTATTTTGTGAAAGGAGCAGGATATGGAATCAACCAAAGTTATTTTCAAAAATACAATCAAAGAAAACAAAAAAAATCCCCAAATACTCACTATTATAAGGGATAGCAGCTTTGATTTGGCGCGTAAAAAGCTGAAAGATTTGGATAAGGAGGAGGCAAAAAATAAAATAAAAGAGCTTTTTGAACTGTTTGCGCTTGTATTGAAAGAGGAGAAATTAAAAGACGCCAAAAGCATTTCAAGCGTGATTGACGCGCTTACAAACGCTGCCAGTTACGACAAAAAAGAGTATCTTTTTAAGATGATTTACGAACGAGAGCAGCTTGAAAAAGCTATCTACAACCAAACATCAGATATAAAACATTTCATCATTGAAGTTTATGATACTATTGAAAATGCCCTGACAACTCTTAAAGGCAGTGAAGACGAAAAAAAGGAGATTGCGCAGGGGTTGAATGATGCGAAACTGCTCAGCGTTGAACTTTTGGGCATACTTAAAGACTCTGCGGAGGAAGCGTTCATTACTGCAATAGAAAAAGGCAGCGATATAGAAAATACCGTGTGCGAAATAAGCAAACTTTTATCATATCATGCAATAAGCGAGGGAAGATTTGTAAAACAGAGAATTTTGGATATTGCTTCAACAATTTTGGAAGCCGCATGCGATATAGCCGACAGCGACCATGCAAATGCCTCTTATGTGCTTAACGGCGCGGCAAAAGGGGTAAAAGAAGGTATCATAAAAGCTTCGGAAAAGTTTAAAAATGATATGAAATTTGCGCCTGACGAAATAAAAGAGTTTTTGAAAAAAACAGAAGAAAATAAACTCAGCATCATTGACATGGAAGAGAGTTTTATAGAACTTTTAAAACGGCGCCAATTGAGCAGCATGGATATTTCGGCTAAGATTTTGGGCGGAATTATTGCGGAACAAAACACATATATCGCCAAACTTAAAAGGCTCAGCGCGGAAACAGCGGAGACTTTAAGCGAAAAAATAGAGACATTCAAAGACGAAACGCTAAAAGAAATTAAAGAAAAAGCGGGCAAAAAAATTACGAAGCTGAAAAAAGAGACAGGCGAAAAAGTTACCGCTTTTACAAATGATATGTCGCCAAAAGCCAGACAATTTGCGGATGATGCGAAAAAACTCGGGCTGCATGCATGGGAATTGGCTAAAAACAAAATAGATGAAGCCGTAAAAAACACCAAGAAAAAGGGAGATTAAACTTCATTACATGCAGTGTATTTTAAGCATGCATATTGGTTTTTTAATTTTTATTTAATAATTGGCGCATTTTGATACGATTTGCACCAACGGGTAAAATTTATGGAGGCGTTTTCTGGATTGCTTCGCCGCAAGCTCCTCGCAATGACAATTTTCCTCTGTCATTGCGAGCCGTTGAAAACGGCGCGGCAATCCAAAATTGGCAATAACAAAAAAATATAGAATAACCTTTTTTATTATGCGCATTTAGATTGTTTTGTTTGTATGGATTGCTTCGCTCTCGCAATGACGGAGAGGTTGTGTTATTGCAAGCTGCGGTATTAAAAGCGAATCCTCTTTCGTCATTGCGAGGAGTGTGGGCGAAGCGAAGCAGGACGAAGCAATCCATAATTTACAATAATAAAAATGGTACGGTTGATGGAGTGTTTTTGTACTAAAATTGCGGTAAAAATGTCCATGAAGCCGCTTTTTTGTAATGAGGTGGATTTTAGTTTTGAAGTTTAAAAGTAATTAAGGAGTCAGGTTTAAATGCATGAGCTCAGCATATTTATTATTATTTTTTTACTGTCATTATTAATACTATCAATACCAGCAATACCAGCGGCAGTTGTTATCGGTATGTTTTATGCTTACAAAAAGCTTCCTCTGCACTATTTTTTATTGCTGCTTGTCGCACTTGTTGCGGTTCCTTGCGCAGTATTCAAGAGTTACGAAAGAAATTTTATGTTAAGCGTTATTCCTGACGCTTTGCATGTGAATTCTGTTTCGTACAGCAAAGAGGAATCTTGGGGTTTTGGTCCGGGCGGCAATGAAGCAGGTATCAGAGTTTACCCGCTTCCGCAGCATATCGCGGATAAAATATCACAGCAGGGCATTGAATTTTTTAATACTTTGCCGCCAAATCAAAATCAAAAAAGCCGCGGTTGGCGCGGAAAGTATAGCAAATGGTCTCAAACGCCGATAAAAGCAGACGGTAAAATGGATATTTATGACTATATTTGCCGTTATGGATTTTGTATAGAAATAGATGGTTCTGTGGTAGAGCAAGCGACAGAAATTGTCAATAGCGAAGGCAATTACTACGCTTATGGGCGGGTTGGTTTGATTGTTGTAAGTCCAAGTAAAAAATTAGTTTTATACATGTACAACGGATAGTGCTTTATTTTGAACCTCTCGTAAGCCAATTTTGCGCTTGTTTAACTGAAAATGCGCCGCCATAAGAACAGCAAAATGATTTTTCTAACGGTAAATTTCATTAAATATAAAAAATTTGCCGCTTTTTGGCGGCTTTTATTTTTAGTGTCTTAATCCTTGCCTGCGCCGCCCGTTTTACTTCCAATTTATGCACTCTATCGTTCCGCAAACACCCAGCTTGATACTGTCGCAGACGCTCGGAATTATCTCTTTTGCATTTGCATCCATGAGCGCTGTTTTACCATTTATGCTGTAAGAAAACAAATCATCGCCGACGCTTGTCAAATTGGCGTAAGTTTTATTAAGTAATTTATTTCCACTATAATCGTAAAGCGTGCTTTTATTTTTTGACGCTGCGGCAAAAAAATTACGGTAAAAAGTGAAATTGTCCGCTTTTAAATCATGCACTATTTTTTTGGAATAATCAAAAAATACCATTCTGCCTTCCATGTGGGCAACAAAAAAATTACCCCAAAAATAGATGTTTTTAACTTTATCTATTATTGGATTTAACTCCAAGTCAAGCAAGGTAAACCAATATTTTTTACGGTCGTAATATTCGGCAACAACAATTCCTCTAAAAGACTTTTTAATATTGTATTTATCCTGATAATCAACAACGATATTCCCGTCAAAATCTATGAGCCCGTACTTGCCGTCTTTGACAACACTCAGCAAATCAAATTCTCCCCAAGACTTTATGTCGTCAGCCGTAAATACGATTTCTTTATTGTCTGCATTATATAAAAATGCCCGCGTATGATACTTTTTGCCGCTTACTTTATAGATTGAGCGCGCGTAAAAGCGGCTGTTGTCTATTTTCCAGATGCTTTCCAAGTCATCAAACATTAAATTACCGTCTTTATCGTACAGACAGTACATTATGGTGCGTTGTCTGTCAAGATAAAACATACCGCATTCTACAAGATATCCAAATGGCGAAAGTATTTTTATATTTGACGAGTTTTTATTTTCTGCAAAAAATTTTCCCTTCAGCAGTTCTTCAAAAATCTTATCTTTTATTTTGGGTTGAATTGTTAGCGTACCGTCTGCGTTTTCGGATACAATCTGATAATCAAGCACATCATACACTCTATTTGCTATGGGAAAAGCTTTTTTTAGCGTTTTTGCAATATCCTTATATGCAGTATTTGACGGTTTGCTTGCGTTTATTGAAAAGGCGCGGTAATCAAACTCATCTTTCACCGCAACTTTTTCACATGTTTTATCAGGGAAAAACAGTTTTTCATAAGCTTTATCTAAAAGTTTTATACCGTTTTTATCGTAAAGTTGTATCCTTTTATCGGAAAAATTTGCTTTTCGGCTGATGATTTTATCTCCATCAAGCATCAAGAGTTCCGAATTGATAAAATCGCCATTTTTATTTTGCGCAAATGTGAATAGATACGAGCCTCTTTTATGGCTTAATTCATTATCGTCAAAACTGCATATTTTTTCACTTTGTCGGCGTAATTTTTCTATGGCTGATATTTCATCTTCTTCTATTGTACTGTCAATTATTTTGCAATATTTATTGTTAATCACTTGAACATAACTAAGCGCTCTAATTTTTCTTTTTTGCTTGTCTTTGCATGTGGTATCATTTTTGCAATCACTAAAATAGACTTGAGTTATCGCTATCTCTTCGCCGCTTGCGCTTGAAGCGTAATCTCTACTATAAATCTTATAAATTCCGCCAAGCTGTTGTTCATTTAAAGGAATAAACGAATTTTTAGTTCCGCATCCAGTCAAAAAAACCGCCGCCAATAATAGCATTGGTATTTTCATAGAAAATCCTTTATTATTTACTCTCATGTGCGGTTTTAATGCACAAAATTTTTGTATTCTATTACTAAAATATTTTTATAATATCTTCAAATGATGCCGCCAAAGCGCATATTTTATCTCCTTGCTCGCACTAAGTTTAACAAGAAGCAAAATTCAATTTACAGCCATTTTTAACATCATTTAACAAGCTGCTTTCGCGCTTTGCCCAAACTGCGCCGCCCGTTTTACTCCCTGTTTATGCACTCTATCGTTCCGCAAACACCCAGCTTGATACTGTCGCAGACGCCCGGGATTATCTCTTTGGCATTTGCGTCCATGAGCGCTGTTTTGCCATTTATACTGTAAGAAAACAAATCATCGCCGACGCTTGTCAAATTGGCGTAAGTTTTATTAAGTAATTTATTTCCGTTGTAGTCGTAAAGCGTGTTTTCATTTTTTAGTTTTGCGATAAAAAATTTATCATAAAAGTTGACGAAGTCCGCTTTCAAATCATACAACATTTTTTTAGAGTAATCAAAAACAACTATCCTGCTCTCTTTAAAATGCGCAGCAAAAATATTATCTTTAAAATCAACCCAGCTCACATCTTCTATTATCGGATTTAACTCCAAGTCAAGCAGCATTATCTGACGCTTGTTTTTATTGTAATACTCAGCAACAACAATTCCCTTGTAAGCCCTGACAATATCGTATTTGCCTTGATAATCAATAACGATATTTCCGTCAAAGTCTATAAGTCCTGATTTGCCGTTTTTGATAACAGATAGCATGTCATACTTTTGAAGTATGCCAAATGCGTTATCAGGTTTCATATAAGTTGTCTCAAAAAGAACTTTTTTGTTGTCCGCATCATATAAAAATGTCGTTATGTTGTACTCTTTGTTGGTTGTTTGATTGATAGTTTGCGCATAAAAACGATTGTCGTTTATCTTTATGGCGTTTATCAAATCCTTATCCTCAAATACATCTTTGCCCTCTTTGTCAAACAAATGATAGATTTTTATCTCTTTTTTAGTCTTTGCCGTACCAATAAAACTTCTGCCGTAGTCTATCATGTATCCAAATGGAGCAAAAATTTTGATATTGGAGGAGTTTTTATTGTCCAAATAAAATTTTGTTTTAAGCAGTTTTTCTACATTTTTATCTATGGAAATATTACTGTTTTGAGATTTTACATACTTTCCTTGCGCGGCTATCGGCAAAGTCTCATATTTAAGTCCGTCAACAGCCAATACCTTATTGCAAGTTTGTGGATAAAAATAGATATTTTGATGCGCTTTATCCAATAATTTATTGCCGTTTTTATCATAAAACATTATAGTTTTTGTGTTTTCAATCAATTTTCTATCCACAACTTTTCCATCTTGAAGCGTTAAAAATTCCGAATTGATAAAATCGCCGTTTTTATTTCTTTCAAAACCCACCAACATAACGCCTGATTTATAATATATGTCGTGCATTAATTCATCATGGTTAAAATTACAATTTATAGCTTTTTGCTGTTCCAATTTTGAAATATCCGCTGCTTCATCACTTTTTAGAACACTGTCAAAAAATTTACATTTGTTACCGCTTGTCATGTGCACATATGTAACTTCGCCCGTCTTGTTTTTATATGCTTGCTTGCAAGCCTCATTTTCGCACCATGCATCAAAAAGGGCATTTTGCATTTTTGCATCATACATAAAATATCCCGGACGGTAAATTTTGTAAACTCCTTTTGTCTGTTCATCTTTTATGGGAATTTCAGGCTGACCATAACCGCAGCCCAACACTAAAAACGCTATTGCGCTTAAAATTACTATATTTATTTTTGACATGTAAAATCCTTTTATATTAGTTTTTTTCTATTTTTGTACTTAAAATTTTATTGATACGATTGCCGTCCACTTCCAAAACTTTAAACTCAAACGGACCGTTTTTTATGATATCTCCGACTAACGGCGGGCGTCCAAGCTCGTTAAAGACCATGCCGCCCAGAGTCAAAACCTCTTCGCTGTCTTCAAGCTTGAAGCCAAGTATCTCGCAAACGCTTTCTATATCAATCATACCGTCAAATTCATAAGTATTTTCATCAATTTTGATAAAATCTTCACTCTTTGTATCATGTTCGTCGGAGATATCGCCTATCACCTCTTCCAATATATCTTCCATCGTCAAAAGTCCTGCCGTACCGCCGAACTCGTCTATAACAAGCGCGGTATGAATCTGCTCTTTATTCATTTGCGACAATATATCAGAGATCGGCATATTTTCAGGCACAAACATAATTTTTCTCGTCAATTTTGAAAGGTCTTTGACGGGATTTTCCGATAGGACATTTTCCAGCAAATCTCTTAAATGTATCATGCCGATAGGATTATCTTTACCGTCGTCGCAATAGGGATATCTTGTGTGTTTTGTCTCCAAAACCGTCTTGATATTCTCTTCATACGAATCTTCAGCGTAAAGGCAGACTATATCTTTTCTCGGCGTCATGACCTCTTTTGCCACAGTATCGGAAAAATCAACGGCGTTTTTTATTATTTCGCCTTCGACAGAATCTATAAATCCCGCGTTCAGACTTTCATTTACGATAATTTTAAGCTCTTCTTCGGAATGTCCCTGATCATGCTCTTTGGCAGGATTTATACCCATTCGTTTTAGAAAAAACGCCGCCAAAATGTCAAAAAGCTTAATAAACGGATAAAAGATTATCCAAAACAGCTGCAAAGGTTTGGCTATAAGCAAGGAGGCTTTTTCAGATTTTGCTATGGCTATAGATTTTGGGACAAGTTCGCCCATGACTACATGCACCAAAGTTATCAATGTAAATGCTATAACAAAACTTATCGTATGCACAAGCGCTAAATTTTCAGGGAAAAATCTTAATATCGGAGCTTCTACAAGCTTTCCGACGGCAGGTTCTCCTATCCAGCCAAGCGCCAAAGACGACAGCGTGATGCCAAGCTGCGTAGCGCTTAAATATGTATCGAGAGAGTTTGACATCTTCAAAGCAAGTTTTGCGTTATCGCGTCCGTTTTTTGCCAGCTCCTCAAGCCTTGTGCGTCTGACTTTGACAATGGCAAATTCGGACAGGACAAAAAAACCGTTAAGAAGAACAAGAAATACTGCGATGATTAACATAAAAACCGAATTGGGTTCGGGCAAGATAAATCCTTTGTAAAAAAACTAAAATCAGAATAGTTATATTAGCATATTTTATATATTTTTTATTGTAAATATGCAAAAAGAGCATTTTAAAATCTTGAAATTTATTTGTCCGCAGCCAAAAACTACTCATTCTTGTATCGGTAAAATTTCTATTTTGTGAATTATCAGCTATTTTTCGCTATATTTTCGCTATTAATTTTTAAGGAGTTTTCATGGAAGAGCTGCAAGCAAAACCAAAAAATGGATTGTTTCATTTTATAAAAAATGTGCTTGATTTTGTACAAAACTATTTTAAGGCGATGATTTTTCTTTTGATATGTTTTCTGCTTTTTATCTCTTCGAACAGTACGAATGTTAATAATGCCAATCTCATGAGGATAGATTTAAAAGGCGTGATAATGGAGTCCGACACTATTTTGGATAGTATCAGCAAAGCTTCGCAAAACCCAAATATCAGAGGAGTTTTATTGGTTGTGGACTCTCCGGGCGGCGCGGTCGCTCCGTCTCTTGAAATATCTATGGCAGTAAAACGCCTGTCCGAACAAAAGCCTGTCGTGGCGTACGCGGCGGGAACTATGGCAAGCGGAAGTTATTACGCTTCGGCAAATGCCGACTATATCATAGCAAATCCCGGATCCATGATAGGCTCCATAGGCGTTATCATGCAAACTTACAATATTGAAGAGCTGACGAAAAAATTGGGCATCAGCGAACAGGTCGTAAAAGCAGGGGATTTTAAAGAAGCAGGAACAGCCATGAGAGAGTGGACAAAGGACGAGAGGGCGAGTTTGCAGGAGTTAGTGAACGATATATACAATCTTTTTATAGACGACATTATTGAAGCGCGCGGGCTTGAACGCAGCAAAGTAAATGAATTTGCCAATGCCAGAGTTTTTATAGCCTCCAAAGCAAAGAATGCAGGGCTAATAGATGAGGTAGGCAGCATAGAGGACGCAAAAAATACTCTTGTAAAAATAGCGATGGTGCAGACTCCCGTTTGGAAAGAACCTGATTTGATTGATAAATTGAGTAAAAAACTTGCCGCGCAGGCAAGAAGCGAAATAGCTTCGCTGCTATTCGGCGTAAAAGCGTATTAAATTTTTAGCTCTTATGCGTAGAGCTAAAAATTTTTGTATAAACTTTATTTTGTTTGAAATAACGAGTGCAGCAATTCCTCCTCCGTCATTGCAAGCCGCTTGCAGCACAGAATCTCTCCTTGCCATCTATTGCAGACTGCCGCGTGAAAGCGCGGCATTCCCCTTTTTCGTCATTGCGAGGAGCGCGAGCGACGAAGCAATCCAAACTATTCTATCATCAGCGAGAAGTGAAGTAACAAAACAACCAAAAAATGCTACCATTTGTCATTGCGCGCCGCTTGCAGCGCAGAATCTCTCATTGCCATCTATTGCAGTCTGCCGCGTGAAAGCGCAACACAACTCCCCCTCTCCGTCATTGCGAGGAGTGCGAAGCGCGACGAAGCAATCCAGAAAATAGATATCTGCCTGTGATGGAATGACAAAATGATGTTTTTGTTATCGCGAGATATGTAATGCGGAGCAATGCACACTTTTCGCATGTAAACCTCCTTCTGTCGTTGCGAGCTTGCGAAGCAATCCATCAAACATGAAAGCGCTTCATGTATTGAAACATTGAATTTTGATTTTCAATCTTTAAATTAAATAATAAAAACGCAGGCGTTTTTACTGGATTGCTTCGTCGTGCTATGCACTCCTCGCAATGACAGAATACAGGCATTTTTCTAACTGTTCAATTGTTATGCTTCTCGTAATGATGGAATAGTTTAGGTTTCTGCCCGTACAGAAATGGCAAAGTGAGAGGGCACATGTATTTTGCTTGTTGTTCAGGAATGACAACCAATTCCGTCATTACGAGGAGGCGAAGCAGGACGAAGCAATCTAAACTATTCTATCATTAGCAGGAAGTGAAGCAACGAAACAACCAAAAAATGCTACCATTTGTCATTGCAAACTGACGAAACAGAAAACAATCCAGAAAAATCCAAATATCTAAAAATACACATTTACTTTTAGTTAAAAAAATCTTACTACTGCCAAAATATGGTATTATTTTGCTATAAATGATAAAGGATAAAAATATGAAGTATAAAAAGTTTAAACCCATTGCTATTACGCCCTTGTGGGCAAAAATTATAATTTGGATTTTTACGGTATATATCTCAGCATTTGTTATATCAATACTTTGGCTTTTAGCTTCAAATATTGCAGACGAAATATCTTATCCTTATAAAAATACTACCTTTGATCATGTAAAACTACTTTTTGTACCAAAAAATATATTCTATGCAGACGATTTATTATTTTTTATTATTATTTTTATTATCCTTTTATTTATACTATTTCCACTCATTTTTGTACCTATTGCTTATACGGCAAAATTTTATTCACGCAAATTCAAACTATCCGACATTAGAAATCCTGAAAAATATGATCCTGATGTCATTCGTCAATACTTTCCTGAGTATCTCTCAAAAAAAGAGAGAGA
>JAISNU010000137.1 GCA_031276075.1 Campylobacteraceae bacterium
TGCCACATTTCCTTGCGTTCGGTAATGATCTGTGTTGCGGTAAGCAGGAATGGGTATTGCATTCTGACGAAGGAGAACTCATACAACAAGTCAGACAGATGCGTAATTTGTGAAAGCTGTGTGCCAAAATGTCCCAATAAGGCATTAGCTGTTGAATTTGTTTTTGACAAACTATATTTGGTTCCAACACCATCTAAATGTTGCGGCTGTTTGGACTGTACAGAGGTATGTCTTACAAATGCGCTAAGACAACAATAAGGATAATTGCAAACCATTTTTAAACTCAAATCAAAACTTATAAAGTAAAAACATTAATAACTAATTAACGCATATTCTATATCATTTTAAAAACCTCCATGTTACAGGACTTATTTTTACATCGTATAACTGTACTTTAAGCTTTATTATGTTACTTTTTCACGCAAGTTATTGATAATGATTGTCTATTTTATTACAAAGGCAAAAAACAGATGCAAGATATGCAAAATGTAATTATTTGTGAAAACCTCTCTTTCAAGTACAAAAATACCAAAGTTTTACATGATATTAATTTTGAAGTCAAGCAGGGCAGTATTGTAGGATTGCTCGGTAAAAACGGCGCTGGCAAAAGCACGATTATAAATATACTCATGGGATTTTTGCAGCCAAATTCAGGCAGATGTTCGGTTTTTGGACACCCAAGTTTTTTTATACCGCCGCATGTGAGAGCCAATATAGGACTGGTGCATGAAGGCTTTACGCAGTATGATTTTATGTCCGTAGAACAGATTGAAAAATACTACGGCGCATATTATGCAAAATGGAACAGGGATTTGTATTATGATTTGACAAGCAGGCTGAATGTCCCTAAAACACACAAAGTTTCAAAACTCTCATGCGGGCAGCGTTCCCAAGTAACGCTTGGGCTTGTTTTAGCCCAACGCCCTGAACTTTTAATATTGGATGATTTCTCCATGGGGCTTGATGTGGGATACAGGCGGCTTTTTCTTGAATTTTTGAGAGATTTTGTAGATAGTTACAAAACAACCGTTTTGCTCACTTCGCATATTATTTCAGAATTGGAAAATTTTATAGACGAAGCCATCATTTTAAAAGAGGGTAACATCATAAGCAAAAGCGAAAAAACAGCCCTGCTAAATAACTTTTACTCTTATACTCTGCCGTTGGAAGAGGCGCAGCATTTGAAAAAAGACGAAGTAATATTAAATATAGAGTACGATAAAAAGAGGGCTTTTATATTTACCTTTGCAAATCCGAACACTTTTAAAGACTATCTTTTAAAACAGCGCATGCCAGCTTCAACGATAAAAAAATTAACCCCCAATAATATGAATTTAGAAGATGCTTTTGTCGGACTTACAGGGAGATATTGATGAATAAAAAGAGTATTTTTAAGGCAATTTTGCTAAAAGAGCGCATAAAATTGCGCAAATTTTTCTGGATACCTTTTCTTGCGATTTTTGCGGTCGTCATAGACGCTTACATTTCGTACAAGGGCGTTATAGCGCACAAAGGCGCAACGATGCTGTGGCTGGAACTGATATATAAACAAGACATCTATTTTGGCAAACTTCAATGGGTATTTATCGCGGGCGGGATTTTGTTTTCGTATGTGCAGTTTATGCCCGAATGTAAAGAAAAACGCCTGAGGATAATGTTTCATCTGCCCGTATCTTACCGCTTTTCTATCTACTCCATTATGGGAGTCGGGATAGTTTTAAATCTGCTTTTAGCCGTTACCGCGCTGTCGCTTTTGGCGGCGCTGTTTTTCGCGATGCGTTTTCCGTGCGAACTTTCGTTTGATATGATTATGACTGTTATTCCATGGGCGATAGCGGGATTTGTGTCGTATCTGGCAGCTGCGGCAGTTATAGCCGAGCCCTCTATCGCAAAAAAATTCATATTCGGCGGCATGTGGGCGGTTTTTATGAGTTTACTGACCGAAAGCAACGGTTTTTTCAGTTTTCAAAAAGATTTGTGGCTCTATCTGCTTGTCAGTCTGCTTTGGCTCTTTGCCTTTGAGTCGGCGGCTTTAAAAACAAAAGGAGGCAGTCATGAGAATTGATATACCAAGAACGGCTTGCTTTTTACTGTGCGTCATATCGCTCTCATGGTTTATCCCGCATTTTTACGATAAGGCTACGAGGTTAGACAGATTTTACACAAATGGATTTTTCAGTCCCGTAACAAAAGAGTTTGTCATTTCACAAATCAATTTGGATAATTTTACATATTATGACGAAAAAGGTAATGTTCTAAACAAATTTGAGGCGCAAAAACTGCTGCCGTTTGTGTATGCGGGCAATATCAATAAATGGGGCGGCTTTCCGATAGAAACTGACGACGGAATTATCACTTATGAATTTGCCGCGAACTCTTTAATGGCTGCGAGAGTGTTGCCTTCAAGCGTTTTGGCGGAAAATCTGCCGCTTTATCTGCTGTACGAATCCGCGCCTTTTGGCACGACTTTGGAAATTCCCTCCGATATACTTTCCATAAAATCTGATAGATTGATATTTATTAATTGCGCGGACGGAACGATAAATCAGGAAAAATCGGAACTGTTTACCGAAGCGTTGAAAAATGCAGGCGTAGTTTTTCCGATTGCGGCGGCGGCGGTAAATCCTTACAATTTAAAGCCATTTGACGAGGGAATGTTTTTTGCGGACAACGCCAATAGAGTCTTTCAGTTAAAAATCATAGAGGGCGCGCCGTTTATTAGAAGCGTAAATATAACGACAGATGAAAAAATCCTTTACATGAATGTAGACGAGGATTATAAAAAAATCTTTTACGGCATCATCGTTACGGAAAAAAGCATTTACCTCAACATGTATGAAGGCGGCGCGCAAAAGCTTCCGATAGAAGGCTACAATCCAAGAACCGATGCGGCGGGCATTATTTTCACGCCGTTTTATAAAATTATCACGAAAAGAGATTTGTCAGCCGCAAATCCGCATTCGCACTTTATCGCGGCGGATAAAAACTTTGACATATTCCGCGAATATGAAGAGAAAATACCAAACAATGTTATGCAAAAAAGAGAGTATGTATCGTATGGATTATCGTTTTTGGCGCCGTTTTCCCTGTCGCAGTTTTCTCATTTTTCACATGAAGTGTTATTTGAAATAGCCCCCGCGCCGCATTTTATATTTGCGCTTTTAGGCATCGTTTTCGCGCTGATTTTATATTTTTGCATCAACTTAACGCTAAAAAGAAGATTGGACATTCTTACAATATTTGCTATCTGCTTTACGGGAATTTTGGGGCTTATAGCTTCTGCAGCTTTTAGTCCTCTCAGTAAAAAGAGTAAAGGTCAATAGTATGGGATATAAAATCCTGTTTTTTCATTTTTTTCAAATGATAATAATTATTACAACAATAACTAAAAAGGAGATAAAATGCGCCTCATTATGAGAGAGAGTATTTTCGGTTTAAATAAAAATATATGCGAAATTGCCAAAAAAGAGGTAAAACTTTGTCTATGCGGCATGCTGCTTTTATGCTGCGCTTCTTGGGCGGACGAAAACGACCAAAGCAACAGTTCTGATATAGTACAGCTTCAAACGATTAGCGTCATAGGTCATGAATCGGCTGATTCGGGCAAAGGAACTACGATTATAAGCAATGACTACATCCAAAATGCGCCTTCGCCGACAAATACCGTAACCGATTTGCTGCGCGGCAAATCTTACATACAATACGACCAAACTTCAAGAGACAGCGCGACAGGCGGAGAGATATCGCCGCCCAAAGTCTCCATAAACGGCGGCAGCCACTTTGAAAACAGTTTTTTGATTAACGGCGTGAGCAATAACAACAATATAAACCCCGCCGGTCTGTCCATAAATTACGCAAGCGCGCAAAGCGGTCAGCCGACAGGCGAAGCGCAATCGCTTTTTTTGGATACAAATCTTATCGATACGGTTGAGGTTTATACGGAAAACATCAAAGCTGAATACGGCGGATTTACCGGCGGCGTGATAGACGCGAAGATAAGAGATGCAAATACCGACAGATGGCATATATATACTAATTACCGTTACACAAGCGACAGTTGGACAAAATTTCACTGGACCGAGGCACAGCAAAGCGCGTTAAATACCACAACAACGGCAGAGTTACAGCCAAAATTTACAAAACATGAATACACTTTTTCAGCAGACGGTCCGATAACCGACAATCTTGGCTTAATGTTAAGCTACGGCAAACAAGAGTCAAAAATTCCGCTCTGGTCAAGTTATGTGGTTAATGGCGAGCATCAGCGAAGAAACGCATACAGAGAAAAGGGAAATTTTCTTGTAAAATTAAACACCAATGGATTGGATGATTTTAAAGCAAGCCTTACGGGTATTTATGCTCCTTATGAGCATACGCTGTTTAATCCCACTTATAAAGATTCGGATTTTACTATGGTCGGCGGCGGATATACGCTGATTTACGACATGGAGAATGATTTTGCAATTGGAAAGTTGAAAAACAGTATCAATTACCAGAAAAACGAAATTTCAAGAGACGCCGACAGGGATTATCTCAATCAATGGAATGCGGCATGGCCAAGTAACGGTTATCTGAATTGGGGTACGGGAACAATATATGAGGGCGCTTTCGGCGATTATACGCAGGATAAACAGAGCATCGGATACAAAGGAAGCTTTGAATTTGACGAAATAAAAAGCGGAATATTTGAACACAAAATAAAGACAGGCATTGAAGCCGAATACAGCAAATTGGATGCGATGAGAGGCAAATATACCACATTTTATATAGGAGTACAGGACCCAACCGTAACGGGAAGCAAAGAGGACGGTATTTTGGAAGGTTCGCAATACTCCATAAGAACAGTCAGCGGAATGCGCCAGACAAGAGGGAAGGATTACGGCAGCGGAGCGCTTTTTCTCGAAGACAATATAAAAACTGAGAACGGTTTTACTCTGCGTCCAGGACTTCGCATATCAACGGACAGTATTACGGACGATATTGATATTGCATGGAGGTTTTTTGCAAATGCGGATATTTTCAACGACGATATACTAAATATTTACGGCGGATACAATAGATATTATGGGTCGCAAATTTTGACTCATGCCGCACATTTACCTATAAAAACATACCGATCGACAAGAACTAATGCGACAAGTCCATGGATAGACCAGCCAAGTACAAGCACAAATCCGCAATATAATCTTGGGAAACTTGAAACTCCGTATTCGGACGAATTGAATATCGGAGCTTCACTAAATCTTTTTGATACGCTGTTTGAGGCTAAATTTATAGACAGACAGTATAAAAAACAGATTAGAAGCGTGCGCCCAATAAGTAATACCAACACTTACAAAGAGTTTGACAACAGCGGAGAGAGCAGCTATTGGGGGCTTACGCTCTCATTTTCAAAAGATTATGACTTGGGAATGATGGGTTCCCACCGTTCGGAATTTTCCGCGACAAGGTCAAACAGAGAATCCGACAGTTTTGATCCTGTCGCCGCTTTTGACTTTGACGATTTGGCAGGAACGGTATCAACCACGCATATAACTTATAATAATGAATTGATACCTATAGAAAATATGATAGGAAGCGCTGACTTTAACAGGCCTTGGGTAGTTGCATACACGCACACGGCGCATTTTAGCTATTTTGATTTGGGCGGAGTGTTTAGATATCAATCGGGCGCAAAAGGCATAGCGCGGCTTTCAGGATTTGGACATATGGATCCCGACGGCATCCGCACTGTCGCCTTTGAAGATAAATCGTACGGCGGCACTTTCAATATTGACATATATACGGCAGTTAATTTGAAAATCAAAAACAATAAACTCAAAATAGGAGTAGATATTTTAAATCTCTTAAACAGGAAAAATGAGTCTAACGCATATTACGGCGTTCTTGTTTCAAGAGGACATACGGGATACTCTCTTGGACGGCAATTTTTTGCAAATGTAAGGTATGAATTTTAAAATTTAATACGAATGCGGCGCTGCATGACGCTGCATTTTGTAATTTCAAAGCTGGTTATTTTGTTAAATTGGAATGTAATTTTCCCTCTTCTATCATGCCAAGCGTTATATCCTTGAAAACAGGCGCGGCGGATTGTGAGCCGAAATAATCGCGGAGCGGTTCTATGACTAAAACTCCTATCGTATATTTGGCTCCATTGTCATCATTTGCAAAACCGATAAACGAACTGTTGTAACGCCTGTAATAGACGCCTCCCTGCGCTATTTGCGCCGTGCCTGTTTTGCCGCCGACTGTTATGCCTTCCACAAAAGCTCTTGTGCCGCTGCCCTCTTTTACAGTGTCTATAAGCGTTTTTTGTATTATATTTGCAATATGTTCAGGTATAACTCTGACAGGTTCTTCATTTTTAATCTCATGTATAATGTTTTTCTTATCTATGATAAAATTGACTATTTTCGGATTTATCAGCAATCCGTCGTTATTGAATACATTAAAAGCCTTTATAAGCTGCATAAAATTGACATTGATGCCGTATCCGTACGCAGTTGTCGCGCGCGTAATTTCGCTTTTAAGTTTGTTGCGGGAGATTTTATCGCCGGCATTTTCCTGCGCCAAATCTATGCCTGACTTTTCGCCAAAACCAAACGCCGTCAATCCGTCATGATACTGCCCTGCGTCTAACTTTTGCCCAAGCTGCGCCATGACCACATTTGACGAGTAAACTATCGCATCGCGCGCGGTTATCCACTCGGATTTAAATTTATGTTCATCTTTGATATTGTATCTGCCCATATTGTACTCGCCGCCATGAGTTCTGAATATATCTTTGGAAGTTATCACGCCGTTTTTTAAAAGCAGCGCATAAACTATCGGCTTTATAACAGACCCCGGTTCATAAACATATTCTACGGATTGTATATTTAACAGCGGATAATCATTCTGTTTTAGAGAATTTGCGTCGTATCTGTTAGAGCTGGCAATTGATAAAATATCGCCCGTATCGCTCTTCATGACAACAGCTATAATCTCTTTTGCTTCAAGCCGTTCTTTATGCAAGTCAAGTTTACGCTCAATCATCTTTTGAAGTTTTAAAGGTATGGAAAGTTGTATATCCTGCCCGTTTATAGACTCTTTTGCCCTTACCTCTTTGTTTAAAATGATAGTATCTATCACATCTCTGTAGCCTGCTATATATATATCCTGCGCAAAACTGAGCTTGTCTTCATAATAACGCTCCAAGCCCTTAACGCCTTCTCTTCTCGTGATAGCATCCTGTTCTATTTTGCGCGTATATCCGACTATCGGAGAGAGCGTATCTTTATGGGCGTAGATTCTTGATTCTCCGCTTTGGACTATATCAAGTCCGCGCAGAAACGACATTCCATTTGTTTTAAATACGCCGCGCTTTAAGAGTTTGCTCCCCAAAGAACGCAAAAGTTTCGCGCTTTTTGCATCTGTGTTGTACGAAAGAGTAACGCTTCCGTTTTTTGATTCTATGATTTTTTTGACCTCTTTTTCATCGTCTCCAGAATATAAAGAGTAGAGTTTTATGAAAAGCTCTTTTTGTTCGGGGTCAATATTTCTTGTATCCACCATAACTTTATACAATCTTTGACTGCTTGCAAGAGTATAATTATCGGCGCTTAAAATTGAACCTCTAAGAGACATTCTTGTATCGCTTGTCTGCAAATTCAGCCGCTGTAAGTCCGTATTTGACCAATATAATAAGGCAATTACAAATATCAGGAAAAATACCGTAACGGCTATAAAGAAAATAAGAAATTTAGATTTGACTTTGTCGTCCATAAAAACTACTTGTTGTTTTGCCGCGAATTATATAGAAATTTTTATAAAAATCAGTTTTTAAACCATTTTTGAGTAGAATTTGGCTTTAAAAAATAACGAAAGAGAGACTATGTCAGCGGACAAGACGCTTTTTATACTCTGCGCATTTTGTATATTTGTAGGTATAGTCGCCTCTTATTCGCTCTCAATTTATATCGCGGCGCAATATACGGATTCGTACCATTTTTTTATCAAACAACTACTTATAGGCATGGCGGGCATTTACATAATATGGTTTCTTTCAAAATTAAATCCCGACAAATATATTGCCTTTATCGGTTTTGGGATATTTGTCGCATGTTTTTTTATTATGGTATTTATGTCTTTTCTTCCCGAACAATTTGTAAAATCCGTAGGCGGTGCGAAAAGGTGGATAATGCTTCCGGGTTTTTCAATTGCGCCCGTTGAATTTTTCAAAATAGGCTTTGTATTTTTTCTCGCCCATAACTTCGCAAAAGATATAATTCCGGGCAAGAAAACATTCAAAGAAGAGCTTAATCTATTACTGCCCTATCTTATCGTCTTTTTAATCGTTACATGTCTCATTGTTGTCGCGCAAAACGATATCGGGCAAGTCATAGTTTTGGCTTTGACATTTTCAGTCATGGCGCTTTTTGCTGGTACAAGTTTCAGATTTTTCTCGCTTGCGCTGCTCTTTTTTATCATCGCATCCATACTTATTATCGCAAACTCTGAACATAGAATTGTGCGCATAAAAGGGTGGTGGTTTTTCGGGCAGGATTTTTACCTCTCGTTTTTACCAGAATCCGCCGCAAGTTTTTTAAGGATAGAAAACGCTCCCGAACCGTACCAACTGTTCCATTCGCTTAATGCAATAAAACATGGCGGGCTTTTCGGGACAGGCATAGGAGACGGCATTATAAAGCTTGGATATTTAAGCGATGTTCACACTGATTTCGTACTTAGCGGCATGGCAGAAGAGATAGGCGCGCTCGGCGTTATCGGCATAACTTTTGTTTTATATTTGATTGTTTACCGCATGTTCAAAATAGCAAGCAGATCCAAAAACAGAAGTTATTCGCTCTTTACGCTTGGGATAGCAATGCTCATAGTATTTTCGTTTTTAATGAATGCGTACGGCATTATATCCATCACTCCGATAAAAGGCATTGCCGTGCCGTTTTTAAGCTACGGCGGAAGTTCATTGCTTGCTACATGTATTGGAGTGGGAATGGTTTTGATGATAAGTAAAAGGGCGGATTTAAAATGATAGCGATAACGGGCGGCGGTACAGGCGGACATCTTAGCATAGCCAAAGCGATAGCCGAAGAGTACGGTAAAATCGGCATTAAGCCGCTTTATATAGGCTCTACAAACGGACAGGATAAAAGTTGGTTTGAAAATAGCCCGCTTTTTTATAAAACTCTTTTTTTACCTTCATACGGCGTTGTAAATCAGGGATTTTTCGGCAAAATAAAGTCGCTTTTAAATATCATAAAACTCTCCTTCAAAGTGCGGAAAACATTAAGAGACGAGGGTGTGAAAAAACTCTTTTCCGTAGGCGGATACTCTTCTGCTCCCGCTTCGTTTGCAGCTATTTTAGGAGGCGTGCCGCTTTTTATCCATGAACAGAATGCACGCATGGGGAGATTAAATAAAATCATCTCATTTTTTGCAAAAGAGATTTTCAGCTCTTATGATAAAAACTCAAAAGTCAAAGATTATCCCGTAAGCGGCGAATGGTTCAAGCTTCAAAAAAAGCGTGTAGAATTAAAAACCATAGCTTTTTTGGGAGGTTCGCAGGGGGCGAAATTTATAAACAATTTGGCAATAAAAACAGCTCCATGGTTCAATGAAAACGGCATAAAAATAGTCCACCAAACAGGTAAAAACGAGTATGAAAAAATAAAAGAATTTTATGAACAAAATCATATCCAAGCCGATGTTTTCGCGTTTTATTCGCCGCTAAGCGATAAGCTTAAAAGCGTTGATTTTGCCGTCGCGCGGTGTGGCGCCGGAAGTATGTGGGAGCTTGCTGCCGCGAAAATCCCCGCCGTTTTTATACCGTATCCGTACGCGGCTAATAATCATCAATATTTTAACGCTAAAGTTTTAGCCGATAAAAACGCGGCTATTTTAATAAAACAGAGCGATATAAGCGCAAAAATTCTTATATCCGTTTTATACGGCGCCGATATAGCCGCCATAAATAGCGCGCTTGAAAGCATGATTGAGCCAAACGGCGCGAAAAAAATCGTTGAAGCGATAGAAAGCCGTACATGAAAAAATACAGCCAAAACTTCGCTGCAAAAGAGCGAAAAAAACGCAGCGGTTTTAATAAAAAAGTTCTCATGCAAACGGCGCGAAAAAGCGATTTGGCAATAAAGGCAATGAAAAAAAATGATAGATTTTGAAACATTTTGGTCGTTTTTGGCGGCATCTATTATGCTTGCTTTGGCTCCCGGTCCAGATATAATTTTTGTCATTACACAAGGGATTACAAGAGGCGCAAAAGCCGCCGTTACGCTCGCTTTCGGCCTCTCTTCGGGCGTCATAGTCCACACTGCGCTTGCCGCGCTTGGAGTTTCCGTTATATTCAAAACTTCCGAAACAGCTTTTTTTATTTTGAAAACCGCGGGCGCTTTATATCTATTTTATCTGGCATATCAAGCTTTTATACACAGAAACGAACTTGTGCGCGCAGAAGCTGAAAAAAACAGGAAAAATTTGAGCGCAAAAAAACTCTTCGCAAGAGGCTTTTTTATGAATGTATTAAATCCCAAAGTCATACTCTTTTTTCTATCGCTTTTTCCGCAGTTTGTCAAAGAAGAAAACGGATTTGTGGCACTTCAAATGGCGCAGCTTGGACTTATTTTTATGTTAAGCGCGCTTGCGGTTTTTATATTTGTCGGCGCGTTTGCCGGCAAAGCTTCGTCAGCATTGATGCAAAATCCAAAATTTGCCAAAATTGCAAATACCGTAACTGCCTGCATATTTGCGGCAATAGCGGTAAAATTGATATTTTCTCAAAGATAGTATTCATAAAAAAACACATTTTGTATTTTTATAAAAGGCGGCTTCATGCAATTTGCCGTATTTTTATGATTTTGTTAAACAAAAACAATCCTGCAAAAAATATGATAAATTCAGCCACAGGCATGGCAATCCAAACGCCGTAAACTCCAATACGAGAAGGCAATAGTAAAACCATCGGAACGATAAGTCCAAAGGTTCTTATAAATGCGGTTACCGTTGAAATTTTGCCTTTTGAAAAAGAGGTAAAAAGGACGGATATCAGGATATTTGTACCGCTTAAAAGGTATTTGAATGCAAAAATTATAAAGCCTGTCAATGCAATATCGTATAAAACAGAATTATTTTGACTGAATATTTTTACTATATCGGACGAAAACAACAACATGAAAAAAACCGTTAAAAGCGATAAAGCAGTTATCGTGATAAAGCCATTTTTCATGACATACTCTATTCTTTGTCTGTTTTGCGCTCCGAGATTGAAGCTCACGACAGGCGCAATGCCAACGCAGTATCCAAGAAAAAGGGAGTTGAATAGATAGTCCGTATATGCTATTATCGTAACTGCCGCTACTCCAAGTTCACCCAAGAGTCTTAGCATAGCGTGATTAAACAAAAACGCTATAACGGCCGTGGCTAAAAAATTTACCAATGACGATGAACCGTTTATGCTGCTTTGCGCGATGATTTTAAAATTACATTTTGGAAGCGTAAAGCAAAGCGTTCTTTTGGGGTTGAAAAAAAATATAATTCCTATGACAGTCGGAATAGCGCTGCTTATTACAGTCGCATACGCCGCGCCTTCTATCCCCATGCCAAACCATGCAATAAATATATAATCCAATACTATATTTGTAAATCCCGCGCTCAAAACCGAAATCAAACCCATTTTCGGTTCTCCTGCGACGATAAAAAAGCTTTGAAATAAAAATTGTCCCATGAATGCTAAAAGTCCAAAAAGTATAACCTGAAAGTAACTTTTCGCATAAGGCATTAAAATCTTGGTTGCTCCAAGCCGCTGCAATATCTCTTCCATAAAAATAAAACCGATTAGTATATCAATAAGCGATACGCACAAAAGCACAAGAGTTATCAATGAAAAGTCGCTGTTTGCCTCTTTGTACTTTTTTTCGCCCATTTTTTTGGCTATGATAGCGCCGCCTCCCACGCCGAACATTGTACCTGTTCCCATAAAAAATAAAATAGCGGGCATGACAATATTTATTGAAGCAAAAGCGTCTATATTTACAAGGCGGGCTACGAAAATACCGTCCACGATGGAGTATAAAGACTCAAAAAGCATCATTATCATTGTGGGAAGCGCGAATAAAAATAGCGTTTTGGCATTAAAATTTTTTGCTAAGTTATTTGTTTCCATGAATGACTTTAATTTTATTTTAAAGTTTATTGTAGCATAAAATGGTATCAAAAAAATAAAACGAAATAATTTATAATAATCAATACGAAAATAAGCAGACTTTTAGTTTTTTTATTTATAATAATCAATATCATAAAATAGTAATTAAGGCAGACTTTAAAAATGGTTTTCGGATTTGAAAAAACAGATAATGTGTGGAAAGAGAGAATTCCTGCGATTTTTTGCTCTTTTTCGCGTAAAGAGCAGCGGGAACTTTTTATCAACCAATATAACTATTGTGTCGGCAAAAATGAACGAATTGTTTTTAAAGACGATTTTGGCTGTTTTACGCTTTTTGAAATTTTCCAACATGAGATACTTTCAAAACTTAGAATAAAAAATACTCTTCGCAAAAATACTCTTACAGTGTTTGATCCGTATTCGGCTGTGCTGATAACTCTTTTTCTTGCAAGAGATTTTTATAAATTAAAAGCGGTCATAAAAACAAATTCACTGCTGCCGAGACTTCCTCATGCGATGTTGATTTTCAGGCTGTTTTCGTCTGAAAACTGCGGGATAATGTTTGATGCAAAAACCCTTTTTTCGGAGTTTGTACTGGAAAAAATCGCGCGCAAAAATCCGGATAAAGCCGTATATTTTAAAGATGATTTGATAGTTATTGAAAAGGATGGAGAGTGCTTACTTAGTATTATGCTATGTTTTAAAAAATTTGACAAAGATAAAATATATCTTGCAAAAAAAGAGATAGATGAGGCTTGGAGAAAGGTTGCAAAAGGCAATATAAAGTCTTTGTATATCGTTTTTCCTAAAAATAGCGCGTTTAAACGCCATATAGAGGTTAAAAACCCATGCTTTGCCGACTCTTTGGTAAAGCTTGTTCCATATACTATTTAAATTTCAGGAGATAAAAATGTCAATAGCTATTGTTTACGGAAGCAGCGGAGGCAACACGGAAGGAGTTGCTAAACTTATTCAAAAAAAACTCGGACTTGAGGCTGATTTGATAGATATCGGCAAGGCTGACGCAAATAAGATAAACGGTTACGATAAACTGATTTTAGGCACATCGACTTGGTATGAGGGCGAATTGCAGGATGATTGGGATTCGTTTGACAAAGAGGCGCTTGAGCTTGACGGTAAAACTGTAGCGCTTTTCGGACTTGGCGATCAAGAAGGCTATGGCGGCGAATTTTGCAATGGCGTGGGAACTTTGTATGAGCTGAGTTTAAGAAAAGGCGCCAAAATCGTAGGCGATAAAAACTCTACCGACGGATACAATTTTGAAGAGTCAAAAGCGGTAGTGGACGGCAAATTTGTCGGGCTTATCATTGATGAAGACAATCAAAGCGATTTGACCGCAAGCAGAGTTGAGCAGTGGGTAGAGAGTATAAAATCAGCTTTTTAACTTTAAGGCAGTTTTGCGAAAGCAAAACTTCCCAATCCTATCGTATATATTTTTAAAACAATTGTTACAAAAAAACGCCAGAATACATAAAAACTTGGAAAATTAAGAGATTATCCGCGCTGATTCTTTCAAATATCCAATATTTTATTTTTCGCATTTTAAGCTTTATATCGTCTTGTTTTTTGCTAAAAAATATACGCGTATCGCAAAATTTGATTCTATATAAAGAAAAATAGGATAAAATATGTCCGATAAGATGTGAGCGGTGAAAAATCTTTTAATCGCAGCTTATTGATTAAACTTTAAGGAGAAAATATGTCTGTTGCTATAGTTTACGGAAGCACAAAAGGCAATACGAAAAGCGTGGCGGAACTCATAAAGAGCAATTTTCAGGAGGCTGATTTGATAGATATCGCGAAAACAACTCCGGAGCAATTGAATGTTTATAGCGGGCTTATTATCGGCACGCCGACCTATTATGATGGCGAATTGCAGGACGATTGGGAAGCATTTAATAAAGAAGCGCTTGAGCTTAAAGGTAAAACAGTTGCACTGTTTGGCATCGGAAATCAAAAAAGACATAGCTCTACTTTTAACAATGGTATCGGCATTTTGCACGAATTGTTTGTTGAAAAGGGCGCTAAAATCGTAGGTGGTAAAAATCCTACCGATAAATATACTTTTGAGTCGTCAAAAGCGGTAGTGGACGGCAAATTTGTCGGGCTTATCGTTGATAAAGAGGTAGAGGGCGGCTCGCTTGAAAAAAGCATCGCTGCATGGACAAAAAATATCAAATCTGCTTTTTAAATTTCAAAGTTGGTTTTGTCAAAAAAGCAAAACCGACTTTTTAACTTTTTCACGCGATAAAATAATTGACAAAAAACGCTCAAATTTACAAAAATATTATGTAATTTAAAAATCTATAAAATAAAAAGCATAAATTTTATCTGCTGTTTTGGCTTCAAAAATCGCAAATATAAATACTCAAAAAGTCAAAAATATAAAAGTTTTGGTTTATGCAGACAAGTTTTTGGAATTAAAGTTGTAAATTTACCATAAAAAAATAAATTTAAATTGGTGGCGCGCTCGAAGAGATTCGAACTCATGACCTTCTGAACCGCAATCAGATGCTCTATCCAGCTGAGCTACGAGCGCACAAATTTAAGGCGGTAATTATAGCGATATTTTCTTAAATTATGCTATTGGCGG
>JAISNU010000155.1 GCA_031276075.1 Campylobacteraceae bacterium
AGTACCGTAAAATGTTAAACTATCGTAACCGTTATCGTAATAATTTACATATCGGCACTTCACAACGCCATTTGTGCCTCTGGCTTCAGTAACAACGCAATATTCACTATCCACGCAATTCTCATTTTTAAATGAACACTCATAAATATTGCCGCTGTATTCAAGCCGCTGCGGGTCGTCCTCGTAATGCGCACAGCCGTACATAAAGATGCCGGCTAACAGTAATATAAAAGAGATTTGTTTCACGGTAGCTCCTTTGAAAAATATCGTTTATTATACATAAATGTATGTAAACAAAACAAACTGTCTACACCGTTTTATATTTTGCAAAAGTTGCTATTTCGTATACTCTTTTTTGTACGCTTCTCTGAATTTTTCCAGATATTCGTCGGTTTTTTGCTTATCGCCCAATTTTTTGCATAGATTTGCGATTTTGAAATATATATTGTGAGCGTTAGGATTAGAATCGGTAAATTTTATATACATTTTAGCGGCTCTATCCAAATTGTTTTCCTGTTCATATTGTTCGGCTGCCTTTAAATACCTTTGATTGTCTGCAAACACGCCGCCTGCGGAGTCCAAATATACCGCTTTTTCCTCTAAAAGTTTGATTTCAGTCGCATTTCTATTAAATTCGCGCAAATCAAATACGATATCAAGCGCCGTTTTATTATTGTCATTGCGGGCGTTTACATCGGCTCCATTTTCTACCAATAAGCGCATCATTTCAAGCGGGCTATGTTTTATGACGGCGCTCATCAGCGGAGTATTTCCAACAAAGTATTGGTCATTGTAATTATGGTAGTATTCCTTTTTCTCTTTCGCACGGTTTTTATGGTTTACATTGGCTCCGTTTTTTATCAAAAACTTTGCAAAATCGTAATTATTGTACTGAACAGCGCGGAATAAAATGGTATTTCCAAAAAAGTCTTCGCCGTCAATATCCACGCCCATGTCAAGCAGTTTTTTTGTATATTGCGGATAATCAAAAGTCAAAAACAGCAGCGGTTCATTTTGATCAAACTCTTCGTCGTATTCCATAGTTTTATTGGCTTGATGAAAGTTTTCCAATATCAAGTCGGTTATTATCGGCTCTTTTTTTGTCAAAAAGGCAACTCTCAAGGCTTGCTCTATCTCTTCTTGCGTTGATGTTTTCAGCAGCTCGGCTGTTTTTTCTTTTTTAGGATTGCTGTTTTTGACATAATCAGCTAATGGTGATAAAGTAAGGAATTTATAATCGCAAGCTCTTGTCCTACAAATATTAAAATAAAATGAGGACGATATATAATACATAACATAATTCGCATGCAAAGCCGCTTCCTGTTCACTCAATGAAAAGTTTTCCTTGAAGTGTTTTATCAATGGCGGCAGAGCTTTGTCCGTCTCTTTTGTGTACTGCATGTATAAGTTGTAGTTTTCTATATTTGAAGTCAGCGCCAAAGCTTCCAATGAATTTTTAAAGTCAGCAATTTCTCTTGTGTTCCAATATATATTATCAGACTGCCAATTTCTCTCTTTAAACCATTGAACATGCATGCCAACACCTGTCAATTTAAACCAGTAATATCTATATTGCGCTTGGCATAGACTGCCTCCGCAATTACGCGGCGGATAGCCGAATTTAACCACTTCCTGCATAAACGGCAAACTTGCGATACTCTCTTTGCACTCATAATCAACCTCATTTGGCGACCCATAACCTGAACCTAAATCAATACCCGTTTCAAAAAACAGCTCCGGATGTTCCCTCATCTCTTCGCATGTCAAGTTGTGATCATCCATCGGGTCTGAAGCGTTCGTGTTATCCTGCGCCAAAATCGCTACCGTTAAAAGTAAAAAAAGCATTAAAATCTTATGCATGAAATCAAAAATCAAGCATTGGCTTTTCACTGCGCTTTACTGCTTCTTTTACGGCGTTTATGTAACTTTTGGTTGAAGGCTCCCTGCCTTTGTAAGCTATGTCAAAAGCTGTGCCATGGTCGGGCGAAGTGCGCGTGATGGGAAGTCCTAATGTTATATTTACACTCTCTTCAAAATATAGAGCTTTCAGCGGTATCAATCCCTGATCATGGTACATGCAGACAAAATAGCGGCATTTGGCGCGCGATTTGTCGGTAAAAGCGTTATCCGGCACAAGCGGACCGAAAAAAACCTCTCTGTTTATCTCTTCATTGGTTCTATTTATCGCTTTTGCGATTTTCACCTCTTCGCCGCCTATCACTCCGCCGTCTCCAGCATGCGGATTTAACCCTAAAACTCCGATATGGCTAATCTTTAAAGATTCATATGTATTTATCAAAAATCTATGCAAAACTTTTGTTTTTATCTGTTCGCTGACATCTTTGAGCGGTATATGGTGCGTAAAAAGTATCGTAAAAAGCTTATCGCATCCGAGCATCATAATAGCCTCGCACCCAAGCATATCTTCAAGCGCGTCCGTGTGCCCTTTGTAAACAATGCCAGCTAAATTCCATGCTTCTTTATTTATGGGCAGCGTTACGACAGCGTCCGCATTAGCGGTTTTAGTCAAAGCTACGGCTGTAGCAAACGAGTCAAACGACGCCTCTCCCGCTTTTGCCGAAACGGTTGAGGGCATTATCTCAAAAACCTCTCCGCACTCTTCGGTGGTAAAATCCATCGGCACATTTAAGCCCAAAAGCGCTGCGCCCCACTGAAGCATTGTCTCGTTTATGCAGTATATCGGATTGCAAAGAGTTTTGACCTCTTCATGCGCTCTCAAAGCTATCTCAAGCCCGATACCGTTCAAATCGCCGATGCTTATAGCGATTTTTTTCATTTTATCGCTTCTCGCATTTTGATTATCGCTTCTTCAAGCCCCCAAAAAACGCTTCTTGCGATAATGCTTTGACCGATATTTAACTCTTTTATCTCTTTTATCTCCGCTATATTTTTGACATTGTAATAATTCAATCCATGACCTGCGGCAACCAAAAGACCAAGTTTATCCGCTTCTAATGCGGCGCTTATAATCTCTTTTAAAGATTTATCCAAAAGCGCGTGAAGTTTCTCACGGCTTAACTCAAACTGTTTAATTGAGTTGTGCGTATGGCGCAGATTTGTATAAAGCATGGCGTATATATCGGCATATTTTCCCGTGTGAATTTCTATCCACTTAACGCCAAGTTCGCTTGAAAGATTGACTGCTTCCAAATTTGGGTCTATAAAGAGCGAAATATCTATATTTGCGTTTTTAAACTCTTTGCAGACGGTTTTTAACTTCTCAAAGTATCTTTTTACATCCAACCCGCCCTCAGTTGTAACCTCTTCGCGTTTTTCAGGCACTATCGTTACGCGCGCAGGTTTTGCTTTAAGAGCCGCATTTATTATCTCGTCGGCAAGCGAACATTCAAGATTGACGGGAATACAGGCGTTTTTGACGATTGCGTCCAAATCCTCGTCATGAATGTGGCGTCTATCCTCGCGCAAATGTATTGTGATTTGATTTACTCCGCACTTTTTCAAAATCGGCAGCGCGTCCAAAGGGTTAGGGTCATTTGTCTTTCTGGCTTCTCTAAGATAAGCGATATGGTCAATATTTACGCCAAGCAGCACAGTTTTTATCCTTATTGTTTATTAAAAGCATAATTATATCAGAATAATATTCTCTTTTCCATATTGCAAAATCTTTCCGAAACGAAACACAAAGGAGCGGAATAGGGCTATTGCCGCACATAATATGTCAAGTTTTGTTTTTTTTAGATATAATTTACCCCTTTAATTATAACTTTAGGAGATGTAATGAATATCAGCGGTTCACAGATGATAATTGAAGCATTGCACAAAGAGGGTGTTGATGTTGTTTTCGGCTATCCCGGAGGCGCGATGCTTAATGTCTATGATGAGCTTTATAAGCAAAAATATTTTGAGCATATACTGACTCGTCACGAACAAGCCGCCGTCCACGCTGCGGACGGATACGCAAGAGCTTCAGGCAAAGTCGGAGTCGCGCTTGTTACAAGCGGACCTGGTTTTACAAATGCCGTTACGGGACTTGCTACGGCTTATATGGACTCCACGCCGCTGGTATTAATAAGCGCAAATGTTGCTATATCGCTGATAGGCACAGATGCTTTTCAAGAGATAGACGCTGTAGGTATAAGCCGTCCATGCGTCAAGCACAGTTACCTCGTTAGAAATGTCGAAGAGCTGCCGCGTATACTGAAAGAGGCTTTTTATATAGCAAGAACAGGAAGAACAGGACCTGTGCATGTTGATATACCAAAAGATGTAACGGCAAGTATCGGCAGATTTGTATATCCGCAGGATATTACCATGCAAACATACAAGCCGACTTATAAAGGAAATTCGCGCCAGATAAAAAAAGCTGTTGAGGCTATATCTGCCGCAAAACAACCGTTATTTTATTTGGGCGGAGGCATAATAAGTTCAAACGCTTCGGATATAGTGCAAAAATTTACGGAGTTTACAGGTATCCCTGCCGTTGAAACGCTTATGGCAAGAGGCGTTTTATCGCATGACAATCCGCTGCTGCTCGGAATGGTCGGCATGCATGGCACTTATGCGGCAAATATGGCGATGAGCGAGGCTGATTTGATAATAGCTTTGGGAACGAGATTTGACGACAGGGTTACTAGCAAACTTAGCGAATTTGCCAAAAACGCCAAAATCATACATGTAGATATAGACCCCAGCTCCATAGGTAAGATTGTTGATATAGATTTTCCGATAGTAGGCGATGCTGGAAGCGTAGTTGAAGCTATGGCTGAGCTTGCAGATGGAAAGATTGCGGCTGAAAAATATCAAGATTGGCGCGAACTTTTGAAAAAATACGCCGATATCCACCCTTTGAAATATGAGGATTGCGACAGCGTTTTGAAACCACAGTGGATTATTGAATATGTCGGCAAAACTCTTGGTAAAAATGCGATTATTACCACAGATGTCGGACAACATCAAATGTGGACGGCGCAGTTTTATCCGTTTACAAGAGCGCGGCAGTTGGTTACAAGCGGCGGATTAGGTACTATGGGATTTGGTTTGCCGGCGGCTATGGGCGTAAAAAAGGCATTTCCCGATAAGATATCTGTCAACTTTGTCGGCGACGGCGGTATTTTGATGAATATACAAGAACTCATGACAGCTGTTGTTTCAAATATCCCCGTTATAAACATCATCTTAAATAATAGATTTTTAGGAATGGTACGCCAATGGCAGACATTCTTTTATGGCAAACGCCATTCCCAAACAGATCTTTATTTACAGCCCGATTTTGTAAAATTAGCTGAAAGCTTTGGCGGCGCGGGCTTTAAAGTCAAAACAAAAGACGAGTTTAAAGAGGCTTTGGATAAAGCTGTCAAAAGTAATAAAATTACTTTGATAGATGTTGAGATAGACAGAATGGAGAATGTCTTGCCGATGGTGCCGACAGGCGGCGCACTTTATAATATGATATTAGAGTACAAGGATTAAAAATGGAAGAGATAAGACGCGTTATTTCTGTTATAGTTTTGAATGAACACGGTGTTTTGTCGCGTATTTCCGGGCTTTTTGCAGGGCGCGGCTACAATATAGACTCCCTTACCGTAGCGCCGATACCAAATACAAATCTCTCCCGCCTCACTATCGTAACATCGGGAAATGAGAAGGTGCTTGAACAGATAGTAAAACAGCTGCATAAATTGATTCCGACATATAAAGTCATAGAATCGGGCGAATTTGTAGAAAAAGAGATGGCGCTTGTCAAAATCCCGCTAAGCGAACGGTTTGACGGGCTTGACGCTATGCTTAAAGCTTACAACGGCGTTATAGCTAACAGCGGCGAGGATTACATAGTCGTAATGGTTGCGGACGATACCGCAAGAGTCGCAGGATTTTTAAAAGCTATTAAAAAATATAATCCGACCGATATCGTCAGAAGCGGTTCTGTTGCTATGGATATATGATGAAACTGTCAAGTTTATGCGAAAAATTTTCGCTAAAATACGAAGGTGCAGACAAAAACATTATCGGGCTTCAAACGCTTGAAAACGCCCAAGCAGAACATATAGTATATCTTGAAAACGAAAAACTTTTGGAAAACCTTAAAAATACAAAAGCAGGCGCGGCGATAGTATATGAGAAATTTAAAGCGTTTGTCCCGAAAGACTGTACCGCTGTCATAAGCGCCAATCCTCATCTTGACATGGCATATTTGAGCGGTTTTTTTGCGCCCAATATAGTAAATTCGTCTGATAAAAAGCCGATTATTGATAAAAATGCAACGATAATGCCAAGCGTTCATGTCGGTAACGGCGCTGTTATAGAGGCAAATGTTACGATAATGGCGGGAGCTTACATCGGCGAAAATGTCATAATAGGCGAGGGGACGATAATACATCCTAATGTTGTGATTTACAACAACTCCGTCATAGGCAAAAGATGCCATTTGATGGCAAATTGCGTCATCGGCAGCGACGGTTTTGGCTACGCGCACACAAAAGACGGCAGGCATATAAAAATTCACCATTTGGGAAACGCCGTATTGGAAGACGATGTTGAAATCGGCGCATGCACGACTGTGGACAGGGCGGTTTTTGGCTCTACATTGATAAAAAAAGGGACAAAAATAGACAATCTCGTCCAAATAGGGCATAACTGCGAACTTGGCGAAAACTCTATCATCGTTTCTCAAACGGGACTTGCAGGCTCTTCCATACTTGGCAGAAATGTCGTCATGGGCGGACAAAGCGCGACTGCCGGACATTTGAGAATAGGGGACTTTGCGGTAATCGCGGCGCGCGGAGGAGTCAGCAAATCTCTTGAAGGCGGTAAAACATACAG
>JAISNU010000017.1 GCA_031276075.1 Campylobacteraceae bacterium
TGTGTCCAAAACACTCTTTTAAATCGCTCAAAATAACAATAACTGATGAAAGTACCTCTGATATTAGGCTTTATTGCTATTTAAAGCAATTTAAGCTAAATGGCTATTTTATTGTATTATTAATGATATTTTTTATTATTGTAGATTCTGGATTGCCGCGCTGACTTTGTCAGCTCGCAATGACGAAAGGGGTACAATTGCTTCATTGCTCTGCTTCTTGTAATGACGGAAAGAGAATAACTGACAAAAAGATGTATGCAGCCATGGAAAGCAGAGTTTCTGCGCGGAATCCAGAAGGAAAAAACATATTTCGTTGTTGTGAGTGCGGCAAAAAACTATCTCTCCGTCATTGCGAGCGGAGCGCAGCAATCCATAATTTAGAATAATCAAAAATACAGTTGATAATATATAAGAGAGCCTTTTTATTTGCATGTATGGATTATTTTTTAATTTTATGGATTGCTTCGTCTCTGCGTTCCTCGCAATGACGGAAAAAAGGGGTTGCCGCGTTTCTTATGCAAGCAGTTTGCAGTAATGAAAGTTCTGGATTGCTTTGTTGATTTATTTTAATTCTCTGGATTGCTTCGTCGCTGCCGCTCCTCGCAATGACGGAAAAGTTGATAGATAACTATTCTGGAAATCCAAAGTCCTTCAAAAGAATACAAAATATAAAAAATGATTCCTTCTCCGTCATTGCGACTGCAAGTTTACAAAACAGGAAGCAATCTATAATTTTTACAACAACAAGTATTCATAATAATGAATGGAACAACTTTTTTTATTTGAAAGCTTGGATTATTGTATATCATTTTTTGAATTGCTTCGTCTCTGCGTTCCTCGCAATGACGGAGGAAGGGACAAATTCCTGCGGTATTCACCACACTCTATTCCGAAGACTTTATCGGTTCGCAATGACGGAAGGGTTGTGTCATTGCGAGCTGCTTGATAATTGCAAAAAAAGAATTAAAAAATCTCTCCAAATTATAATTTTTGCATCAAATAAGACCAAGACCCGCTTTGCATCGTCATAAAGCCAAAAAATCGCCGCGCCGATATCAAATCTTGTAAAATTTCTCTATCTCTTCGGCTAATTCGTAAAAATCGACTTCCGCGCCCGCGCTCTCTTTGAGTTTCTCTTTTGTATTCTCTTTGCCCTCTATCAGTTCTCTTGGTTTGATGCCGTAAGATATGGATAAGACTGCTTCTATAAACGCCGCCAGCCTGTCGCATTTTTTCAGGACTTCGCCGTCTATCGCTCCAAAATGATTTTCATTATAATCGGATAAATCTTTTACCGTAACAAGTTCGCCGTTTTGAAAAATTCTATTTTGAAATTCATCTTTTTTACCGTTTTTTATGCCAAGCAGATACAAAAATTCGCTCCGCATACCGCATGGAATATACGGCATTATCTCTTTTTCTATCTTTTGAATTTCAAATTCGCTTATTATCTCATCTAACCCGCTCACAGAGTATTTAACAGGACTTATAATATCTCTTGTCAAAGCTTCTGGCAAATCATGAAAAAGCGCGCTGAAAAAGTTATTTTCAACTCTCTTTGCACACGCGCCGACTTTCAGCGAATAAAAATATCCTAAAACAGCCACTATCAGCATGTGCCCCAAAACCGATGTTTTCGGAATGCGCTGCGTTTGCGCCCACCGCTTTTGGAAACGAAGCCTGCCGCCGAGATCTACAATGCGCGCAAGCTCTTTATTAAAAGCTATCTGCCGTACACCGTTTAATGACAAATACTCTTCCAGCTCTGCTTCTACGGAATTTTTCACACTCTCTATGTCGTTTAAAAATTTGCTTGTTTGATAAATGATGGAAAATTCCCATCTTGTCGCAAGATACGAAGCGGCTTTCAGGATAAAACGCTCTTTTGCATGCAGTTTTTCATCGCTTAAATATTGTTCAAAGCGCGCATAAAATTTTCCGTTTTCTATCTTTTTTAGCGAATTTTTAAGCCTTTGCAAAACCCATACATTTATCTCTTTTGTCTTTTTTTTCAACGCCTGATGAAAAACATCGGGACGAATGTCCGTTACGACAACTCTTCTTAAAAATTCAAAAACGCCCGCTTCAATGAGATGCGGCATATTAATACCGCCCTCCTCTTTGGCAAGAAAAAAAGCGATGATAAATTTATGCGCCTGTTTATCAAGTTCGGAGAGTTCAACCATGCGCGGATAGTCATTCCACCGTTCAATAGATGCCGCCAAAAAAAATTTATCTATAAGTTCTGCGCTTATCATGGAAGCTTTTCTATTTTCTGCGAATCTATCTCTATGAGTGTATGAACATTGCCGCGAGGATTAAAATCAGCTGTAACTTTAAGCCATTTAGGCTTTAATCTTTGCCATAAAACATCAAAAATCTCATTTGCGCTTGCTTCATGGCTGATATGTTTTGTCATAAAACTGTTGATATAAAGCTTCAAAGCTTTTAACTCTACTACCCAATTATTCGGGATATATTCCAGATAAATAACAGCAAAATCGGGATATCCGCTCCTTGGGCAAAGGCATGCAAATTCGGGAAGGGTGATTTTTACAATATAATTTTTTTTATGAACATTTTCCCAAATTTCCAAATCTTTTTCAACATCAAACTCTTTTATAATTTTTTCACCGTATTTCATTTTATTCCTTAAAAATCTTTCAATTCATGAGGCTTGTCAAACAAAAATCCCTGCACAAAATCGGGCTGCGTATTTTTCAAAATATGCAAAATGCTCTCTTTGTCTATAAATTTTATAAGCGTTTTAACATTAAGACTTTTAGCAAAAGAGATAAGCGTTTTTAACATCAATCTATAATTTTCAAAATGAATATTTTTTATAAACTCCAAATCAAAACTTACTATGTCAAACGGCAATCCATGTTTTAGATACTCAAATCCCGAATTACTCGCGCCAAACCGCTCAAAAACAACGCCGAAACCTAACTCTTTATAATCATTTATAATCTCTTTAAACCTCTCAAACTCATCATAAGTTTTTTTCTCTTCAAATGCAAAATAGATATTATTTGCTTTAATATCCACGCTTTTTAGAAGCTCTTTTACAAAAATCAAAAAGCCCCTGTTTCTAAAAGAGACAGCGGAAATTTTTACGATAAAATGAAAATCGGGATAACTCGTAAGTATCAATTTTATTTCGCTAAAAAGCGTTTTCAAAACAAGCTGGTCAAATTTTATCTCATATCCGTTCTTTTTCACAGAAGATACTGTCTGCGCCCTTGTAAGCGCGCCGTAATGATCTATTAACAGTTTTGTATTTACGCCAAAAATATTTGTGCGTTTTTCCGTATTGTCAAACGGATATAAAGCCTGATAATTAAAGATAAAATTATGCGTCTGCACGGCATTTTTGATAAGATGGTCAAACTCATCCGGCTTTAAAATATCCTGTAAATCGTTCTCTATGCCTTGAAAAGTATTGATAAGTTTTGAAATGATATTTTTCACATTATTATCATAATTTTTTTCTATAGAGGCGGATTTTAATTTTATCTCTATTTTAAAAATGCCTTTTGATTTTATCTCTTTGCAAAAACCGGTAAGCAGGTGGTCTAAATGCTTTTTACTGCTGACTTCATTAAAGATAAGCAAAAAAGTGCCGTTTTGATAATGTCCTATCGGTATTTTTTTAAGTCCGAAAGAGGAGAGATAATCGTTCAATTTTTCAACAAGATGCTTTAATACCTGATTTTGAACAGTAACGCCGTACTGTTCTTCTATAGAAGAGATATTTAATACATTCAGCATTACAATAAAGCCCTCTTTGTCTCTTTTATTGATAACTTTTTGTATCTCTTTTGTGATAGTGTGCGCGTTAAAAGCCTGCGTATAATCCACAAGGGATTCTCTAAATCCCTTGTATATCATGTAAAAAATATAGTAAATATATACGAAAATAAACAGAAGTAATAAAACAAAGTTGTTAGACTGTATTTCAAATATCGCAAAAACGCTTATATATACGACTATGAGCGCTAAAAACGGCGAACCGATTTTCAGCGCGGCAACAAATCTGTTTTGTCTCTCTTTAAATTCGGAATAGAGCATTTATACATCCAAATATTTGACATCTTTTGCATGGTCTTGTATATATTTGCGCCTTGGTTCAACTTCGTCGCCCATGAACAGTGAAAATGTATCGCTTGCAGACTGCGCATCTTCTATTTTGACTTGAAGCAAACGGCGGTTTTCAGGATTCATGGTAGTCTCCCAAAGCTGCTCGGGATTCATTTCGCCTAAACCTTTATATCGTTGTATATAGGCGCCTTTTTTTGCATTTTTTTCTATCTCTTCAAGAATTTCAATCGGGTCTCTGCCCTCAAATATGGAAATATCTTTTGATTTTATCTTCTCATAAATATAAAGCGCTTCCTGATAAAGATTGTTTGTAAAAAGGTCGTCGTCTATTATAAGCTCTTCCAAGCCCTCTTTTGTTTGAATATATAGATGAATTTTATCGCTTGTAACTGTGTGGTTCAGTATATTAAATCCATTCTCTTTTATAAAACTCTCCACATCTTTATAAAGTTCCTCAAACGGTTTTGATATAAGGTCGGGGTTTTCTATAAGTTTTCTTACGGCTAAAATCACGGAAAATCTTTTTTCAAGCTCTTTTAATATGCCTCTATAAGCCGAAACTATCTTGAAATAATTGATAATATCGTTTGTACCAACGCCTTGAAACTCCATGTTTTCTATGCCGTTTGTTATCAAAAACTCATTCATGGCTTTGTCGTCTTTGAGATAAATCTCTTTTTTGCCCTTTTTATATCTGTAAAGCGGCGGCTGTGCCAAATAGATATATCCGTTTTCTACAACAGGCTTTAAAAATCTGAAAAAGAAAGTTAAAAGAAGCGTTTGGATATGGCTTCCGTCCACATCTGCATCAGTCATGATAATAATTTTGTGGTATCTCATCTTATTTTCATCAAACTCTTCTGCAATTCCGCAGCCAAATGCGGTTATCATGTTTTTTATCTCTTCGGTCTGTAAAATCCTGTCAAGACGGCTTTTTTCCACATTTAAAATCTTTCCTCTAAGCGGCAAAATCGCCTGAAAAACTCTGTCTCTGCCTTGTTTTGCCGAACCTCCTGCGCTGTCTCCCTCAACCAGATAAAGTTCACATATTTCAGCGTCTTTGCTTTGACAGTCGGCAAGTTTTCCGGGCAGCGTTCCAACGCTCATGGCGTCTTTTCTTCTTGTTAAATCGCGCGCTTTTTTCGCGGCTTCCCTTCCTCTTGCCGCGGCTAAAGCTTTATTCATGATAGCGCGCGCTTCTATAGGATTTTCCTCAAAATATTTAACAAGCTGTTCGTAAACATATCTCTGTACAAGCGGTTTTACATAAGAATTTCCGAGTTTGCTTTTTGTCTGCCCTTCAAATTGAGGTTCAGGCACTTTTATACTTACTATAGCTATGAGTCCTTCTTGAACATCTTCGCCTGTTATTTTTATATCTTTTTCGCGCACGGAAGCGTTTAAATTTATATAATTTACAATAGCTCTTGTAAGTCCCGCTCTAAATCCGCTCTCATGCGTACCGCCCTCAGGCGTTTTTATATTATTGACAAATGAATAAAATATCTCGCTGTACGAACTGTTATAAGCAAAAGCTATGTCTATATCCAAATCCTCCACATCGCTTTGAAAATGAAAAGGTTTCGCAACAATCTCTTTATTATTTAAATCCAATACAAACTGCTCTATACCTCCGTCAAAGTGATAACTTTCACTTTTTCCGTTTCTATTGTCTTTAAAATTTATAACGATTTTAGGATTAAGATAAGCTATCTCTTTAAATCTTTTAGCAAGCGTATCAAAATCAAATTCTGTTACTTCAAATATTTCAGCATCAGGCCAAAATTCAACCCTTGTTCCTGTCTTTTTTGAAACTCCTATCGCTTCCAAATCATACTGCGGAATACCTTTATGAAACTCCTGCCTGTATTCGCTGCCGTCTCTTTTAATATGTACGACAAGTTTTGAAGAGAGCGCATTTACAACTGATACGCCCACGCCGTGTAAACCGCCGCTTACTTTATAAGTATCTTTGTCAAACTTTCCGCCTGCATGCAAAACAGTTAAAACTACAGTAGCTGCAGACATATTTTCAGTTGGATGCATATCTACGGGAATTCCGCGTCCATTATCCGTAATAACGGCAGAACCTTCGTTCGTTAATTCAATGTCTATTGTATCGCAGTATCCAGCCATCGCTTCATCTATGGAGTTATCCACAACTTCGTAAATCAAGTGGTGCAGACCATTTACATTTGTATCACCTATATACATTCCGGGGCGTTTTCTTACCGCTTCAAGCCCTTTTAAAACTTTAATATTTTCTGCTGCGTAATTGCTCATATCTATTCCTAAAAATTGTTATTTAATAATCGGCATAATGATTGTTATGAAATCTTTTGCTTCAAGCGTAAAAGGCATATTGGAATCATTATATCCCAAAACAAAAGTACTCTCCTCTATACTGCTTAAAAAGTCCAGCATGTATTTGCTGTTAAATGAAAGATTTATCTCGTCTTCAAGCCCTGTTTCAAACTCTATTTCTGTTTTTGCTTCTATATTTTCATCATTTAAACTCTCAAAAGAGATATTTTTTGGCTTAAATGTAACTTTTATCTCATGAGAGATAATCGCTATCTGTTTTATGGATTCTACCATTTTTTCGCGTTCAAGCTGTATCCTGAAATGTTTTTCTTTTGGGATAATTCTCTCATAATCTGGAAATTTTCCATTTATAAGTTTTGTAAAAAACACAAACTCTTCGGATTTTGCTATGAGGGTATTTTCATCATAAAAAATCTCTATATTTTGAAAAAACAGTTTTCCAAATTCTATTATCGCTTTTTTTGGAATAATAAGAGAAAAATCTTTATCGGCATTTCTGTCCTTTTTAAATACGGCAAGCCTTTTTGTATCTGTTGCTACAAAATTTATAAAACTCTCTTTTATATCTATCAAAGCGCCGTTAAGTTCAAATTTTGGATTATTATTATCAATAGCTGGAGTAATTTTTTTTACCGCTTTTGAAAAATCTTCCGCGTCTATGTCAAATTTTGGCTTGTTTTCTATCTCAGGGAAAGATGGAAATTCAAGATAATTAAACATGGGAAGTTTAAACTTTGAACTGTTTTGCTTTATATAAAGATAATTTGTTATCGTTTCAAGCGTTATCTCTTCATCTTTAAAACTTTTGATTATTTGCAAAAGCTTTGAACCGTTTGCAGTAGCGTATCCGTTTTCATTTACGGTTACTTCGGAACTTGTATATGCAAAACCTATTTCAAAGTCCGTAGCTTTGAGAGTTAGCGTTTCATTTTCTACATGTAAGAGTACATGAGATGTTATTTGGCTTAGGTCTCTCTTTTCAAGATAACTTTGAGCGTTTGTTAGTATGTTTTCCAAAACGCTTTTAGAGACAATGACTTTCATTTTTACTCCTTAATATTTTTATAAAATAGATAACAATAACAGTAATTGTGTTGAAAATGTGAAAAACATATTAATTCTACCAAAAAATCGCTGTTTTTATGGTGAATTAAATGGAGATTGTTTTTCACTGCTGTACACTTTTATTGAGTATTTTATTTTTAAGTTCGTCTATTTTTAGTCTGAAACTTTCGCTACTTTGTATTAGCTCGCTTGTTTTTTTTATGTTATGGGAAATTGCCGTGTGGTCTTTCATGCCGAAAAATGAAGCGATTGAAGGCATTGAATTCGGTGTCAGCGTTCTTGTAAGATAAATAACGATACGCCTCGCTTCCACTATTTTTTGCGAGCGTTTTTTTGATTTTATTTCGCTTGGCTTTATATTTTCATTTTTGGAGACGATGTATATAATATCTTCTATATTTACATTTTCGCGACTTTCTCTGATTTGGTCTTTAATGACTTTTTTTGCAAAATCAAGTGTTATTTCCTGTCTCATGAGAGAAGCATAAGCGTTTATATTAATAATGGCGCTCTCTATTTCTCTTATATTATCGCCCATGTTTGTGGCTATGTAGTTGATAATGTCATTTGTAAGATTGACTTTGTCAAGTTCGCATTTTTTTCTGATAATGGATATTTTTGTCTCAAGTTCAGGAATTGAAATATCCGCGATGATACCCCATTCGAAACGCGTTTTCAGCCTCTCTTCTATACCGTCTATCATTTTTGGCGGTTTGTCTGATGTCAAAACTATCTGCTTTTTCATTGTATGCAGTTCGTTAAATATATGAAAAAATACCTCTTGTGTGCCGACTTTTCCTTGAAAAAACTGCACATCGTCTATAAGCAGAATATTGCAATTTCTATATCTCTCTCTAAACTGCTCCATCGTGTCGTTTTTTAAGTGGTGGATATAATCATTCATAAACTGTTCGCTTGTAACATAAATAACAGCTTTGTTTTTACTTTGGGCATAATTTCCTATCGCATGGATAAGATGCGTTTTACCAAGTCCTGTTGGACCGTAAATAAAAACGGGATTATAAATAATTCCGGGCTTGTTCGCTATGGTTTTTGCCGTACTGAATGCAAAACGGTTGGAATTGCCTACGATAAAATTATCAAAATTATATGACGGATTTAAAATACTGTTTCTTATATTTTCAATATTTTGTGATTTTAGGGAGGTTTTTTTAATATCGCTGTCTGAACTATTTTTTATAACAAAAGCGACAGAGTGTTTCGCGCCCGTTTTTGACTCCAACAGTTGTGAAAGTTTCGCAGCATAGCGCGTTTTTATCCAATTAAGTATCAGTTGATTTGGCGCGTTAAAAACGCTTAAATTGGCTTTGGATTCTTTTTCATTGAAAGATAACTGTTTAATATATCTGCTATATTCATTCGGTGGTATTTCAGATTTTAAAAGTTCAAACGCGCTCTCTATCAATTTTATTTCCAAACTAACAGCCTTATTATAAATCTTCTATTTTATCCAATTTTTGTTGAATTGCATGTTAAATAAAAGCGCGCTACAATTATGCAAACGATACAAAGGATATTTTTGACTATTTTAGGAATAGACCCGGGAAGTAAAAATTGCGGATATGCGATAATAGAAAAAAATTTAAACAGGCTCAAACTTTTGGAAGCGGGACTTATCAAAATAAAAACAAGCGAACTCCAATACCAAATAAGCGAACTTGTTGAAGGCATAGACATTATTTTTAAAAATAATAAAATAGATGAAGTTGCGATAGAGGATATTTTTTATGCGTATAACCCTAAAACTGTTTTGAAATTAGCGCAGTTTAGAGGCGCTTTAAGTTTGAAAGTTTTGCAGGTTTTCGGAAATTTCAGCGAATATACGCCTTTGCAGGTGAAAAAAGCAGTAACAGGAAAAGCGAAAGCCAAAAAAGAGCAGGTGGCATTTATGGTAAAGAGGATTTTGGGGATAAATCAAGAGATAAAACCTTTGGATATAACCGACGCCATCGCGGTTGCTATAACTCATGCGCAACGGATAAGAGCGTAAAATAAAGTTTTGTAACTTTTATCAAAGAGATAATTTAATAAAAAAACTATTCATGTAAAGCTTTACCTAATAAAAAACTTGTAAGATATACATAATTTTTTAAAGAAGGTGCAATACTTAAAGTTAATTTAAGAAAAAATTCAGAGAGGGAGAGACAACCTTAAAAAAACTTAAATTATCAATCTCCCAAATCCGTACAAATCCCATCAACTCATCTTAACAATGCAAAATTTCCACCAATAATATTTCATTTTTTACCTCTACTGTCAATCACAAATATCCCCAAAAGGAGTTTTATATGAAGGATTTATTGAAGTTAGGTTTAGCGGCTTTTATGGCGCTATTTTTAGTTGGCTGCGGCAGCAGCTCAAGTTCAGGAGGCGGCGGAGGCGGCGATAGTGATTTTATTGCTGATTGGTTCTCAGATATCCCTTCGCTTGACACAACAGGAGATATTCTGTTTTATGATGGTAAATTGGTAAGTTACTATGATAATACCTCTTCCGAGTTGGCAAAAAATTTTAATGCCACGATAGGCGGCGATGGAGATTTTGCTTATAATGACGGAGACTATATCAGCGAAGATAACTTTTGGCATATTTATTTGCTAAATGATCCTGCTTCTAAAGGGTTAGATTCCGTAGCGATTTATATTGAGGCATGGCAGCAAAGCTCGTATATAGAGACAGGGCTTAGTGCTAACAGAAGCATAGCGGCAAGTGAATTTGCAGAGATATTTGGAAGCGTAGATAAGAATTTGATTACGAATATTACTACAGATACGCTTTATGAAGGTAACTTGAGCGTTAAGTTTGCCGAGTATTACGCAAGACGGAAAACTTTTTGATATAAATGATGCGGAAGTTTCTTGCAATACTGACGATAGTTCATATTGGCGGTGTGAAAAAGACGATGGAGTTATCTATCATTATTTTTATTTTGGAGTTAATGCAAGCAATTCTTATGTTAATTTTCACAAAAAGATTTATCATTAAATGCTATCAAAATAAGCGGATAAAAACCACCTAATCAAAAAGCTTGAGAGTGATTAATATTCAAGATAAGCGAAGCGATTCGTTTATCTTGCCCTGCCCTGTTTATCGTCCACACTGTTTCTTCACTACTTTGCCCCATTGCCATTTCTGATGACACCATTTTTGTTATTCTTACACCTGAATATCGGTAATGTTTTTGGCGTCATGAAAATCTCTGATGTCCCCATTTCTGTTATTTCCCCTGAATGATAAACAAAATGCCCACTCCGTCATTGCGACTGCGAACTGACGAAGCAGGAAGCAATCCATATCTTATAATAATAAAAAATATCGTTTGAAAAAATAGATAATCGCTTTTCTTATCTATGATTGTAGATTGCTTCGTCAGTCGTTACACTCCTTTCTCGCAATGACGGAGGGAGTATAAACTCTTGTGTCAATTCACAAATCACATTTATATACATAACTTAATAAAACAACATTATGGGCATAACACCTTTTCTGTCATTGTGAGCCGCTTGCGGCGCGGCAATCCAGAAAAATGAAAAAATTAACGAATTAATACAGAAAAATCCAAATATCCAAGTCATTAAATATAATTATCAATTCCAAATTTAATTTATTCCAATTCTTTAATTGCAATATTTTTTATAGCGCTTAAAATATTTGGATTGCTTCGCTATTTTGCTTCTCAAAATGATAAAAAGAGGCGTATGTGCTTTGCATTAGACGCGGTCAATTTGGGTGTCTTTCTGGATTGCTGTACTATTCGCAATGAAGAAGGAAAGTAAATTGCTACAATACTCTGCCTTGTGTTCTTAGAAATGTTTTGCATTATCCGTCATTGCGAGGAGCGAAGCGACGAAGCAATCCAGAAACCTTATAAAAAAGAGAGTAGATATAAAATATATATGTTTTTATAATTATGATTATTTATAAAGATGGATTGCCACGCTGCGCTCGCAATGACAGATATCATAATAAAATTCGGCACAAGGTTTGTTTCGGTTCAACCAACGGAAGAGCTGTTTTGGAAGGCAAAAGAGATAAATTTCAATACAACGCTTGTATCGAATTCATGTCATAAACTCACTAACAATAAGAAAGCAAGTATAATTTCAAACAATTTTTGTATCGCTTTAACCTATCGACAATCCCATGAATTCAACATAAGATGCAATACGCTTGATATTAATCGGATAAATCACAATACAGTATCTGTATTAATTCAACAACATAAAATTTCAATAACTTTTGTTTAGCTGTCTTGCAAATATGATATAATTGCCGCTTTTTTGGATATGTAAAATAGCAACCGCATTTTATATTATAAAGATTAGAATTTGCAAATCCTGATCCATCTAATTTTTATACACGATTGCCGATACTAAAATGTATTTATGCTTTTGACGCTCTTTTTCTTAGCGTCGGGTCAAGGTATTTTTTTCTGACGCGGATATTTTTCGGAGTTACTTCCACTATCTCGTCGTCTTCTATCCATTCGAGCGCGCGCTCCAGATTTAACCTGCGCGGCGGCACTAATTTTATCGCATCGTCGCTTCCCGAAGCTCTTACATTGGTTAGATTTTTACCCTTTATGGGATTTACATCAAGGTCGTTCGGGCGGGAATGCTCGCCGATTATCATGCCGACATAAACCTTTGTCTGCGGTTCTATAAACAGCACGCCTCGCTCTTGCAGATTCCACAAAGAGTATCCAAGCGCCGTGCCGTTTTCCATAGAGACAAGCGAACCGTTTGAACGGTGTTCTACGCTGCCGCTTAACGGACGAAAATCCAAAAACGAGTGGTTCATGACGCCCTCGCCTTTTGTATCCGTCAAAAATTGGCTTCTAAAGCCGATAAGTCCGCGAGCCGGTATCTCAAACTCTATCCTTGTCTGCCCGTCTCCTGTCGGATTCATAGCCGTCATCTCCGCTTTTCTTTTGCCAAGTTTTTCTATGACGGTGCCTGTGCAGTCATCGGGCGCATCAATGACCAAATGCTCATACGGCTCCAATTTTACGCCGTCTTCTTCTTTGATGATGACCTCGGGTCTTCCCAAAGAGAACTCAAAGCCCTCTCTTCTCATATTTTCAGCCAAAATGGTTATTTGAAGCTCTCCTCTGCCTGAAACTTTAAACTTACCCTCGCCTATACTCTCGTACTTCATGGCGATATTCGTTTTGATTTCGCTCTCAAGCCTTTCGGAAAGTTTATTTGAAGTTACATATTTGCCTTCAAGTCCCGCCAGCGGACTGTCATTTACTGAAAAAACAACGCTCAAAGTCGGCTCTTCTATATGCAAAGGATCAAGCGGCATGGGATTTGCCGGATCTACTATGCTATCTCCAACATCAAGCGCGTCAAATCCTGCTATCGCGATAATATCGCCCGAACCCGCTTCATTTATATCAAGCCTTTCAAGTCCTTTAAATCCTATAAGTTTACTGATGCGCCCGTTTATCCGCTCGCCGCTCGCTTTGGCAAGCATAACGCTTTGATTTTTTTTGACAGTACCGTTAAATACGCGCGCTATGCCTATTTTGCCGACATAGTTATCATAATCAAGAGTAAAAACCTGCACCTGCACAGGATCTTCATCTTTACCGCTCGGACTTGGTACATGTTCTGTTATCACTTCAAAAAGCGGTTCGAGATTTTCATTTTTATCGTCTAAATTTCTCTTGGCATATCCATCGCGCGCAGCGGCATAAACGATAGGAAAATCAAGCTGCTCGTCGTTGGCGTCAAGCGCTACAAAAAGGTCAAATATCTCATTTATCACGCGCTCGGGGTCGGCTGCTGGTTTATCTATCTTGTTTATAACGACTATGGGTTTGAGTCCGAATCCCAAAGCCTTTTTAACGACAAATTTAGTCTGCGGCATGACGCCTTCCTGCGCATCCACGAGCAATAAAACGCCATCAACCATTTTAAGTACGCGCTCTACTTCGCCGCCAAAATCAGCGTGTCCCGGCGTGTCTATAATATTGATTTTATAGCCTTTATATGCGATAGAAGTATTTTTGGAGAGAATCGTTATGCCTCTTTCCTTTTCAATATCATTGCTGTCCATCATACGCTCGCCGGCAGTTTGGTGTTCAGCAAAAGTCCCTGATTGTTTCAAAAGCTCATCCACCAGCGTAGTTTTGCCATGATCAACATGGGCGATGACGGCAATATTTCTTATCATAATAGTGCTCCTAAATTTAATAAGGGCGGTATTGTACCCAAAATATACTATAAATGCTATTAATTGCGAAACTTGTAAAACTTTTCACATTTTCACATCTTGTTTCAAAAGTTTTTCACATCTGTTTTTTGAGAGTTTTTTCAAAGCTTAGCATATGCATGAATAAAAATTTTTCACTGCTTTATCAAGCCAAATTCAGGACATGCCAAATTAAGCGCGATATAATTTTACTGTTTAAAAAAATGATATTAAATTTACTTTTAAGAATAAATCATATACTCTACGCTCCTTAAATAGTCTCGCGCAAGGAGCGTTTTGTGTTTAAAACAGGTTTAAAAATAATTATACTCTCCATATCTTTGGCAAACATACTATCAGCCGATATTTTTGATGAAAACGAACAGCGAAACAGGCAAAAAGATATTTTCGAGAGTTTAAGCAAAGATCCAACAAGAAATCTTGAGAGTTTTGAGACTCCAAAAATCGAACCGATAATGCCGTCTGGAGACGAGAGGTGTTTTTATATTAGCAATATCACTATTTCAGGCGTAACGCTTCTTGGCAAATCGCATATAAATAAAATCATTTCAAAATATCTGAACAAATGCGACTCTTTGGGCGATTTAAAAAATCTTACAAACGAGATAAATGCTCTTTACATAGATAAAGGATATATAACTTCTCAAGTTTACCTCTCTTCTCAAAATATAGCAAAAGGGGATTTGACCCTTCAAGCAGTAGAGGGCAGGATAGATAATATTTTTCCGCAGGAGAGATATGTATCAAACGCATTTACAGGACAAAAAAGCGATTATCTTAATATAAGAGATATTGAAAACGCTATAGAAAATATTAATAGACTCCCATCAAATCACGCTACAATGAAATTAAATCCGTCCGAAAGGGTAGGATATACGGATATAATCGTTGAAAACACTCCGACAAGGCGCTTCGGAGGTTCTATCGGCATAGATAATTACGGTAGCAAAAAGACGGGAAAAGCTCAAATAAACGGCAAAATCAATATTGACAATATTATCGGTATTAACGATCAGGCTAATATATTTTTAAATTTTTCCGATAAATACACCAAAGATGAAAATAGCAAAGGAAACGGCTACGACTATTCATTTCCGATAGGAAAAACTACGCTCTCTTTTTCACAGAGAAACAGTAAATTTGAGCAGAATGTCAAAACAGGCAGCAGCGTATTTTTATCGCAGGGCGCTACAAAAACATATTCGTTTGATGCGCAGTATAAACTGTATCATGACCAAAAAAATCGTATAAATATCGGCGCTTTAATATCAAATTACAGGACAAAAAACCATTTTGCTTATGTATATTTAGACTCGTCAAGCTACAGACTGTCAAAACTTACGCTCTCGGCTGACTACTTATATCAAATACCGGGATTTTACACATTTATAAATTTTGCCTATGCAAGAGGCGTGGATCTGTTTCAAAATTATCATGCAACCGAACTTAACGATGAATACAGCATTTACAATATAAGCTTTTCGGCTATGAAAGATTTTTATTCATTCAGATACTCTTTAAACGCTTACATGCAATTTACCGATGATTCGCTGTTTGGAAGCGATAAAATAAGTATAGGAGGAGTATACAGCGTAAGAGGTTTCAACAAATCTGGACTCAGCGGAAATGAAGGATACTATGTAAGAAACGAGCTTTCATACAATACATACTATGAGATTGCGGGAGGAATTAGCGGCAGTTATTTCATTGCATTGGATGGCGGAGAGATAAACTCTGATGATGAAAGTTTTGGCGGTAAACTTATGGGAAGTTCTTTTGGCGCCAAACTTCGGTCAAAAGATTTTGAAGCCTCTTTGCATTATGATATACCCGTATATAAAAAAGATGTGAGTGAAAGCGGAAAGTTTTTTGGCGTCTCATTTCGTGTTAAATTTTAATAATTTTAAGTAATGTAAAT
>JAISNU010000038.1 GCA_031276075.1 Campylobacteraceae bacterium
TTTTTTGTAATACTTTTTCAATAAAATTCATAAGCATAGTTTTATTCCATAAGTGCAATAATACGCTCTTCAATTTAATATTATTTGATAGGAGTATATGTATGAAAGTATTACTAAGCGTTTTGTTTTTAGCTTCGTTTGCGTTTGCGCATTTTCAGAGCGTTATCGTAGATAAGAGCGTTCTTGAACAAAAAGACGGCAATGAGATAGCCATATCTTACGAGTTTACGCACCCGTTTGAGCAAGAACTCATGAATATGGTAAAACCGCAGGATGCGGGCGTTTTCACAGAGGGCAAAAAGGTATCATTTCTTAATTCTTTAAAATCTGCCAAGAAAGATTCTAAAAGCGTTTGGAGTGCAAAATATACGGTAAAAGAGCCCGGCGTTTATCAGTTTTATGTTGATCCCGCGCCCTATTTTGAGCCTGCGGAAGATAAATTTATAAGACATCAAACAAAAACGATAGTGGACGCTTTTGGTTCCGGCGAAGGGTGGGACGAGCCGATAGGATTGAAAGCCGAGATTATCCCGCTTTCGCGTCCGTACTCTTTATATGTCGGCAATATATTCAGTGCGCAGGTGTTGTACAAGGGTAAGCCTGTGCCAAACGCCGAAATTGAGATAGAATTTTACAATACAAAAGGCTTAAAAGCGCCGAATGACGCTTATATCACACAAGTTATAAAAGCCGACCAAAACGGCGTTTTCCATGCTGCGCTTCCTTTCGCGGGCTGGTGGGGATTTGCCGCGCTTATTGACGACGACGAGAGTATCAAAAAAGACGGCAAAGCGTATCCTGTGGAGCTTGGAGCCGTACTTTGGTTAAAAACAGAAAGCGTTAAATAGTGTCCGCAAAGCGTTAAGTATTTTTAACGCTTGGGCGGTAAAAATCTGTTTGGCGCGATATTTATTGCGGGAATAACAAGGAAATATCCCATGTATTCTCGCTTTTTTATGTAAAATGCAAATAATAAAAGCGTGTGTGTATTAGATATCGTTTATATCATGCAAGATTGCTGTTTGGCTGCCGATTATATAAAAGCGGGCATCATATTTTAAAAATTTGTGTTCGGCTTTGTAAAATCTCACGCTTATATAAAGCCGCCGTTATTTTATGAGTGTAAAAATGACGAATATATCGGCAATACAATGATTGATTTCAGTCGACAAAAAATAAAAGAATTTGCAGTACTTGTATGATGAATTTGCGTTTTTATCATTGCAAAAATTTGACACTAAAAAAGGATTAACCAATGCACATAAGCGAAGGTATTTTAGAACCTGAAATTTTAATCGCAGGCGCTGTTGTATCGGCGGCTGTTATAATATATGCGCTGAAAAATCTAAAAAGCGAGGATATACCGAAAGTTTCGGCATTTTCAGCGCTGTTTTTCGTAGCGTCTTCCGTGTATGTTCCAATAGGACCGTCAAGCGTTCATCTTATCTTAAGCGGCATTGTCGGCGCGGCGCTGGGTATTCAGGCGTTTACGGCGATATTTGTGGCGCTGCTTTTGCAGGGGCTTCTTTTGGGATACGGCGGCATGACGACTTTGGGCGTCAATCTGTTTGATTTGGCAACTCCCGCGCTTATAGCTTCATGGCTGTTTAGTTTTCGCGTTCATAAAGAGTGGCGGAAGAACGCTTTGTGGTTTGCCGTGGGATTTGTACCTGTGGCGCTCGGCGCGGTTTTACTCTCGGCTGTTTTGGCGCTTAACGGCGCGTTAATTCCGGGCGATAAGGGCGATGGATTTTTCGTCTCCGCTGCCGCCGCGCTTTTTGCGCATATACCTGTGATGATTGTAGAGGGCGTGATAACGCTTCTTGCATTGAGATTTATAGAGAAAGTAAAACCCGAAATTTTATACAAGAGAAACTCATGATACGCAAAATATTTTTACTGTTGTTATTTGGCGCGGCGGTTTTATCCGCCCATAAGTTAAATCTGTTTTTGTACGACGAAAATGGAACGCTTTTTATCCAAAGCTATTTTCACAAATCCGCTCCATGCAAAAATTGCGAAGTGAAGATAGAGGACGAAAACGGCGTAATATCCGAACTTGTTACCGATGAAGAGGGCAGGGCGCAGGCAAAGGTCGCGCAAAGCGTTTTTAGTGTGAGTGTGGACGGCGGCATGGGGCATTTTGTGAAAGAAAATTATGAATTAAAAAGCGGCAAATCCGAACAATCTTCCGCGCTTCCAAAAGATATGACATGGCAAAATACCGCGCTTGGACTTTGCATCATGGCGGCTTTGTTTTTTATATTATGGTTTGTCAAAAGGAAAAAATGAGGACGATTTCGCCTGCCGCCGCGCTTTTGGCGGCTTTCATGTATGCTGTTTTTACCGCGCTTCAAACGCAGATTATGAGTGCGCTTTTTTTGCCGCCTCTGTTTTTGGCGTGCATAAAGTTTGACTTTGTTAAACCGTCGCTTCGCAGGCTTTTGTTTTTAAATCTATTTGTCGCGGTTGTAGTCGTCTCGCTTTGCGTAACGGGCGATTATGAGCGCGCGCTTTTAATCTTTGTGCGTTCAAATCTCATACTTTTTTTCGTACTTTTGCTTTTTTGCGGCAAAAGCGAATTTGACATAGCTTTGGCGCTGCGCGACATCAAATGCCCGCCCAAATTTGTCTCCATCGTATTTTTCACCGCGAAGTCAATCTTTCTTTTAAGGCATGAATTTTATCTTTTTCGCCGCGCTTTATATATCAGAGGATTTACGCCTAAAACCAATCTTTTGAGTTATAAAACGCTTGCGGGATTTGTGGGGATTTTGTTTATTAAGACTTGGGAGAGGGCGGACGCGCTGAAAAACAGTATGTTTTTGCGCGGCTTTGACGGCGAGATTTATACTTTAAGCGCGCGTAAAGTTTTCAACTATTATGATTTGGCTTTGATTTTGGCAGTTTTAATATCAATCGCGTTGGGAGTTTTTCTTTGAGCTGTTCTTTAAATATAAAAAATGTTGCGATAAAAAGGGACGGCAGGACGCTTTGCGAAAATCTCTCTTTAAATGTCTCCCACAAGGAAAAAATCGCTATCATAGGCGCGAACGGATGCGGCAAAACCACTCTTTTGGAGACAATAGTTGGATTTTGCGCGCTTGCGCAAGGAGAAATAGAGATATTTCACGAAAAAATCGCTTCAAGAGAGAATTTTAAAAATATCCGCCGCATGGTCGGCTATTTGCTGCAAGATTCGGATAATCAATTTTTGGCTCCCATAGTTGAAGACGATGTAGCTTTCAGTCTCTTGGCGCACGGCGCGGACAAAAATGAAGCAAGGGCAAAAACGGACAGGATATTAAATGATTTGGGCATTTCGCATTTGGCTAAAAAGATTGTTTACCACCTCTCAGGCGGTGAAAAAAAGCTTGTCGCGCTTGCGGGAGTGCTGATAACAGAGCCGAAACTCATGCTGCTTGACGAACCGACATCGGGGCTTGATTTTGATATGCAGTTGAAATTGACCGAAATACTCAGGAAAATAGATAAAAGCATAGTTATCGTTTCACATGACAAAGAGTTTATAGAGGGCGTGGTGGATAAAATATACAAAATCTCCCCGAACGGCTTGAAGCGCATGCTAAATTCCGATACCGAGTATATTCATGCGCATGACGGATTGCCGCCGCATACGCACCCGCATGAACATTAAGCTGTTTTTCAAATACGGCGTTTGATATAATATCAGATACCATTTTGGAGTAAAATTATGAAAAATATATTTAAAATTTTAAAATTTTTAACGGCGGTCGTTTTTGCCGACGATTATGATGAGATTGCGAAAGCTTCTGAAAAAAGGCGATTATAAAACTTCGGCAAAGCCGCATGAAAAGCCTGCGATAGCGGAGATGTCAAAAGCTGCGGCGATTAGGGCGCGCTGTATGAGAGCGGATTGGGCGTGGAACAGGATTTTGACAAATCGGCAAGATTGTGCGAGAAAGCCTACAATGGCAGAATTATTGAATATTGCGGACATTTGGGTTTAAAATACGAGTTTGGACGGGGAGTAAAAAAAGACTTTATTAAAGCGGCGGAGTTATATAAAAAAGCTTGTGATAACAAAATCTCTGAGGGCTGTCATCTTTTGGCTTTGATGTATGCCGACGGCAAAGGCGTTAAACAAGATTATACCAAAGCGGAGGAGCTGTTTTTAAAATCCTGCTATGACGATAAGGGTTCATGTTATTTCTCTTTAGGCGCAGTATATGAGTTTGGGTTTGATATGAAGAAAAATACCGTTAAAGTAGCCGAATATTACAAAAAAGCGTGCGCTCTGTCGCAGATAGGTTGTGCAGATTGTGAAAGGTTAAAGTAAATCTGTTGATGATTTATTGTTGCCTTGTTGAGAGTTTTTTATGATATGCGGTTTTGTTTTTGAGAGCGTTGATTGTACTGTAAAGCGCGATTTCAAAACATTTTTATGAGTATTTTTTATTTCTCTATTTCAAGGCCTCTTTGCGAATTTAACACAACGGTCGCTTTATTATCAAATTCTATTTTTCCACGCTTTGCCTGCCGTGATAAAATGCTAATTTAATGCAACATTATCTTGTTGCGAGTGTTTAATCCTTTATTTTCTTGCGAGAACAGTACTATTATTTTTATATTTATGACGCTTAGCTTAATACTTTACGCAATAAATTTTATTCCCGTACGCTCGGAAATCTAAAAGACAAAATGAGATAAAGTAATTAATAAAAAAATTAAAAAATATTAGATTTTAAGGATTAAAACAAAAAGAGTTTATTTTCCATCATTGCGAGCGCGGCAATCCAAAATTTATAACAACAAAAATACTATCATTATAGAAAAATAAGCATTTTTTCTATATTTGTAATTATGGATTGCTTCGTCGTGCCACGCTTCGCTCGCAGTCCTCGCAATGACGGAAGGTGGGATTGCCGTGCCTTCACACAACAGTTTGTAATGATGGATAAAGAAAGTTCCAGTTTTTTAATGAAATATTTTGATAATGCGCTTCACATTGGAAATGTTTTGCTTCATAAAAGCACTTTGCTTGTTCCTCAACGACTCGCAATAACGGAAGAGGGCGCATGCGCTTTGCAAGGTTGCGGGAATAACGGGAATAACAGAGAATGGGACGCATGTATTTTGTCTGTTGTATGGCGGTGAAATGACAAAAAGGGGATAAAAAACCGCTGATAATACGGTCGCAAAAATGCTCCAAAGTTTCAAAAAAGCAAAAAACGCTTTGATAATATTTATTTGATTATGCCGTTTTGCTGCATGTCGGAATATTATGCAAAAGACGCTTTAAATATAGCTATTTTTTATCCAAATACGGTGCGATATACCGCTCATACCGCAAAAATTTCAATTTGGATATATCTACAAGCACAAGACCATCTACACAATCGTTAAAGTCAGGGTCAATACCAAAATCCATAAACTGTACTCCGCCTTGTTCGCAGAGTTCCGAATACTGTTTATAAAGCGTAGGAATACCGCAATTCATATTGTTAAGCATACTTTTGAGCGAGCGCATATCTTGCTGGTAGTCGTTGCCGTTAAACTTCTCTAACGCCAATAATTGCGTTTTGGGATACGGGCGTTTGGAGACGGCGATTAAAGTTTTGGGAGAGAAATAGAGTCTATAAAATGATATCAATAAGTCGCGCGCAACTACAGGCATTGATGAAGATATGGAGACGGGTCCGAACAAATACCTGTACTTAGGATTTTTTGCCATATACGCCCCGATACCCTGCCATAAATAATCCAATCCTTTCTTACCCCAATATTTAGGCTGTATGAAACTTCTTCCGAGTTCAACGCCGTACTTTAAAATCTCATTCATCTGTTCGTTATAGTCAAACAGAGTATCGCTATATAGCGTCTTTGTGCTTTCATACCCTTCCGTAGGCGTAAAACGGTAAGCTCCGACTATATCAAGCTGATGATTATCCCATAATATCAAATGATAATAGTAGTTATCGTAACAATCCAAATCAAGCCTTTTCCCGCTCCCTTCTCCTACGGCTCTAAAAGCTATCTCCCTTAATCTTCCAAGTTCGTGTAAAACAGGCGAAAATGTCTCGTCTTCGCCTATTTTATATAGATAGATAATCTTATTATCGGGCGTTTTACCTAAAACCTCGCATTTCTCAAGCGCAGTTTTAAGAGCTATCCGCTCGGACGGTAAAGCTATCGGCGCTTCGCCTTTAATGCATCCTTTTTTGCCTTTGCCTATTTGATATGTATGTTTTCTTAGAGATTTGGCTGTTTGAGCAGGCGATATTTTAGAGTTGCTCCAATACTCATACGGTATTCGCTTGCCTATTCTTATTCTTATGCCTTTGCCTCTTTGTTTGAACATTTCGTGTACTAAAAGATATGTGGACAGAGGTTTATAAATCATAGACGAAAGATAAAACAGGATACTGTTCCTGCCTTTTATGTGAACAGGCACTATACTGGCATGTACTCTGGAAGCCAATCTCACAAATCCGCTGTTCCATTTACAATCTTTTATCCCTTTAAGACTAAATCTTGATACCTCTCCTGCCGGAAACACTATCAATGCCCCTCCGCCTCTCAAATGCTCTTGAAGTTCTCTAATCTGATGGCGTCCGGTTTGTCCTCCCATATTGTCAACGAGTATAAATATATCTTCCAAAGCCCTAACATGAGAGAGGATACGGTTGGACATAGTTTTAACATCGGGTCTTACCGAAGATATCATCTTTAACAGAGCCAAACCGTCAAGCAAGCCGGTAGGGTGGTTAGATACGAATATTACCGTTCCATGCGAGGGGATATTTTCCAAATCAGCGCTGTCGCTCTCGCAGCGAAACTCAAAATAACGCAGCATTTCATCAACGCAATCCATACCTTTAAGGCTTGGGTATTTTTTTTCAAACTCTATAAACTCTTTTTCATGAAACAGATGAGGCAATATCCACTTTAAAAGCTTTTCACGCCATTTGGGTAATTTATGCTCTTGGGATTGCTGTTGTATGATAGCGTCAAAATACATGGCAAATTACCCGAATTTACCCGTGATATACTCTTCCGTAAGGCGTTCTTTGGGGGTTACAAAAAGCTCTTTTGTGGGGCTTAACTCTATCAAATCCCCAAGATACATAAATGCCGTGTAGTCGCTCACACGCGCAGCTTGCTGCATATTGTGCGTTACGATTATGATGCTGACATCGTTTTTAAGCTCGGTTATGAGTTGTTCTATTGCCTGCGTTGAGATAGGATCAAGCGCGGATGTAGGCTCGTCAAATAAAAGCGCCTGCGGTTCAACGGCTATCGCGCGCGCTATGCAAAGCCTCTGCTGCTGACCGCCTGAAAGCGCGTTAGCGTCGCTTTTTAACCTGTCTTTGACTTCATTCCAGATAGCGGCTCCTTTTAGAGCTTTTTCTATTCTGTCGTTTAATTCGGATTTTGCCCTAACGCCTTTGAGTTTCAATCCGTATGCGATATTGTCCCAGATAGACATGGGAAACGAAGTCGGTTTTTGGAAAATCATGCCTATCTTAGTGCGCAAATCAATCAAATCAGTTTTAGGTTCAAGTATGTTTTGGTTATTAAAGATGATTTTACCTTTGTAAATATTGCCCGCATATAAATCATGAATACGATTAAAGCAGCGTAGCAGCGTAGTTTTGCCGCAGCCGCTCGGACCTATCAGAGCGGTGATTTTATGCTTTGCTATGGGCATATTTATACCTCTTAAACTGCTTTGCTCTGTATTGGCATATGTAAAAGAGAGGTTTGCGACCTCAATGGCTTTTTTTTCTTGAATATCCGCTATGGTTGCCAAGCTATCTCCTCTTTTTGATTATCAATCTGCCCATTATATTTATCCCAAGAACAAATATAGAAAGTAAAAACGCCGCCGCCCAGCCAAGAGACTGCCAATCGGCATAAGGACTTGTGGCGTAATTGAACATTGTAACCGTAAGCGACGATACGGGCGCGTTTAAGTCCATGCTGAAAAAGTTATTATTAAACGATGTAAACAGCAGCGGAGCCGTTTCGCCGCTGACTCTTGCGACTGAAAGCAGCGCTCCCGTTAAAATGCCTATTTTCGCGCCTCTATATACGACGCCTATTATCACTTTATATCGCGGCGCGCCGAGAGCGGACGCGGCTTCTCTTTGCGTTTGCGGTACAAGAGTAAGCATATCGTCGGTTACTCTTAAAACTATCGGTATCATTATAACGCTCAACGCTGCTATACCCGCCCAACCCGAAAAGTGTCCGACAGGGTGGACTAAGATAGCGTAGATAAATGCTCCTATAACTATTGAGGGCGAACTCATCATGATGTCGCTTATATCGCGTATGAAATTTGCTATTTTGCTTTTATGCGTGTATTCGCTCAAAAATGTACCTGCCAGCACGCCTATGGGGATACCAATGAGCGAGGCGAAAAATACCAGTATGCCTTGACCGACAAGAGCGTTTTTGAGTCCGCCGCTTTCTATGCCGCTTGGCGCGGTATTGTGCAAAAATATATCAAGATTGAGCGCGGCAAATCCTTTATAACACAGCACGAAAAGTATCCAAAACAAAAAAGCTATGCCTATTACCGCGCTTATAACGCAAAGGGTCAATACTATACGGTTCACGGCGACGCGCCTGTTTTTCATACGCGCCCCCTCAATTTTCTAAAAAAGACGAATTTGGCGATGCCTATGACGATAAAACTAATCGCGAACAGTATAAACGCCAGATAAAACAGAGATGAGTAATATAAAGCGCCGTCGGCTTCGGTGAATTCATTTGCCAAAGTTACGGGTATAGATGTCGCGGCTGAAGTTATGGCGCTTGGCAGTTTATGAACATTTCCCATTACGAAAGTTACCGCCATAGTCTCTCCTATCGCGCGCCCCAAAGCCAATATTGCAGCGCCCAAAATCCCTGCTTTTGCATAGGGAATAATTACGCTTTTGATGACATCCCATTTTGTCGCGCCCAGAGCATAAGCGGACTCTTTCAGGATATTTGGCGTTGTATTCATGGCGTCTCTTGCAACTGATGCCATAAACGGCAGTATCATGATGGATAGCACTATACCCGCCGTTAAAAGCCCAAGCCCGTTTCCGCCGAACAGCGCGCGCAAAATCGGCGCAAAGTAAAACAATCCCCACATGCCGTAAATGACCGAAGGAATTGCGGCTAAAAGTTCTACCGCCGTTCCGACAGGGGATTTTAACCTCTCGTGCGCTATCTCGCTTAAAAATATTGCTACCCCAAGCGCTAAAGGCACAGCTATTAGCATGGCTATCATGGTAGAAAGAATAGAACCTGCTATCGCGGGAAACCCGCCGAAAATTTCAAGATTCGGCGCCCATTTTGAAGAGGTCAAAAAGCCAAATCCGAAAGCTTCTATCGCAGGTTTGGCTTCGTTTAGCAATACGGCGAATATGGCTATGAGTATGATTAATATGCCGTACGCCATAAAACGGGTAACATTTAAAAAGAGAAAATCGCCTGCTTTATTCACAAACTGCCTTTTAAATTAATTTTGTATTTTAGTAACACTATATTGCGAAACGGTTACAGAGATTTTTTACAACGCGGCATTGTAAGACCAAATAGTTCCGCTTTTATGATTTTTAAAAGCTGTTTGTAATGAAGCTCTTATGCAGGCTATTATAAGGGCAGGTTGAACCAAAATAAGCTTTGTAATGAAACTCTTATTTTTAGCGGCAGTATTTATTCGCAATGCAAATTTAAAAATAGATATAATCTAAGCCTCATGAAAACAGCAGGCTTTTTATTGATAAGATTGTTATGAAAAATAAGCCGTCTTCCGTCATTGTCATAAGGCGGAAATTCTTTTATCGCCGTCATTGCGAGGAGTGCGAAGCACGACGACGCAATCCAGAAAATACCTGCCCCCCGTCATTATAAAAGGAATGGCTATCTTTTTTCCGTTACTAATAGAATTGCAAGCTTGTGAAGGATAAGCAATCCAAAAAGCGCCCTTTCCCTCCGTCATTGCGAGGAAGGAGTGTAACGACTGACGAAGCAATCCAAAAAACAATCCAAACATGCAGATAAAAAGTTGTTTTTGTTTATTATTAACAATACTATTTTTGTTATTGTAAAGAGTGGATTGCCGCGCTGACTTTGTCAGCTCGCAATGACGGAAAGAGGGGGTACATCTTTGTGAGGGGTAGGAGTAAATCGTTTAAAAGCGTTGCAAATAGCTAAAAAAAGGCGTACATATGCTTTGCTGAGGGGGGGGTTTGCTAAAATAATCTCTCCGTCATTACGAGGAGTGCGAGCGAAGCGCGGTATAACGAAGCAATCCAAACATATAAATAAAGCCTGTCCGTCCTGAAATAGTGAATTTTCTACATGTAAGATAATTTTAAAAGCCCGTAGTAGCAACATCTTTTACATATATCGCTGCTACGGGAAGGGAGGGAAAATCAAAAGTAAAATCTAAACAAACCTTCTTAATTTAGCTTATTGTCTTTCCAGTATTCGCGAATAAGATTTTTGGTTTCGACAGGCAGCGGAACATAGCCTAATTTTATCAACTCTTTATCGCCTTTTTCGAACGCCCAGTTAAAAAATGTAACTATCTTTTTATTTGTATCGGGCTTGTCGGTCGGTAAAAGTATAAATGTACCCGCTACGATAGGATAAGCATTATCGCCGTCCTGCAAAACCAAAAGCTGATAAAAATTATCGGCTTTACTCCATTTCGCGCCTTTAGCGGCAGCTTTAAAATTATCGTCATTCGGACTTACCCATTTGCCGCTTTTAGTTGTAAGCGTAGCGCGCGGGAGATTATTTTTAAGCGCATACGCATTTTCAAGGTATCCGATGGAGTTTGGCGTCTGTTCTATCATGGATGTAACTCCCTCATTTCCTTTTGCGGCGATTCCCACAGCCCAGTCTATCGCTTTTCCGATACCAAAGCTATCTTTCCACTCTTTGCTCACGCCTGCCAAGAAGCTTGTGAAGTTAAATGTCGTACCTGAACCGTCGCTTCGTCTAATGACTGTAATATCGGCGTTTGGAAGTTTTAGATTTGGATTGTCTTTGGCGATTTTGGCATCATTCCATTTTTTGATTTTGCCAAGATATATATCAGCTAAAATCTCATTTCTTAGTTTTAGCTCGCCGTCTTTAATGCCGTCTATATTGTGAGCCAAAACTATAGAACCGATAAGCGATGGAAATTGCAGCAGTTTTGCACTGCTCAAATCCTCATTTTTAAGCGGTTCGTCGCTTGCGCCGAAATCAACGACTCTTGAAGTTATCTGTTTAATGCCGCCGCCCGAACCTATGGATTGGTAATTTATCTCGCTGCCGCTCTCCTGCCCGTATGAATATGCCCAGCTAAAATACGCCGGTGCGGGAAATGATGCCCCTGCGCCGTTGATTTTGTCCGCCGCAACTAAAGCCATAGAACATAACATCAAAGATGCGATACTCTTTTTCAACATTTTTGTCTCCTAAAAAAAATTTCATGCGAAAGTATATGTGATATTTATTGCATAAAGGTTACGCTTGCATACAGGGTAAAATTCAAATAAAACTGTAAAACGCCCTATTAAATGTTTATATGATTTTTTAATTTGCATGCCATACATCGTTAAAATTATTACAATGTAAACGGCGCATTAAACATGGCAATATTAGCGGGCTATTATAGAGTTAAAATAATAGCTAAAATGAAGCGTATATTAAACTGTAAAAAATAAATAACAGGGGCTAAACTATAAAATAGAATGTTATAAAACCTGCTATTAAGTTAATTGTTATATCCTTAAAATTTTTTTGAGATTACAGCAATTAACAGTTTCACTTGTGGACGCAAAATATTGGGTATTTTAGCCGGCGGAGTTGTTATGGGCTTATCATCTTTACAGGCTATTATCCTGTTTAATTATGCTGCAAAGCTTAGCCGCGCTGTGTAAAAATCGCGGCTTTTTATTTTTACCTTATGCAAAAATATCTTCATGTATCGTCAAATTTCGTACAAAATCAAACCTTATAGAAATAACAGACAAAAGCGTTGATTGCTGACTATTAAAAAGCCATGTACTTTGTAATTTAAACAAAGACTATAAAAAAAGGCTTTGCAAAACTTGAAAAATCTAAAAAGTCCTTCCCATGGTAAATTCAAAACTGCTTACTCTGTCGCCGTCCTCTTTTTTGACGGGCTTTGCAAATATAAACTGTATTGGTCCCATAGGAGATATCCACTCTAACGCCGCGCCCATGGAAGCGCGTTTTTCGTCAAAGCCGCTGTCGCCTATCATGCCGTAATCGAAAAACAGCGCCCCGCGCATTTTTATCCTCTCTACCATTGGAAAGCTAAGTTCTACGGAGTTTAAAAATGATATTTTACCGCCCATAAGGGCGCCGTCTTCATTTTTGGGTGAAATGGAGTTGCTCTCAAATCCTCTCAACGAACCTACGCCTCCGAGATACAGTTTTTCATTGTAGGGCAGATAACCTTTTTCCTCTATCCATCCAAACTGCGCTTTATAACGCAATATCAAGTCATATCCTATACTGTCTTCAAGTCCGTAAAATGTGGCAAATCTTGTAGAGCTTTTCATAAACTCCTGATCGCCGCCGAGTCCCGCAAATTCAAAAGAGGTACTCGCTGCTATGCCGCGTCTTGGCAGATAATAGTCGTCTGTATTGTTAAATGAAAGGCTTGGCGTGATTGAACTTTTAAGCGCTTTTGCCAGGTAGCCGCTTGTATCCTTGTCTATATCGTGTCTAAGCGCCGCGCTGATATCGCTAAGTTCGGAAGTTTCATAAGTATATCTTAATGCAGCAGACATGTAACGACCCAGTTTTCGTCCCGAAGCGATATAAAAACCGCTTGTCAATTCGTCATAATCGTAATAGTCATAATCTTTTCTGTAAACGCTGCCGCCAAGACTGTAAACGGAGTCAAAAATGCGCGGATTTGATGCGGATACAGACCCCGAAAGCTCTCTGTCTGAACGCTCCACATCTATTGAAGTGCTTACGCCGCTTCCTAAAAGATTGCTTTCAGACACATACGCATTTATCAAAAAACCATCGCTTGAACCGTATCCAATGCCGCCGCCGATAGTTCCTGTCTGCCTCTCTTTGACTTCAACTATCAAATCTATCTCATTTTGTGAAACACGCTCCTCTTTAATGGTTACATCTTCAAAGTAGCCTGTCCGCCTCAAAGCGTCCCTTGAATCTCTAATGTCCGTTCTGCTATATAAATCTTTTGGGGCAAGATATACATCGCGGCGTATGACTCTGTCTATTGTTGCGGTATTGCCCATGATACGCACATCTTTAATATAGACTTTGTCTCCCGGTACAACTTTGTATATGAGATTGACTGTATTGTTTTGGTCGTTTTTGTCTATATCGGGATAAACTTTCGCATAGGCATGACCTTGATTGGCTATCATATCTTCAAGAGTTTTGGCGTCTTTTCTGAGTTTTGTTATATCAAAAGTATCTTTTTTTTGCAGCAGAAAATTGCTCTTTACAACTTCAACATCAATAAAGCCTTCCGGAATATCTATCGCAGTATCGCCTACTTTGTATCTCTCTCCCTCTTCTATCTTGTATTCCAATTTAGCATTATAATTATCAAATGAAACTCTCAAAAACGGCGCGCTTACATTCGCATTCAAATACCCCTCTTTATAGTAAACATCTCTGATTTTTGAGGCGTCCTGTTCCAATTCAAAAAGATTAACTTTTCCATCGTTTCTGCCCCACATCCAGCCCATAAATTCGCGTTCTTTGTTTGAGACAAAAGGTTCAAAATCACTGTAATCCAATTTCTCTGCGCCGTACATATCAACGCTTTTAATAATGATATTTTCACCTCTATTAACGATAAATTCCACCTCTATGCTCTGTTCGTTAAGGCGGCTTGTTTCCACATCTACGACCGTATCAAAAAAGCCTTTTAATTCGTAAAACTTCTTTATCTGCTCTTTGGCAAATTCTATCTTGTCCATATCGTATATTTCACCCTTTTTGATATTGGAAAAAGAGTTGATAGAGTCTTTGTCGTTATCGCCCACGCCGTTAATATCAACTTTTGCTATAATGGGCTTCTCTTTTACATGTATGGTGATAACTCCATCCTCTTCATCTATCCATACATCTTCAAAGTATTGCTGGCGAAAAAGCGTTTTCAGCGCATTGTCAATAGTATCAATATCAATCTGCTGCCCGATTTTCAATCCCATCATATCTATGGCAGTCTCTTTGGAGAGATATAAAAGCCCTTCAAATTTAATATCCGCTATCTGTTTGGCGTTAGATGCGTTACTTAAAACGGCAATGCATGCAAAGGAGAGTAAAACTTTTCTCATCAAATATCCATTAGGCAAAATTTTTTTATAAAGTCGGTATAATACCATTTTAATAATAAATATTCAAAACTTTCAAGGATATTAAAGTGACAGTTGGGATTATAGGGCTTGGGCTTATCGGCGGTTCAATGGGTTTGGCGCTGCAAAATACAAAACTTGTAAAAAAAGTTGCAGGACTTGACAATAATGTGGCGCACTGTGAAGAGGCGTTGAAACTCGGACTTGTGCATGAGATAGTAAATTTTGAAGATATAAAAAAATGCGATGTGGTATTTTTGGCAACGCCTGTGGACGCTATCATTACGATAATGCAAAATCTCACGGATATTGACGCAAATACGACTTTGATAGATTTGGGCAGCACAAAAGAGGAGATAGTAAAAAATACGCCCGAAATTTTGCGCAAAAATTTCATACCCGCCCACCCTATGACAGGTACGGAAAAATTTGGTCCCGGCGCGGCGTTTGCGACCCTTTACAATGGCGGTGTTGTCGTAATATGCAAAAATAAAGAGATAGAAGATATTCATTTGACGCGCGCTGTGCAGATATTTTCGCATATCGGCATGAAAATATTTTTTATGAACCCCAAAGAACACGACTCTCACACTTCGTATATTTCACACATGCCGCACGCGCTAAGCTACGCTTTGGCGAATAGCGTTATGCGCCAAGAAGACCCTAAGAGTATTCTTATCTTGGCGGGCGGCGGTTTTCGCGACATGAGCCGCGTTGCTAAAAGTTCGCCCGTGATGTGGAGCAATGTATTTAAGCAAAACAGAGAAAATGTTCTAAAAGCTATCAAAAATTTTCAAATAGAGCTTGAAAAGTGCCGCGTCATGGTAGATGGGCAAAAGTGGGACGAGCTTGAAGAGTGGATGAAAAATGCTACGACGCTGCATAAAATTTTGTAATTTTTATTTTATGCGTCAAATATAAAAATTTGATATACTTTCATAAATTATTTCAAGGGCGGTATATGAAAACAGGAGACAGTGGCATAAAACGGATTTTCAAGGCGTTTATTTATTCATGCGACGGATTTATAGAGAGCGTTAAAAGCGAAGCGGCATTCAGGCAGGAGTTGGCGCTGTGCGTCGTGCTGCTTATCGTGGCTTTATTATTACCTGTTACTATTATAGAAAAACTGTTTTTAATCAGTACGCTTTTTTGTGTGCTTTTGATGGAGCTTGTAAATACGGCGATAGAAGCAGTCGTGGACAGAATCTCGGATAAAATCCATCCGCTTTCTAAAAAAGCAAAAGATGTAGGAAGTTTGCTTGTTTTGCTCTCTTTTATATATTTGGGCATAGTCTGGATAACTGTTGTATGCAGTATTTAACTCTACTCCAAAACTCCGGGCAAGTTAAACGAAAATTCTGAGCCTTCGTTTAACTTACTCTGAATTTTCAGTTCAATTCCATGCATTTTCAAAATATATGAGACAAAAGTCAATCCAAGCCCCAAAGAGTTGTCCCAACTCCTGCCTTCTACGCGGTAAAACTTGTCGGTGATTTTGTCTGTCTCCTCTTCAGCTATCCCGATACCGCTGTCTTTGACGCTGAAAACACCGTTTTTCAACTTTACGCGTACAGCGTTTTCCGAATATTTCAAAGCGTTGCTGATGAGGTTTGATACAACTATTTCCATCATTTGAGCATCCGCCTTAACAAGCGTCCTCTCGCCTTCGTAAATAATCTCTCTTGAAGGTTCGGCGATGGAAAACGAAGCGGCAATATCCTTAGTTAATGCGTCAAAGTCAAACTCGCTCATTTGAAACGGCAAATCGCCGTTTTCAAGTTTAACCGCCAAAGAGAGACGATCTATCATGTCTGAAATTTTTTGGCTGTTTTTTTCTATCTTTTTTAAAAATTTTTTTCGTATTTCCGCGTCTATATTTTCATCTTCATTCAGTGTTTGCGCATATCCTATAACAGATGCTATCGGGTTTTTAAATTCATGGCTTATAGCGGAGATAATGTCGCTTTTTTGCCTGCTTAAAAGCCTGATTTTGGCTGTATATTTTCTTTTATGCTTCGCACTTTTTTCAAGCCTTTTTGCAAGTTTTTTCAGATATATTCCAAGTTCTGCGAACTCTCTTGCAAAGCCAAAATGAAACTCTTTTTTATAATCTTTGTCGGCAAGCGCCGTACATGCGCTATTTAGCTTCAGTACCTCGTTTCTTATGTTTTTGCTAAATCTATTTATCCAAAAAAAGCCGATTAGCAGCACAAGAGCAAATATCGCGACAATGCTTGTCCAAATGAGATAAAAACTTTTCATGACAAGATTTAGCGGCGTAGTAACGCGCACAAAATAGAAAGTCTCGCCGATTTTCACTCTGCTTGCCGCATTTAAAAAATCTTCTTTCAGAGTATGCGAATATCTTACTGCCATGCCGTATTCATGAGAGCGCGCCTGCATTATTTCAAGCCTGTTGTTGTGATTTTCCATGACTTCTATATCCGCCGCGCTGTCAGCCAAAACTACGCCGTCATCGCCGATAAGCGTTATGCGCAGACCAGAACTTTCTCCAACCTCTTTTACATAAGCGTCAAAATCGCTTTTATAAATAATGGAAGTTTTAATAATATTAAGCGTTGTTTTTAGAACATTTTCATATTTGTCAAATTCCATCTGTTTACAGAAAAAATAGCTTGCCGTACCAAATATGCAGATAAGTACAATCACCATCACAGTAAGCTGTTTTGCCACATGTTCATGAAGTCTTAACATAACAAATATATAACCTTTCTTGCCGTTGTTATGCGAAAAGCGCGGCAATTTAGCATAATACAGAGCGCTTTTTTTAATCTAATCTTAGCATAATATATAACCGATTCCCCATATTGGTTTGATATATTTTTTAGTTTTTTTCGGATCAATTTTTTTGCAAAGTCTGCTTACGGCGACATTTACGGTTCTTCCTTGAAATACTTCGTCATTCTGCCAAAGATTTTCCAATAAAAAATCGCGGTTTAAAACGCTGTTTTTATTCTGTATAAAAAGGTTTAAAAGATCAAATTCAAGTCTTGTGAGGTCGGCTTTTTTATCGCTCACAAAAGCTTCGCGCGACTCCAAATCCAGCAAAATATCCTTAAAAGATATCTTTTTTGCCTCATGTTTGGTTCTGCTTATCAGAGCTTTGGCGCGCAAAATAAGTTCTTGCATGTTAAAGGGCTTTTTCATGTAGTCGTCTCCGCCGCGTAAAAATCCCTCCTCCACTTCGCTGTCCTTATCTTTTGCCGTTACAAAAATAACAGGAATGTTTATCCCTTTTTTGCGCAGATGCTCTACAAATTCGCTTCCTTCGCTCTCTTTCAAATTTCTGTCCACTATCAGTAAAGCGCACGGTTCTTCGCTTAAAAACTTTTCTACATTTTTTACGGACAAAAATCCTACCGCGTCAAATTCGGCTCTGTTTAAATGAAACTCCATGAGTTCAAGCAAATCCTGCTCATCTTCAATAATAACTACGGTGTCTTTCATGAAACTCCTAATACAGCCTAAGTTCCCCGCCGCTTTTAACATAAAGGACAAGTTTTGCTATGGCAACAGACCTGTCCGCCATCTTTTCAAGCTTTCTCATTGTGCTTAACATTTGTATGTGGTTTGCGCTAAAATCCAGCTCTCTGCCAAGCGCGCTTAATACATTTTTCTCCAAAATCGCGTACAAATCATCGCTTTTGCTCTCTTCCACTTTCACTTTTCTGTATGCATCTTCGCCGTTGTCAGCGCTGTTTATCATGCCGATTGCAGCAGTTACTGCGCCAAAGGAGGATTTGTAAAGCTGCAAGGCGTACTCTTTAAATATATGAAAATATCCCGTATCTGCTATATGAAATGCCATATTTTTTGCAAAACCTCTCATGTTATCCGTGATTCTTACCATTTCGTTTGTAATTTTAAGATACGATACAAGTTCGCGCAAATCCTTCGCTTCTGCCCCAAAAAGCGCTAAAGATGTTATTATATCATTATCGGCGGCGTTGGCGTTAGTCTCTATATTTTTCAGTATATTTTTAGCGCTTTCAAACTCTTCGGCGTCAAACCGTTTAAGCCCTTCAAAAATTGCCCTGCCGGCTTCAATAATAACAGAACCGAATTTTTCTATATCCTTTCTGATTTTGTTCAATTTCTCTTCGTTTCGTGAAAGCATAAAATAATCCTCTTTGATTTAAATTCCCGATAGTACTAAAAAATCGTTACGAAAGCATTACAGTTTATCGCTCATACCAAGCCGCATTTTTTCGCGTATTTTATCCATGCCGATATAAAACTCTTTCATGGCGTTCATGAAAAGATAATCCCCAAAAGGCGTTGTTACTATCATTTTATCCTTCTCTTTTACCGCTTTTATAAATTTCAGCGCGGCAAGTTCGCAAAAAAGTCCTTTAAATTCCTCTTTTTTCATGCTTCCGCCGTATAGCCCGTTCAACATGCCGTAATAGAGTATGCTTTTTTTTGAAAAACTTTTTCCGTAAGCGGCGGAACTTCCGCATCTGTTTATGGATTTGGCATAATTATCAAGTGAAAATTCATTTATATGCAGCCTGCCGTCCAAAAAGCTGAACGCTCCCGCTCCCGCCCCGATGTATTCGTTTTTATCTGCCGCGTACTCATCTATTAAATCCGTCTGTTTTTTCATAAACGACCATCCGCGTTTTATGGGATATGTTTCTTGCAGTTCTTTTTTGATAATATGAAAATAGAGCTTTTCATTTTCAGCATTAAATGCTCCCATTTTCTCTCTGATGCTGTTTTTAGTAATGGAAGAGACCATCAAAGGGTACAGGCTTGCCTGTTCGGGAGACAATTTTTTCAACATTTCAATATCGCGCATGAGAGACTCTTTTGTTTGGCTTGGAAAATTAAAAATAATATCTACGCTTGTTATTGGAAGTATTCCCGTTATATTTCTGATTTTTTCGGCGAGTTCCAGTCCGCTGCCGAATTTATCATATCTGTTTGTTATTTTTAATAATTCGTCGTCAAATGTCTGCACGCCCACAGAAAGCCTGTCCACAAGTCCTTTCAGCCGCTTGACGCTCTGCGTTGATATACGCGCAGGATCGCTTTCGCATGAGACATGGCGGATAGAAAATATACTTTTTGCAAACTCTATCGTTTTTATCAAATGATCCTCGCATAAAAGAGGCGAACCGCCGCCTATGATAAGCCTCTCAAAGCTGCAGCCGAGCGATTTGATATGCAAAAGTTCAAGTTTTAAATATTTAAAATAATCATCGGCGCGCTGTTTGGAAAATATAAATTTATGAAATGAGCAGTAAGGGCAAAACATCGTACAAAACGGTACATGTATATATAAAAATAACTTTTTGCCGCCGCCGTTTGGCGGTGGAAATTTTTCATTCGCATGCAAATATTTGTTAATATGGAAATTTATAAAATGACTAAATAATTTTATAATTTTATTTTCAAAATATTCATTCAAAGCGTTCTCCAAAAGAGTATTTTATCTTATGAAAATTATTTTGTACTAAAATTTTACGAAAATAACGGAGGCAAAGATGAAAAAATTAAGCGTTGAAAGCTCCGTCTGGATAAACAGAAAAACATCCATTTATCGGCAAAAGACGCATAAAGCTTTTAGAAAAGATAGACGAAACAGACTCTCTTTTAAAAGTTGCAAAAGCCGCGAAGATGAGCTATCAGGCGGCATGGGATAAAGTATTAATGATACGGCTCGTCTTGTAAAAAGCGTTACAGGAGGCAAAAACGGCGGCGGAAGCGTCTTGACGGACGAGGGGCATATGTGCTGTACGACAAACTCTATGAATAGCAGAAATATTTTTTGAGAGCATAGAGAGCATATAGCGTCTAATTTCCATTTTTTAAGCTCTTTTGTCTCAATATTTGCCTTCCATTTCCTTGACTGCCTTGCCACCTCTTCAGTTTTGCGCAATTCTTTTGTCTCAACATTTGCCTTCCACTTCCTGCCCGCAGGACTTTTCTCATTTTCAAAGCTTTCTCCGATAACATTCTCAAGATGATTGCCTATGTCTTTTAATAGCTGTTGTTTATGCTGTGCAATTAACAGCAGATTTTCCAACGGCTTTGTATTTGCATTGATAATTTTAACTTCCATCTTGAAAAACTCCTTTTAAAGTTGTATAATAGTATAAATTATGCAGAGGCGATTCCGGGCTGGGAATCCTGCAAGGAGCCTGCCACTCTCCAAGAACAAGCGAAACTCTGGTGTAAGCCCGTTCCAGAGCCTGCATAAAAAGGGTTGGCAACCCTTAGATTTTTATTACTTCTCCCTTTTTCTCCAATCTCTTTTTGTCTTTTCAATATTCTTAATTTTATGCAAAATAGATAATTATGACGAGTTTGAGCGGATTTTAAACAGAAAGACTCTGCGAACAAGCGCGCGCAACCAGCTTTACGGCAAAATAACCGCGATAAAAAAAGAGGGGCTGATGATCGTTATAGAGACGGATGTGGACGGTATTTTAATAAAAGCTTCCATTACCGTTAAAAGCGCGGAAGAGTTAGCGTTAAAAACAGGCTCGTTTGTTTGGCTTATCATCAAGGCTTCTTGGATAGAGATTGCGCAAGATGAAGGCGAAAATGTCTTTAACGCTGTTGTGAGCGCGTCAGAAACCAAAGCAAACAGCGTGGAAAATAGTTTTATCGTAGAAGATAAGATAATCGTTGTCGCTATGTCTGCCACTCCGTTAGAAATCGGCGAAAAGGTAAAAATCTTTATAGACAAAAGTAAAATTATAGTCGGTATTTAACTGTTTTTTTGAAAATTGCTTAAAATTTAAGCAATAAATAGTCTATTTTTTCAATAGTCTAAGCAAAAATAAATCACTATTTCGTTATATTTCCAATCATACAATGAAAGGAGACAGAATATGCGTTTATTGATTGGTTTGTTTACTCTGATGCTTTTTTCGGCTTGGAGTTTTGCGGGTGAAGTTAAAGTTGCCGTTGCGGCTAATGTGCAGAGCGCTTTTGATGATTTGGTGAAAGCTTTTAACGAGGATAATCCTTCCGTTGTAATCGTTCCCGCGTTTGGCGCCAGCGGTGCTTTCACGACTCAGATTAAAAACGGCGCGCCGTTTGACATATTTGTTGCGGCGGATGTAGATTTCCCAAAAGAGATTGTAAAAGCAGGACTTTCGGCGAACGAACCTAAAGTTTATGCGCAGGGCGCAGTTGCACTGTTCGGCAAAAAAGCTGATTTTTCAAAAGGCTTAAAAGTTGTGCTTGACAAAAATGTGGATAAAATCGCCATCGCCAATCCGAAAACGGCTCCTTACGGCAGAGCAAGCGTTGAAGCTTTGGAAAAAGCTGGTTTGCTTGGCAAAGTGGAGAGTAAATTTGTTTACGGCAAATCAATCGGCGATGCTTTAAGCCTTGCTATTGCGGACGCAAGTTTGGGTTTTGTAGCAAAATCATCGTTTTACACTCCAAAAATGGCAGAGTATAAAGAGGGGACGCATTGGATAAGCGTAGATCCAAAACTATATACGCCGATTGAGCAGGCGGCTATTATCTTGAAAGATGCTGCGGACAATAAAGAAGCAAAAGCGTTTTACGACTTTTTATTCACGCAAAAAGCAAAAAATATCTTTATAAGTTACGGCTACAATGTTCCATGAGCCAAATAAAAGCCGTTATTTGCGATATTTTGTCGTCAAGCAGTATTAATATTGTGAGATTTCGTCATGGTAAGCAGATGCTTGCGATGATAAGTCTCGGACTTAAAAATATAAAAACAGGCGATGAGGTTATTTTAAATATCAAATCCTCGCATGTAGGCATCGCCAAAAACTTTGAGGGCATTTTGAGTTTTGAAAATCTGCTTGACGCAAAAGTGAAAGAGTTTGACAAAGGCAAGATGTTATGCGTTGTCAAGCTTGATTTTGAGGGGGAGATTTTGGAGTCTATTCTAACGCGCGATACATTTGACAAACTGTTGCTAAAAAAAGGCGAAATGGTAAAAGCGCTGATTTTGGCAAGCGAAATCTCCATACAAAAAGTCTTGCCATGAACGCCGTATTTGAGACGCTAAAAGGGTTTAGTTTTGAGCCGTTTTTTTTGTCGTTCAAATTGGCTTTGACGGCAAGCGTTATACTTTTTTTTATAGCTTTGCCGCTCTCATGGTATCTTTCTCAAACAAAATCAAAATTCAAACCGTTTCTTGAAGCCCTCACCGCTCTGCCGATAGTTTTGCCGCCGTCCGTGCTGGGATTTTATATATTGTACGGGCTTGGACAGCATTCGCCTGTGGGAGCGTTTTTTAGAGACATTTTTGATATAAGGCTTGTTTTTAATTTTACGGGACTTGTTATAGCAAGCTGTTTTTATTCGTTTCCGTTTATGGTGCAGCCTTTGCAGAGCGGTTTTGAGAGTCTGAATAAAAATCTGCTCGAAGCTTCGTATATAAGCGGCAAAAGTAAAATGAAGACTGTTTTTAAAGTCGCTCTGCCAAATATAAAGCCTTCGCTAATTACGGCTTTGATTATTACTTTTGCGCATACTGTAGGTGAATTCGGCGTGGTTTTGATGGTAGGCGGAAGTATCCCGCATGAAACGCGCACGGCTTCTGTGGCTATTTTTGAATTTGTAGAGACTTCCGACTATTTGGGCGCTCATATATATAGTTTGATTATGATAGCGATAAGTTTTACCGTTTTACTGCTTGTTTATGTTTTTAACCACAAGCAAAAACAGATAAAGCTGCCGCAATGATAAATATAAATATTAGAAAAAGTCTGCACGGAAGCGGCGGCAGTATGGATTTGCGCGTAAATGTATCGCTTGAAAGCGGAAGCTTTACGGCATTAACAGGTCAAAGCGGCAGCGGAAAAACAACATTTTTAAGAATACTTTCAGGTCTTGAACAAGCTGATGGAGAGATAATTACAGACGGCGAAATATGGCAAAATGAGAAATTTATTTTGCCTCCGCAAAAAAGAGGCATAGGTTTTGTGTTTCAAGATTATGCTCTGTTTCCAAATATGAGCGTGGAAGAAAATCTGCTTTTCGTTAATAAAGATATAAAACTTGCAAAACATCTTTTGGAAATTACGGAACTTGGCGAATTTAAAAAAAGAGCTGCAAATACTCTAAGCGGCGGGCAAAAACAGCGTGTTGCACTGGCAAGAGCGCTCATGAACAGACCCAAACTTTTACTGCTTGACGAACCGCTTTCTGCGCTTGATCCTGCTATAAGGGCAAAACTTCAAAGCGAAATTGCAGCGCTTCACAAAGAGTTTGCGACGACCACTGTTTTGGTTAGCCACGATCCAAGCGAAATATATAAATTGGCTTCAAAAATGATTGTTTTAAAAAACGGCGCGGTAATGGATATCGGAGCGCCTTCCAAATTGCTTTTGAAAACGAGCGGCAGTCAAAAATTTTCATTTGAGGGCGAGTTATTGGATATAAAAAAGATAGATGCGATATATGTTGCAGTTATTGCTATAGGGCGGCAGATTGTGGAAGTGGTTGCTGACGAAAGCGAACTTGACAGAATTAAAATCGGCGCAAAAGTAGCCGTGAGCGTAAAAGCATTTACGCCGAATATCAATCCCGCTTAAATTTTTATCCGAATTTGTGTACAATGCCTTTATGGATTTAATCGTATATTTTTTAAATGAATTGAAACAAAAAGCTCTCATCAAATATAATCTCAAAATCAAAACCGTTATTAAGATTAACCTCAAAGGCAGCCGCCTCATAGGTCAATGCGTCAAAGAGGGTAAAAAGAGTTATATTATCAGACTTCATGCAAAACTTTTAAACGAATTTAAACAAACATATATAAAAGATGTTTTAACGCACGAGTTTGCTCATGCTGTGCAGATGGAGCTGTTTTTAAAGTCTAAACCTCATGGCAGAGAATGGAAAAGTATCGTTGAAAATCTAAGCGGCGCGCCGTATAAAAAATCAAACATTGATTATCGTTTAAGAAACAGCAGAACAATGAAAACATATCTCTATACATGCGCTTGCGGCGAACACCATATTACCGCCGTCAGACACAATAAAATCACACGAAATATCATGATATATAAATGCAAAAAATGCAAAGAAGTGATAAAATTGGCTGATATATTAGCTTAACTTAAATCAGTTAAACACTAGTAAAAATAATTATCTGTAGATAAGATATAATATAATATTTTTCAATAATTTGAATAAAGCTATCATGAAGAGTAGCTTTGATAAAATTTACCTTTAATGTTTTTGCGCTATGAAAATAACTATTTTTAAATTATAAATGCGCAAAAAAGATTTTTGATAGAATATCTCATAATTTTAAAAGGCTTGGGGGAAACTTATGATTAGGTCAATAACATGAATATTTCAAGATTTGTAAATAATGAACTTATTCAATGCGAAGTTGAATTTGTTACACCGGCATTTTTAGGCGGAGCGGACCAAAACGCCGAATTAAGAACAGCGCCTTTCAAAGCGTCTTTGCGCTGGTGGTGGCGAGTTTTATTTGGAGCGCAGCATGGCGAGAAAATATATGAAAAAGAGAGCGAGTTGTTTGGCTCGACGGATAGTGCTTCAAAAGTGAGAATTGAAGTTTTGGGAACGCCTGCTATTGATAAAGCCGATCTTGCAAAGGATAACTTCAAAGGTAAAAAGCAACAAGTGGAAGGCAAGAGTTTTCGCATTGATGTCATTGATTACCTTGCGTATGGGCTTTATGCTCGCGACAATGTTCGTCGTGGCAATGTATATCATAGAAACCATTTTGCCGCAGGTTCACGCTTTAAGCTCACCGTTTACGCGCCAAAAGAACACAAAGAGGAGATCGTCGCCTGTTTAAAGGCGTTATTTGCTTTTGGCGGCGTGGGTTCCAGATCAAGAAATGGTTTTGGTTCTTTGCGCCTTATAAACGATGCATTGCCAAACATGACGACCAAAATAGATTTTACACAAAATCCGAAGGAATATCCTACGCTAAATAAGGCTTCAAAGTTGTTTGAAACACAGCAATTTGATAATTGGGAAAAGGCGCTTTCCGATGTAGCCATTGCATACAAAAGCGCCCGATCGGCGTTAGAACTAAAGCATAATTTTGAAATCAGAGGGCTATTGTCGCGTCCAATAGAGGTTAGAAATGAAAGGATTACCGATAATATAAGAAAAGATCGTAGTCCGAAACAGTTTATTATACATATAGCCAAAACAAGCGACAATAAATATATAGGGCGGATTTTAACATTGCCGATTATATTTTATGAAGCAAATAATCGCGCAAAGTACGATGATATGATCAAAAAAATGCACACAGCGCTTTCAAAAAATATGAATGATAAAACAGATGATATTTCGGAGTTTTTAGGAGTTGCTAAATGAGATACCTTGTTGTTTTTTCAATCACGCCCGTTCAAGCGTTTATTGGTAGAGCAAGAAAGTTACGGGATTTTTATGTTAGCTCAAAGATTTTGTCTTATTTGGCAAGTGCAGGTTTTAATGCCGTTAATGGCAAAAAAGTGTATCCTTCCGCGCAATCAAAATCCATACCAAATAAATTTGTTTTTTCTATAGAGGCAGATAAAGAGGAGCAAGTAAAAAGCGAATTGGAGCGCATAGAGCAATCAATTCAAAACGCATGGTTAGAGCTTGCGGATATAACCAATGTTCCAAGATGCAGAGTTAATGACTATTGGAATTATTCGTGGGCAGCAGTTCCATATAAAGACGAAAAAGAGTATAAGCAAGCGCATTCCAAAGTACAAAAATTGCTTGCAGCTATAAAGTTAAAGCCTCGTAAAATCCGCAAATCTCAAACAGGTAAAAAATGTCCGTTATGCGGTGAAAACAGCGTATGGCGAGAAGATTTTGGCGCAAATAAAGATGAGAAGCTATGCGGCGTATGCGCGATTAAGCGGCTTTTACCAGAGAAAATTACAAAGAATCATCAATTGTATAGTATTTTTTCAGATAAATATCCTTCGGTAACAGAAATTGCCATGCACAGATACATTGGAAAGTATGGTTTAATAAATGAATACGAGATAGAGAGCTTGCAAGAAGAGACTAAGTATAATGAGTTAAAAAATAAATATGGCAAATCGCCGTCAAATAAAGAGAAATATTACGCTCTTTTGGCAATGGACGGCGACAAAATGGGCGATCTTGTTAATAAGAAAACAACACCAGATGAACATTTGGGATTATCTCAAAAACTTGATAGTTTTAATGGTGAGGTAGAAAAAATTGATTGTTTTGATAAGAGAAAAGGGAATGCCAAATTAATTTATACCGGTGGAGATGATATATTTGCGGTTTTGCCGCTTGAAAATGCAATTAGCATTGCAAAAGAGATTCGCGAATTATATATGAAAAAAGTTGTAAAAGATGAACCAACAACAACTATTTCTGCTGCAATAGTGATAGCGCATCACAAAGAGCCATTGCGCGAAGTGATACAGGATACGCATCGTGTTTTGGATAAAATCGCTAAAGAAAAAGCGGGCAGAGACGCATTGGCGATCAGATTAAAAAAGCGAAGCGGCGGCGATCGCGATCTGTTTTTTCAGTGGAAGGCGACAAATCCATTTAAACCTGATGAAACGCTTTTTGATTCACTTCTTAAAATTAAAGAGGCGCTATCGGAAAGCGCGCTAACTTCCAGCTTGATATATCGTTTAGCGCAATTAAAAGATGCTATTGGTGTGCAAGGGATTAAGAGTGAACAAATACTTAAATTGTTTGAGTATGAGGTCGCTCATTCTATTGGAGAAGAGAATGTGAAAGAAAATGCAAAAAGGCTTGCGGGACTTTGTTTGGCACAAGCATTTAATCAACAAGGTGAATTAAAAGAATTTAATCCAGAAGCAGTTGCGATAGCACATTTTTTAGCGAATGATAACGATGATAAAAAAATGGAGGACAAATAATGATTTGGTATGAATTAACGCCTTTTGATACATTGTTTTTTCGAGGCGGGATTCCATTGGAAACTGGACTGCCTGTTTCGGATGTTTTGTTTCCACCTCCGCCCTCTGTGATTGCAGGTGCAGTTTGGACTGCTGGCAAGCAGGATTTTTCAAAAGATCCAAGCGTTAAAATCGGAGCTATTTTATTGAAAAAATGTGATAAATACTATGCACAAGCGCCGTATTCATGGTTTGTATCAAAAGGTGAAGCAGGAGATGGTAAAATTTTTAAGTCAAGAGAACTTAATGATACAAATTCAGTTTGTTCCGTAAATGCACCTATTCCATGGATAGAAGAGAATGAAGTTGAAAATATCGGTTCTCGATGGATAAATATAGAGTTATTTGCAAAAGACGACAAATATAAAAAGGAAGATTTTTTTAACAACGAAGACCGCGCAGGAATAGCGATAAACTATAAGCGAAAAAGTGCAGAAGAGGGTAAATTATTTATGGCGCGGCATATTCGTCTGTGTCAAGGCGTTACAATTGCTATTGCGATTGACAACGAATATGGTTTAGGCGATAAAGGCGTTATGCGTTTGGGTGGAGAAGGACGTATGTGCTCTTATGAAAAGATAAAAACACCACCTAAGCTTCCAAATGCCAATAACGGCAGGCATTTTTTGGCACTTGCACCGATTTTATGTAGTGAAGAACGCAAAGATGAGCTTTTGAGTAAAGTATTTGCAGCTAAAACATTTGTCGTATCTGGGTGGAATATGAGATTAAATGATCACAAGGCTTCGCAGACATGGTTTTGCGCAGGTTCAGTTTTTACTGAAAAAATAGGCGATCAGTGCATCGCTTTATCACAATAAAAGGAAAAGTAAAATGAGTTACAATATTTCTATTTTGGTTATGTATGCGCTTACGCCGTGCCATGCAGGAAGCGGTTCGGCTCTTGGAGTAGTAGATCTGCCGATTCAGCGCGAAAGGCACACAAACTATCCGACTATTTATTCATCGAGCATGAAAGGTGCATTTAGGGCAAATTTCGAACGCTCCAAAGGTGAAGAATTGACAAAAAGTATTTTTGGAGAGTCAAACTCTAACGATAGCTATGCAGGAGCAGTCAGTATAAGCGATGCTAAGATTTTGGCATTTCCTATGCGTTCGTCCGTTGCGCCTTTTGTATGGATTACATGCCCGACTGTGTTGGATCGCTTAAACCGCGATCTTAGGTTAGCAGGGAAAGAAAAAATTGAATACAAAGAGCAGTCAAAAGATAACAATGAAGAGGCGATTGCGCTTAAAGGTGATTTGCAAGGCGATATACTCATAGAAGACTATCAAGTTAGCGTAAAAGAAACATGCGAAATAAAAAGCGAGTTATTTGCGCAAACTACACGACTTTTATTAGTCAGTGATAAAGTATTTGATTATGGAGTGTCAAATTGCACACAAATTAATGCACAAATTGCGATTAAACAAGAAAGCGGCTCTACCGAAGTAGGTACGCTTCGTTATCAGGAAGAATTGCCGTCAGATACGCTAATGTATTGCACAATTGCATATAAAGACAGCAAAAACAAAGAGCAAATACAAGAAGCGGTTTCAAAATATATTCAAATTGGCGGTAGCGAAACGCTTGGACGCGGTGTATTTGAATTAGAGTGGAAATAAGGGGGCAGCTATGCAAACTAGACAGCAAAAACGCGCCGAATTTGCGTTAAAGAAAATTGGTTCGGTTAAAATAGACGAAAAAACGGCGAATTTTTACGCAGGCGCACCAACGATGATACTGTCAAACGGTCTTGGTCAAACAATGGCTTTTTTGCTTTCAAAAAAGGAAACGGACAAGGAAAGGAAGTTGTTTGACATTTTAAAAGAGTGGCTTACTACGGAGAAAAATCCACTTTCCAATCTAAAAGATAAACAAAATGCCGCTTTTTTGCAAGCATTTAACGAGTTACAAATTAACAAGTATCTTGAAGCGCAAACTGAAGCATTGCGTCTTTTAGAGTGGCTCAAACGATATGCAAAGGCGTTTGGAGAGAAAGAGTGGGAGGCAAAAAATGCCGATAAATAAAGTCAGCTCCAATAGGCAGGGCAGTAAGCAAAGTTTAGACGATTTTTTTGCTTCCCGCAAGGACAATCAACAGCGAAATAGTGGAAATAAGCAGAGTAATTCACAAGGCAGTAAATCTAATAATGGTTATAAAAGTCAAAACAACAACAATAGCGGAAGAAACAATAATGGTAATACGAGAGATGAAAACAGCGGTAATGGGCTTTATCCAATACCCCAGCATCTTGTTGAATTGTTGAAAAAAAGCACTGCAAATTTCTCTCTTTCATTTGTGCGTTTGATGGAGTGGAGAATTAATGATGATGCCACAGAAAAAATAAAAGATCCAAAAGACCTTAAAGATCAAAATAAGTCTATATTATCGGCAAAGAAATTTTGCGATGATGCGAACAAAAAACTTCCAAATATACAAAATGAACTGAATTTAATTCATAACCGCCAAAAAGAAATAATAAGCGAATTAGGCACTTTGCCTATAGAGATAAAAGCAAAATTAATTTCACCGTTTATTTCAGGGCTTGGTGCAGGACATCCGAATGAAACGGGGATGATATTAGACCGCAATACGGGCTGCCCGTTTATTCCTGCAAGTTCAATCAAAGGCGTTTTGCGTTTAGCTTATGCTATAAACCTTGCCAAAGATAATCAAGATATTATTGAAGATAAAGAATTGGATAAATATTTTGGCTCTACGGATGCAAATAATAGCAAGCATGGGCAGCTTGTTATTTTAGACGCATATCCCACAAGTGCGCCTAAAATTAAATTGGATATTATGAATCCTCATTATAGTGATTATTACGGCAAAAAAGAAAATCACAAACTGCCAATTGAAACAGAAAATCCTGTGCCGATTAAATTTATTAGCGTAAAAGAAGGAACAGAATTTATCTTTCGCGCTTTTTTTCTGCCGTTTCATAGTGAAACTTTTACCGAAAATGATAAAAGCGCAATTAAAGCTGCATTCAAAAAAGCTTTTAACATTGTGGGCTTTGGTGGTAAAACGGTGATCGGTTATGGGAGATTTGAAACAATTAAATAAGGGAAAATATTGTGAAAATAGTTACTGTTGTTGGCATGTTGAATAAGGAAAAAGCAAATTATGGATATGATGACCAACTCAAGGAAAAATTTGGGGAACTGAAAAAGAGCGGTTATTATACCAATATGCTTCCATTGTTGATAGATAATTTTGACTATGAGATAGTTCCTATATTCACCGAAAAGGCAAAAAATGTTCAAATAAGCGTATTGAAAAATGAGTTTGGCACAGATTATTCTCATATCTTTGATGGAAAATATCTTATTGATGACGAAAAAAATTATTACGATATATTATCGCTAATCAATGAAGCTATTACAGAGGATAATGAATATATCATAGATTTAACTCACGGTTTTAGGCACATTCCCATTTTGGCTACTATTGCATTAATCACTCATAATATAAGCAACTCGTCAAATATAAAACATATATTATTTGCCAAAGAGATAAAACATGAAAAAGAGTATGAAATAATTGATCTTAAAGAGTATTTAGAGTTAGCAAATATGTCTTATATGCTCGCTTCATTTGCGGATAATTATACGGTTTCTAAAATAGGTAAATTTACCAATGAATCATTTCAAGCTTTAAGTAACAGTCTTAGCAATTTGTCAAATAAAATATTGTCAAACTCAATTAAGGATATTAATGAGAGTCTGAAAATGACCATAGATAATATTAATGTAATTAAGAATGATAGGAAAATATCGGCATTGCGGCATAATTTGGCAAAGGTTGAAGAGCATATAAAAGAACTTCAAGAAATAAGTAAATGTGAATATTTAAAATCAAGACAATCGTATGAATTTTCAGAGTTATTGGGAAAAAAAGGATATTTATTGAATGCAATAACTTTACTATTTGAAGCGATAGGCTACTACTGTTTGGAGAAATTTAAATTAATAGACAAGAGCGTGAAAGAGCATATAGAATTATATTCTAAAGAACAAAAAGGGCAAAAGATCACATATGAATTAACAAATAATTCTCGCAAGTTTGTAAAAAAACTTAAAGGCATATATCTTGTTAAAAATGAGAATGTTAAAAAAATAATTATTGATTTTCTTAATAGCAAAGAGAATATAGAACAATTTAGAGAATTCATTATAAAGGCGGAAGATTTAAGAAATGATTTGGCTCATGGAAATAACGGTGAAAGTATAGAAGATGCAAATTTGGAATTTAAAAATTTATTAGATCAATACAAAGAATTTTGTATTGATAATGATATTTTAGCAAAACGACAATAGATGAAAAAACTTTTTATATTGATGAATCATAACCTGATGGAGAGTCAAATCAAGGAAGCTAAAGAGGTTTTAAAAATTGACGAGATTATAGATTTGAGTGACAGCACTTGGGCAAATATAGATCCCGATAAAGAAAAAATTACATACGAGCTTACAGCCTATAAAGAGCGCTTAACCGCTGAAGCTAACAAAGATAATTATCTGTTGGTGCAAGGCGATTTTAGCGCGACATACAGCATGGTAAATTTTGCATTTATAAACGGAATTATTCCTGTATATGCCGTAACCAAAAGAGAATCCAAAGAACAGATAATTGACGGCAAAGTGGTTATTACGAGAGAGTTTATCCACGCAAGGTTTAGAGAATATGAACAGTAATAGATAAACTTACCAAAAAAATGTATTTTTAAATCCTATTGCGATTTATGAAAATTATAAACTTTAACCGCAATAAGATAAAATGGTATTTACAGCAGGCATTAATTTTATTGCTATTATCAAACGAGACAGAAGTAGCATGGTTTTAAGATAATAGACATGAGATTTTGCAAAAGAGTAATATTTAATACATGCGTTTTTATCATGCGCGGGAAATATGGATTGCTTCGTCGCTGCACTCCTCGCAATGACAGAAAAAGAATAATAACAGGAGCAATTGAAAGCACAAATAATGACCTTGCAATGATAAAGACAGGTGTTTTATGGATTGTTACCATTTTTGCAATGACGGGAGGGTCGTTTTCCTGCGGAGTATCTGTTTTATGTCGTTGCAAGCTGCTATATGAGAGCGCGGTAATCTTTGCAAATAACGATCAATTTTGTAATTGTGAGCCGTTGGAAATGGCGCGGCAATCCACTTTTCTTCGTCATTGAAAACATTATATAACAGCACATCATTTTATCATTGCGACTGCGAGCTTGCGAAGCAGGAAACAGTTCCTTCTTCTTTTAGTAATTTCCCATGTTCCTTTATGCCATTCCTGTGTACTTGGGAATTTATATATTCCGTCATATGAATTTCCATCTTGCCGTCATTGCGAGGACTGCGAGCAAAGCGTGGCAGGATGAGGCAATCCAGACGCGAAGCGTTATGAAACATCAAGATATTATGATTAAAAAACATGAAATAACTTAAATTTGGAGTTGATAATTTATATTTTTAGTTTTTTATTTTCTGGATTGCTTCGCCGCAAGCGGCTCGCAATGACGGAAGAGGTGTTTTTTTAGATTGCTGCGGCACTACATCCCTTGTAATGACGGAGAGGATACACTCTTGCATAATGGAGCATAATAGATTCCCGCCTGTGCAGGAATGACAGAAATGAACAAAAATTATAAAAGAAAAATAATGAAAGACAAAATACAATTGATTACCGCGCCGCAAACAACTTACAATAGCACAAAAATAACACCTTTTTCATCATTGTGAGGAATACAATGACAAAGCTATCAAGTTTGTGGACACAAGGAGGGATTGTGAAGAGTTACATGCAGGAAATACAATGACAAAGCAATCCTTCCTCTCCGTCATTGCGAGACACATAGTGTCGCGGCAATCCAGAAATAATAAAAAGACAAAACAAATCCATAGTCTTATTTCATCGTTGTGTAAAAATTTTGTTTTATAAATAAAGCAACAATTCCGTCATTGTGAGGACTGCGAGCAAAGCGTGGCAGGACGAGGCAATCCAGACGCGAAGCGTTATGAAACATCAAGATAGTGTGATTAAAAAACATAGAATAACTTAAATTTGGAGTTGATAATTTATATTTTTAGTTTTTTATTTTCTGGATTGCTTCGCCACCGCACTTCTCGCAATGACGGAAGAAGTGTTTTTTGGATTGCCGCACTGAGCGCATCAGCTCGCAATGACGGATATAGTGGGAGATTGCCACCATGCCGTTTTCGAGGAAACATTTCAGGAATATGCTTCGTCTTGCTTCACACTCCTCGCAATGACAGAAGAAGTGTTTTTTTGGATTGCCGCGACACTATGTCCTTCGCGATGACAAAGCGTTTCTATTTTTTTATTTCATAAAAATTATAAATCTTATAATCTCTAAATATTATACTAAACAGATACAAAAACTCAAATATTTTAAGCAGGTTATAATATTTGAACATATATAATACCAATTAAACAGATAAATTAACTATACTTTTTTAGTAAAGTATTTATTGAGATATTTAATTCTTGTAAAAATTTAAGGAGGAAGTTATGAGTTTAGGCATTTTTTGGTTTCTGCCCACAGGCGGCGACGGCAGGTATTTGGGAAGGTCGGCGACTGCAAGACCTGTGAGCAACGCTTATCTTAAACAGATAGCGACGACTGCCGAACATCTTGGATATGACGGGCTTTTGATACCGACAGGAAGCGGCAATCTTGACCCGTTCATCACTGCCGCAACATTGGCAAATGTAACAAGCAAAATCAAACTTTTAGTAGCTTTGAGGACTTCGGCTACGGGAGGACCTACGGTATTTGCAAGGCAGACCGCTACATTAGATGAAGCGTTAAACGGCAGATTGATACTCAATGTAGTTCCCGGAGCTTGGCCTGAGGAGCTTGCGGCTGACGGAATCTTTTGGAATCACGACGAAAGATACGAAGCGGCAGACGAGTTTTTGACTGTCTGGCGCAGACTTTTAAGCGGCGAAAAAGTTACTTATAAGGGTAAATATTATCATGTAGAAAACGCTCAAAATCTATTTCCTCCCGTCCAAAGACCTCATCCGCCTTTGTATTTCGGGGGTTCGTCGGATGCGGCTCATGATTTGACGGCAAAGCACATAGACGCATATCTTAGCTGGGGCGAACCGCCTCATTTGGTAGCGGAAAAGATAGCAGATGTGAAAAAAAGAGCCGCCGCGCTTGGACGGACTGTGAGATTTGGCATAAGGCTGCAAATCATCGTCCGCGAAACGGAAGAGGAGGCATGGGCGGCGGCGGAGAAACTTATAAGCCATTTGGATGACGATTTGATAGCTGCTGCGCAAGCCAATCAAAACAGTTCCGACTCCATAGGACAGCGCCGCATAACATCTTTGCATAAAGGCGATAAGAGCAAGCTTGAGATAAGCCCAAATCTTTGGGCAGGTATCGGCTTGATAAGAGGAGGCGCAGGAACGGCGCTTGTTGGGGATCCTAAGACTGTGGCGGCAAGACTGCAAGAGTATGTAGATCTTGGGGCGGATACTTTTGTGCTTTCAGGCTATCCGCATTTGGAAGAAGCTGTGCGTTTTGCGGAGCTTGTTTTCCCGCTTTTGCCAGATAAAAAACCGTTTACCGTTGAAAACGATGTGGTAACGGGCGGCGCGTTTGATACGAGACTGCTTTCAAGCAATAAGCATGTTAAAGCTTCGTAAAAAGGTTTGAAAATGGCTCATGAGATTTTAGAATTGCTAAATGACCCGAAAAGTGTGAAAATCCTTGTCAGTATTGATGACGAGGGTCTGCCTCACCCTGTCGTCAAAGAGTCTTTAAGAAGCGAGAATGACGATATTGTTTATACCGAATTTCTTGAGTCTTCAAACACAAACCGCTTTTTAACAAAAGCCCTTTGGTTTGACAAAAAAGTCGTTATTTTATTGCTCACTCACGATAAACGCAGTTTTAAAATCACGGCAAAGCCCGTAAAAGCCATAGTGAGCGGCAAGATATTTCAAAAATATTACGAAGAGGTTCTAAGCAGATATAAAGATTTTGATTTATCCACTGTGTGGGTATTGAAGCCTTTGGAGATTAGCGAGCAGACGCTTCAAAAAAGAGTGGACGAAGAAACGCGGGATAGACCTTACTTTTTGCATTTGGACAGACTTGCAAAAGGAGCGTAAATGAGTGCAGGAAGAGGACTTACATTAGACGAAATAGCGGACAAATATCCCGAGTTTCCGCGCCTTGTGCTGTTGAAAACAGACATTCAACGAAGGGGCGTTTATTATACTCCCGAAGCGCTTGATGCGGTGGATCCCGATATTCATCATTTGGGCGGAACGGATATTTTCGGCAGCCGCGACGGTAAATTAAAATACCGCCCCGAATCTTTCAGTCTGCGCGACGGCACATCTGTCATAAGCACGCCCACACCTTTGGAAAATGACCCTTATGTGGTTGATTTGATAGACGGAAAGCTTGTTTTGACGGATAATGAACATATTCTTGAAGAGGTATTTTATTGGGAAAAGCCGGATTATTATGATAAAAGAACTTCAAGCGGCGCGCTCATGCAAAATGTGGTAGGTTCGCGTCCGCAAAGGCTTTA
>JAISNU010000065.1 GCA_031276075.1 Campylobacteraceae bacterium
TTTGCTCGCATGTATCTCATCAAGCCCTGCTGAATGTATGGAAAAACTTATATATTTTGCAATAACTTCAAAACTGTCTTGAAATCCGATATCGTTTTTTAGGTATGCCGTGCATGTCAATTCAAATGTTTTCATAATGATTTGCCTTTTTAGATTAAATGATTGGTAGAATATTAGCATAAATTTTTCTCTTTAACAAGGCTTGGTTATGTTTAAACACAATAAACCTGATATAATTTTGTTTTTAAAAAAGTGTCGTATTAAAATCCGACTCAAAAAACAGGAGAGAAATATAAAAAATGTTAAATCAAAACAAAGAAAACAATCATGACCGAATTTAAACATTCGCATGCCGCCCATTGTGAAAGCGGTACGGTTTCAGCCATGTTAAGACACGGCGGCTTTGAAATAAGCGAGGCTATGTGTTTTGGCATTTCAAGCGCGCTTATCTTCGGCTATTTTCCGTTTATCAAGATAAATAACCAACCGTTGATTACTTACAGAATGCCGCCGCGTTATATATTAAAAGGAGCGGCAAAAAACTTGGGCGCAAAATTTGAAACCAAAACTTTTAAAAACGATGTGAGCGCAGCCGTAAAAGCTTTGGACGAAGAGCTTGAAAAAGGCGGGATAGCAGGCGTGCAGACATCTGTATTTTATCTGCCTTATTTTCCCAAAGATATGCGTTTTCACTTTAACGCACACAATCTGATAGTGTTTAAAAAAGAGGGAGATACTTATTTCGTAAGCGATCCCGTGTTTGATTATGTAAATACTATAAGCGCGGAAGATTTGACAAAAGCCAGATTTGCTAAAGGCGCGCTTGCGCCGCACGGCGCTATTTATAAGCTCGTATCGGCGCCAAAAGATGTGGATTTTGAAAAAGCTGTAAAGCAAGCCGTATCAAAAACTGTACGCATGATGCTAAACACCCCTCTTCCGATTATCGGCGTTTGGGGCATGAAGACGCTTGCAAAAAAGATAGCTTCTCTTAAAACGGCAACTAACAGTAACAAACATTTTGCAAAGATGTTTATCACTCAAATTATTAGAATGCAAGAAGAGATAGGCACGGGCGGAGGCGGGTTTAGATTTATGTATGCTTCGTTTTTGCAGGAAAGTTCAAAACTTTTAAACTCATCTTTACTGCTTGAAGCTTCCGATATTATGAGTGAAGCGGGCGATAAACTCAGACTGTTTGCCCTAAAAGGCGCAAAAATCATAAAAAATCAAGATGAACTCAATCCAAAATATCTCTCCGAACTTTTTAAAGAGAGCGCGCTTTTGGAAGAGAGCGCATATAAGAGGCTGCGGGAGTTAAAATAATATTTCAAGCATATTTTTGGTAAAATGCTTTCTATTTTTTTAACAAGGAGTTTTATTGTGAAAAAGTTTTTAACTTTTGTATGTTTAGGCGGACTACTTTTCGCGGGCGGATTTGAGGACAATCTTAAAGAGAGTATCAAAAACAATTTTAAGCAGGATGTGGAAGTTATAAGTTCGGACAAGCTTAAAAGCGTGAGCGGTTTGCGTCTTGCCGTACTTAAAACTGCCGAGGGCAATGCTATGCCTTTATATGTCTCCGAAGACGGTAAATCATTTTTGGCAGTATCAGATTTTTTCTATTTTGACAGCAGCAGCGACAAGGATCTTTTTGTCGGTAAAATAGATGAAATCAGAGCGATAAACCAAGCGGCAACGGAGAAAAACGAGGCGCAAAAAGCAAAACTTTTTGACAGCTTGTTTGAGGGTATTCCGAGCGAAGCGGGATTGCTTTTGAAGTCTCAAAACAAAACAGACGAGCTTTTAACGATAGTAACCGATCCTGATTGCCCGTATTGCCGTATGGAACTTACAAAACTGCGGGAACATTTGAAAAATACGAATGTGAGAATGATTTTCGCGCCCGTACATGACGAAACGGCTTTTATCAAATCAGCTCTTATTCTGGAAGAGGCAAAAAAATTGAAAGATAATGAAAAAATTATTGCCGTTATAGAAAAATATTATCAAGATGTTGAACTTGACGAAAAGCAGCTTCAGACAAAAACAGATGTTGTACATGGCGCGGCAGATGCGATATTCGGCTCGGGTCTTATACGCGGAGTGCCGTATCTTCATAACGGAAAACTGAAGTAAGGGATAATTTTGGAAGCAAGCGCGGTTGTTATACTTTTAGCGCTTTTATTGGTAGCCGCGCCTTTTATTTCAAGCGTTACAAAAATTCCGATTGTCGTAGTAGAAATGCTTTTGGGCGTATTCGGCGCATATATCGGGCTTTTAAAGGCGTTTGCGGCGTTTGAAACTTTTGCTCATCTTGGCTTTTTATATTTGATGTTTTTAGTCGGTATGGAAGTTAATCTAAAAGAGCTTCGTTTCGGCAAAGCTTCGCTTTTAAAAAGAGTTGTTCTATTTTTCGGCACAATTTATGCTCTCTCCATTATTGCAACTCTTTATTTCAATCTAAATATCGTTTATATCGCGATATTTCCCATTTTTTCAATCGGCATTTTAATGACTTTGGTAAAAGAGTACGGCAGAGAGGAAGCATGGCTTTCGCTTGCTTTGAATGTCGGCATTATCGGCGAACTGCTCAGTATCATCGTCATGATTATTTTAAACAGCGTTTTGAAAAGCGGATTTAATATACAATTTTTCATCACTTTTGTGATACTTATACTTTTTTTTGGCTCTTTTGCACTCTTTTTCAAGGGAGCAAAAGTATTTTTTTGGTGGTTTCCCGAAGTCAAAACTGTAATTATGCCCTACCAAGACAATAAAGATATAGATATACGGTTTTCAATGGCGCTTGTTTTTGCTATGGTATCCTTGATGATAATTATCGGCATAGACGAGGTATTGGGAGCATTTTTGGCAGGACTGTTTTTGGCTTTCTTTTTTAAGCACAAGACGGACTTGCGCGAAAAACTCTCCTCATTCGGATTTGGCTTTTTTATCCCGCTCTTTTTTATACATGTCGGCTCAACTCTGCCTGTTGGGGCATTTACAAATCCTGAGGTGCTGAAACTTTCGCTTTTTGTATCTGGAACTATAATATTGATAAGGCTTATTAGCTCTTTGACTGCGTATTTTAGCTATTTCGGATTAAAAAATACGCTCCTTTTTTCTTTGGGCAATTCCATACCGCTTACATTTTTGGTCGCAATCGCCACGCTTGCGTACAATACGGGCGCAATAAAAGACAACGAATACTATGCCGTCATAATAGCCGGATTAATCAGCGCAATAATAATAATCATCGCCATAAAAGTTTTGCATTCTGTTTTTCATGTTTTAAAGGTTAAAAAAGCGTGATTTTAAGTATAGAGAGCAGCTGTGACGACAGCTCTTTGGCATTGACAAAAATCGATACCCGCGAACTTCTATTTCACAAGAAAATTTCGCAAGAGCTTGCCCACTCAACATATGGCGGCGTTGTGCCCGAACTTGCCGCAAGACTTCATGCGGCTGCGCTTCCTAAAATACTTGAAGAAACCGCGCCGTATCTGAAAGAGATACAAGCTATCGCCGTTACAAATGAACCCGGACTTTCTGTGAGTCTTTTAGAGGGCGTAATGATGGCAAAAGCTTTAAGTATCGCTCTTGCTGTGCCGATTGTGCCGATAAATCACCTGAAAGGACATATATATTCGCTATTTATTGAACAAGAAGAAAAACTGCCGATGGGAGTTTTGCTGGTATCGGGCGGGCATACACAGATTTTGGATGCAAAAAGTTATGACGATATAAAGATTTTAGCCTCCACATTGGATGACAGCTTTGGCGAGAGTTTTGACAAAACCGCCAAAATGCTCCGTCTTGGCTATCCGGGCGGAAATATCATAGAAGAGTATGCGAAATTGGGACAAAAACGGTTCAACTTTACCATACCGATGCAAAAATCAAAAAATATAGCCTTTAGTTACTCCGGGCTGAAAAACCAAGTAAGAGTTGCCGTCCAAAAGCTTGGAGAGAGTATCTCACAGCAAGATATGTACGACATCGCCGCTTCATTTCAAGACGCCGCGATAAACCATATCTTAAAACAGTGCGAAAAGATTTTTAAACAAAACGCATTTAAAGAGTTTGCAATAGTCGGGGGCGCTAGCGCAAATCAAATGCTGCGTGAAAAAATGGGGGACTTGTGCGAGAAATTCGGTACAAAATTATACCTGCCGCCGCTTGAATTTTGTTCCGATAATGCCGCTATGATAGGAAGAGCAGGTATTGAAGCGTACGGACTAAAAAGATTTGTATTGCCGCATGAGATTAAAATCAATCCTAAAACAAGCCAAGCGCTTTTGCAAGGCAAAATGTCTTTTTGAAAACAAGTGCGGCAATTCCCCCGTCATTATGAGACATGAAAATGGTCTCGTAATTGCGAGGAGCGCGAAACACGACGAAGTAATCCATACCTTTTATCATGTGCAAGCCCCCTCAATCCGTCATTGCGAGGACTGCGAGCGAAGCGCGACAGGATGAAGCAATCCATACAAACAATACAATAACGACCAATTTCACTATCGCGTGAAATTCTCTCTCCGTCATTGCGAGCCGCTTGCAGCGAAGTAATCCATACCTTATCATGTGCAAGCCCCCGCATCTGTCATTGCGAGCGAAGCACGGCAATCCATATCTTATAACAACAAAAAGGGTATTATCTAAAAAAATAGATAATTATTTTTTATCTATGATTCTGGATTGCTTCGTCGTTCTTCCTCGCAATGACTGAAAAAAGGAGCTTGCATAATGAAAATGTGGATTACGGCACCGCAAGCGGCTCGTAATGGCGAGGGGAAATATTTATATAAACAAATAATTTTGTCATTGCGAGGACTGCGAGCGAAGCGTGGCAGGACGAAGCAATCCAGAATAAAAAAACAAAGCCATTTCTTTCTCCCTCTAATTCCGTCATTACGAGGAGTGTAACGACGAAGTAATCCATACCTTTTTATTATTTCCGCGCAAAGTATGAATCCAGAAACAAGAAAACCTCACTGTCATTGCGAGCCGCTTATGGTGCGGCAATCCAGCAGTGCGAAAACGCTTCATGTATTAAAACTTTGTATTTTGATTTTCAATCTTTAAATTAAACGATAAATATGCAGACATCTTAATGGATTGCTTCGTCGCACTTGGAGCTCCTCGTAATGACAACAGACGAATATACGGCATTCACAGGTAGTCAGCGCAAGCAATAATAACAATGTTATAGGTAAAGCGAAAACGCGTTAGAGACAATAAAAGCGGTACAAAGCGCGGTAACAAGCGTAAAAGACGGCATTCAACACAACTACATTTGCAACAAACAATGCAAAAACATTGCGAAATTTAGCAATTTTAGCAGGTGTTGCAGTTGCAGGCTATTACGCGTTAAACATAGTCGCAACTACTAAACGCAATATAAAAACCGTAAAAATATGCTATAATGTGTTAATTTTCTTAAGAGGCATAAAATGTTAGATACAATTTTATCAGCGGTGTTTTTTGGTTTATTAGTTGTAATTATAAACCATTTTTTAAATAAGTACTATAATAAAAAAGCGCGTAACAGGTAAGCAGTTTAACAGTCAAAGCCAGTTTTTTGCTTAAAGAAAAAAGTTAATTATTTTAATATTTTAGT
>JAISNU010000001.1 GCA_031276075.1 Campylobacteraceae bacterium
TCAGCATTGCTTAAATATTATTTGCTTTGTAAAAATTAATGTTTGCGATGCTCATGAGGCTGATTTTTCCACATTTACACAAATCGTACAAATGTTTTTTACTCTCCTCATCAAGCATATTTTCCATATCGCTTTCGCTTTGCGGACGCATTTTTAAAAGCCGTATTATCTCTTTTTCGTTTAAATTTAAAGCGCGCTTCACAAATTCCGCCCTTCTTGCTATCATCACAGGAATATTTTTTATCTCGCGCGATAAAATCTCAAGCGTTTCAAGACTCACGGGCGAAACTTTATACGCGCTTGGTCTATCTATCGTGCCCAAATCTATGCGGGAGGGTTTTATCTCATTGACAACGCGGTTTAAAGCTAAAAAATTATCCCTCGTGTCATTTATATTTTTAACGACAAGCGTTTCCAAAACAAGTTCATTTTTAAATATGCGCGCAAACTCTTTCATGCCTTCTATCATCTGCGCCAAATTTATACTTTTATGCGCGCGGTCAAGTTTTTTGAACGCTTCGGGCGTAACGGCGTCAAGGGATAATTTTACTATATCAAACTTCAAAAGCGCCTCTTGCACGCTTTTGTCGGCTATCAGCGCGCCGTTTGAGAGGATAAGTAGTTTTTTGCCGTTTTTGAACGCATTTATTTGCTGCGCCAGCTCTTTTAAATGCGGATAAAGCGTCGGTTCGCCGTTTGCCGTAACAGTAATAACGGCAATATCGGGATATTTTTTTAAGGCTGTTTTAACATCATCTATTATCTCTTCTACAAGCGGCGGATTTTGCATTTTATCAACAGTTTTTGCCCCTTTAAGCTCGCAGTAAAGACAGTCAAAGTTGCACTGTTTTTTATCCGGACTCAAATCAACGCCCAAAGAGAGACCAAAACGCCTTGAAGATATAGGTCCGAATATAAATTTAAACATTATTTTTTAGTCAAAGAGTGAACCAAATCTACAAAATATTTTGCATTTTCTACGGGTATATCGGGTAATATACCGTGTCCAAGATTGAATATATGCCTTCTTGCGTCCATAATGCTTACGATATGCTCAACGCCATTTTTTATAGCGTTTTTATCGTACAGTCTTGCAGGTTCCATATTGCCTTGTAAAATATATTTGTGTCCGAGTTTCTCTTTGGCTAACTCTATGGGTGTTGACCAGTCTACTCCGAACACATCAAAATCACCGTCTATTTTATCAAGATAGCCGCTTATGCCTTTTGGGAAAACGATAATCGGTATATGCGGATATCTGCTTTTTAAATAAGCGCAAATCTCTTTGATATAACGCCAGCTAAACTCAAAAAATGCGCTATCTTCCAATGCCGAAGCCCATGAGTCAAATATCTGAACAACATTTACGCCGCTTTTTATCTGCTCTTCCATGTAAAGTTTCAATGTTTCTGTTACTTTAAATAATACGGCATGCAAAAAGCGCGGATTTGTATAGAGCAGTTTTTTGACTTTGGAGTATGTTTTTGTTCCGCTGCCTTCTATCATGTAGGTAGCCAGCGTCCATGGCGCGCCGCAAAAACCAATCAGCGCATTTTCATGTGAAAGTTTGGAGCGGGTAATTTTTATCGTCTCATATACATATTTTAGATTTTCAACCGCCCTGTTTATATCAAGCGCGGATAAATCGTTTTCACAGATAACGGGCTTTGGAAATTGAGGACCTTCGCCTTTTACAAATTCAAGTTTCATGCCCATTTCAAGCGGCACTACCAAAATATCGCTAAAAAGTATCGCTGCATCTACGCCTAAAATATCTACAGGCTGAAGCGTTACTTCGGCGGCAAGTTCGGGCGTTTTGCAAAGCGATAGAAAATCTCCCGCTTTTTGGCGCACTTTCATATATTCGGGTAGATAACGCCCCGCCTGCCTCATCATCCAAACAGGCGTATGCGGAGTGTCTTTGCCAAAACATGCATCTATAAAAATCATATTAATGACCGCTCTTTCCAAGAAAATAGAGTCCCACGCAAAGAGCTAATATAGATAGCGCAAAGTAAAGCATATCCGTACCCGTCGTAAAATTCAAATGCATTATACGCTGAAAAAAGTTCACTACCAAAACCATAACTATGACTTTTGCGACTTTATCTTTTAGCTGGTCAAGCGAATGTATTTCCAAAATTTTTGAAGTTTTGCCCTCGTCCGCCTCTTTTATATTGCCTATAAAAAGCTCGTAAATGCCAAAACTGAATATCAGCATGACGATAGCCATGAGATATAAGTCTATCGCTCCCATGATATTTCCCACGACATCTGCATGAAAATCGTCAGGGTGGTAATTTTGAAAAAAGAATTTAAACACTATCGCCGCAACATCAATTATGTCATAGCTGGCGATGATGAACAGTATTACCGCGCCGATAAAACTAAAAATCACTGCCAAAAATGTAACTAACCTGCCTGACCATAAAAATGTGCCGAAATTCATCCGTTCTTACCCTTCAAGCTCTGTCCATTTTTGCGCGATACGCACTGCGTTTGTAGCCGCACCAACGCGAATCTGGTCGGCAACGCACCAGAGGTGGAGAATATTATTTTGGTATATATCTTTTCTAATGCGCCCCACATAAGTAAAATCAGTATCTGTTGCGATAATCGGCATAGGATATTTTTTTTCACTCGGTTCATCGACAACAATAACATTTGAAGCTTTAGACAGCAGTTCTCTCGCATGCGCGGCGTCTATGTCTTTTTCAAAATGTATCGTGATAGACTCGGAGTGGCTTCTAAGTACGGGCACTCTGACGCAAGTCGCGCTCACTTCTACGCTTTTATGGAGGATTTTTTGGGTCTCTTTGACCATTTTAATCTCCTCTTTAGTATAGTCGTTATCCAAAAATACATCAATATGAGGTATAAGATTTAAAGCGATTTGGTGCGGGAATTTTTGAGGCGCCGCATCGCTCAATCTAAAAGCGAAAAATTCTTGCATCTGGTGTACCAACTCTTCCATGCCGCTTTTACCCGCGCCGCTTACGGCTTGGTAAGTGCTGACATCAACTCTTTTGATATTGTAAAAATCATCAAGCGGTTTTAGAACTTGAACCATTTGGATAGTTGAACAGTTTGGATTTGCGATAATGCCTCTGTTTTTCCACTGGGCAATATCTTGCGGATTGCACTCAGGCACTACCAAAGGCACATCTTCATCCATTCTAAAATGGCTTGTGTTGTCTATAACTACGGCTCCGGCTTCTGCGGCAAACGGCGCAAAATGCGCGGAAATACTTCCGCCCGCGCTGAAAAACGCTATCTCTACCTCATGTTTTTCAAAAACATCTTCAGTTAATTTGACCACTTTTACGCTCTTGCCGCGAAACTCTATCTCTTTTCCTTCGCTCTTTTCGCTTGCTAAGGGCAATATGTTTTTGATAGGAAAATCCTGCTCTTCCAATATCCTGAAAAGTTCCTCTCCTACAGCGCCTGTAGCGCCTACAACGGCAACATTATACTTTCTCATAAAATGCCTTTTTAGATTAAAAATTAAAAAATGTTATTGTATCAAAAAAGCTCTATAAAGTTATTAAAGTTGCGGTTTAAAGTGAAAAAACTGCATCTCAAAGCAAAAATATTCAAAGGCGTTACTTACTTTTTGCACATACGGCTTAGATTTTTAATTTAAATCTGCATAAAAACATTATTCCATTATTGGAAATACTGCAAATTTCATATTCTGTCATTCTCATGTCCTCCCGTCATTGCAAACTTGCAAAGCAGGAAGCAATCCATACCTTTTATCATGCAAACTCCTCTTTTTGTCATTACAAGCCATTTTAACAGCGCGGCAATTCCCCATTTTCGTCATTGCGAGGAGTGTAACGACGAAGCAATCTAAAAAACGCTCCTTTTCTGTCATTGCGAGTGAAGTAATTCAGAAAATGTCCACCTTCCGTCATTGCGAGGCACGAAGTGTCGTGGCAATCCAATAACTATAAATGCAGCGAACAATTCATAACCGAAAATGTATCCCCTGTCATTGCAAGAAGTATAACGAAGCAATCCATAATTTATAGCAATAAAAAGATTATCATCAAAAGCAAACTAAACAACTTTTTATTTGCATGTTTGCATTATTTTATTTTTTGGATTGTTTCGTCGTTACACTCCTCGCAATGACAAAACTGTGCCGTTTGCAATAAATAAAATGACAAAATAATCCAAAAAGCATCCAAACTAACCGCACTTATACAAGGTGCATACCGCCTCTTTCTGTTATTTGGGTACGCCAAAATGTGCAGTATGGATATTTTGGAATTTATGAAATTTGTTGAAATTTCAGAGAGAATTTTAAAGGCTAAAAACGGCAGTCAAAAATAAAAGTGCAAGAGAGGCAAAAATTGAAACAACAAAAGAGGACAGAAGAGCATCTATGTAGCTACCTGTGCATATATAACATACAAACAGTATGAGCATATATATACCAAGCACTGCAGCATTAGTTGAAATTCTGATTCGTCTTTTTTTTCTTTTTATTGTTTCCATGCATGAATTATAACACAAGGTTTGTTAATATGAAAGATATTGCGGTAGGAATTACTTTAGGACTGGCAATAAGCGGCATCAAAGAACTTATGAATACAAATAAGGGATTTGACTCCTTAAGAAAATTAGCAAAACAGACAGAAGCGTTGCGCAGCAATCCAAATAGTACGGAAGCGTTTCATATATTTAAAATTTTGAATTTTGATTCTTAACTTTAACAATAAAGACGCGGGCGTCTTTTTGAATTGCTTCGTCCTGCTTGGCACTCCTCGCAATGACGGAACGGTGATTTTTTAATTATAAATTACCATATTTCAAACAGCTTGCAACGACGGAAAGGGTGTCATTATTTATATAAATTTGTCATTGTGGGCTAATGAAACGACGCGGTAGTCTACATTTTTCCGTCATTGCGAGCGGAGCGCGGCAATCCAAATATTGCGAGGAATAAAATGACGAGCAATTCAAAGAATAACATGAAACAATCCATACATGCAAACAGAAAAGTCAGTTTTATTTGTTATCAATGACGCTTTTTTGTTTTTTTATTTCTGGATTGCCGCACTGACTTCGCCAGATCGCAATGACAGAAAAAGTTTTTTTTGGATTGCTTCGTCGCGCTTCACACTCCTCGCAATGACGCAGAGGGCGGCATGTGCTTTGCATGGCGCAGTATTAGAGTGGATGTTTTCTGGATTGCCACGACACTTCGTATCTCACAATGACGGAGGGATGCGGTATTTGAATTGCAGTCTGCAAGCGGTTCGCAATGACGGGGAAGTAGCTGCATATTCGCTCTTTTCTTTCGTTAGCTCGCAATGACAAAAAGGCATGGATTGTTTTCTGCTTCGCAAACTCGCAGTCGTAATGGCGGAAATTAATCATTGTTTGCGTAATTTCATTATGTGAGCTTCTATTTTATTATTCCCATGCGGTACAAAAATACGCGAAAATAATATTGAGATAATGTAATAGAAAAATCTATTCTGCACAGCGATAAATTATTTAAGCAAATTTTGCAAATTATCCTAAGATCTCATAACGGCGTTTTTACGCAATAAATCATTTAAGCAGACCTGCAAAACAAATCTGCTTAAAACAAACTCTTACTCTTCGCCGCTGTCTTGTATATTTAACACACTGTCGTCCGCGCTGACTTCTTCATTCTCGTCGTCTTCTTGTTTGGGGCATCTTGCAATACTGACAACTTTATCGTCTCCTTCAATGCTTACAACTTTAACGCCGCTTGTGTTGCGCCCCGCTTTTCTTATCGTCTGCATATCTACTCTTATCATTTTGCCGCTACTGGTAAGCGCCATCAAATCCTTACTCTCATCAACTATCACGATATCGACCAAATCTTTTGTTTTAGTTGTCAATTTCATACAAATAGTCCCTTTGCCGCCGCGTTTTTGCAGTCTGTATTCTTCCGCTGTAGTGCGTTTGCCGATACCATTTTCGCTGACTGCCAAAAGCTCTTCTTGATCGTTATATATGACCGCCGCGCCCACAACAAGGTCGTTTTTCTCTTTAAATCTTAAGCCCGTAACTCCGCGCGCCGTTCGTCCCATATCTCTTGTGTCGTTTATGTCAAATCTCACGCACATACCTTTTTTAGTTGCAATAAAGAGATTTTGCACATCTTTTGTAACTACGCGCGCAGTGATAATTTCATCATCGTCGTCAAGCGTTATCGCGCGTACGCCGATAGAACGGATATTTTTAAATTCGCTTAAATTTGTCCGCTTGATAATGCCGTTCTTTGTAAAAAACGCTAATGATTTACTTTCGTCAAAGTCCGTAGTAGGGATAATAGCCATAATTTTTTCGTCAGGCTGAAGCGAAATGAGATTAACAACTGCTTTGCCTTTTGCCGTTCTGCTTCCCTCTGGAATTCTATAAACTTTAAGCCAGTAAAGCTGTCCGCGGTCAGTTACAAACATGAGCGTATCATGCGTATTTGAAATAAAAAAGCTCTCTATAAAGTCGTCATCATAAGTCGTAACGGCAATTTTGCCCTTACCGCCGCGTTTTTGCTTTTCGTAAAGTTTTGATGCAACTCGCTTGATATAGCCTCTGTGGCTTACAGTTACGACCATAGACTCATTTGGTATCAAATCTTCCACATCTATATCGTCATAATCGTCTATTATCTCTGTGCGCCTTTCGGATTTGAACTTTTCCTTGACTTCCAAAAGCTCCTCTTTAATAATATCGCTCAAAAGTTTTTCGCTTTTTAATATCGCGCTCAATCGTTCAACCTCTTTTCTCAACTCCCTTAATTCGTTTTCTATCTTCTCTCTTTCAAGTCCTGTTAAGCGTTGAAGTTTCATGTCAAGTATGGCGCCGGCTTGCGCTTCACTCAAAGCAAACTGCGTCATGAGGGACTCTTTTGCACTTGCAGTATCTTCGCTCTTTTTGATAAGCTCTATAACAGCGTCTATATTGTCAAGCGCAATTTTCAAACCTTCTAAAATATGTTCTTTGGCTTTGGCTTTTTCAAGCTCAAAAATAGTCCTTCTAATGATAACGGTTTTTCTGTGGGTAAAAAAGAGTTGCAAAAGCTCTATAAGCGAAAATATTTTCGGTTCTTTATTGTTGATAGCAAGCATTATAACACCGAAAGTCTGCTCTATGCTTGTGGATTTGAAAAGGTTATTTAATACTATATCGCTCATAGCTTCGCGTTTCAACTCTATGACGACACGGATGCCGTCCCTGTCAGATTCGTCTCGTATCTCGCTTATGCCTTCAATCTGCTTTTCCTTTACAAGCTGCGCTGTCTGCTCTATAAATCTGGCTTTGTTTACCTGATACGGAATTTCGTCAATAACAATAATATCTTTTTGCCCTTTTTTTTCCGTATGCGTTTTAGCTCTTACCTTCACGCGCCCGCGCCCTGTTTTGTAAGCTTCTAAAATACCTTTTTTGCCGAATATCACGCCGCCTGTTGGAAAATCCGGTCCTGGAATGACGCTCATTAACTCTTCTACGCTTATATTTTGGTTGTCAATAACAAGCAAAAGCGCGTCTATAAGCTCACTTGGATTGTGCGGGGGAATATTTGTCGCCATACCGACCGCTATACCGCTTGAACCGTTCAGCAAAAGATTCGGCACACGGGCGGGTAAAACATCAGGCTCGCTCAAAGAGTCGTCATAATTCGGCACAAAATCAACAGTGTCTTTATCAATATCTCTCAAAAGCTCTTCGGCTAACGAAGTCATTCTCGCTTCCGTATATCGCATTGCCGCCGCGCTGTCGCCGTCCACAGAACCAAAATTTCCCTGTCCGTCCACTATTGGAACTCTCATGGAAAAAGACTGAGCCATGCGCACAAGCGAATCATAAACAGCCGTATCCCCATGCGGGTGATATTTACCGATGACATCGCCCACGATACGGGCTGATTTTTTATAAGGGCTGCGCGAACCGACGCCCAAATCATTCATCGCAAACAATATTCTTCTATGAACAGGTTTCAATCCGTCTCTGGCGTCAGGAAGCGCACGCCCAATAATTACGCTCATGGAGTAATCAAGATAGCTGGATTTGACAGAATCCTCAATACTGACTGTTTGAATGTCTTGATTTTGTTCAAAAATATCACTCATTTTATGCCTTCGAGTTTTTAAAATAAAATGAGGATTATACTAAAAATACCTTATATATACACTGAAACAGAGTTTTTATAAGATTGTTTTGCTGTTGGTTTGAAATTGGATACTATTTATTTATATATTTTTGCGGCAAAAACCGCTTTTGCATTGTCTGTCAATTTTTAACTCTCTATGATAATAAAAAATATATTGTTAATAATAAAATGAAACTGTGTTTTTGTCCGCATGTTGAGACTGTTTGTGTTTTTCTGGATTACTTCGCAAGCTCGCAATGACGGAATACAGGCGTTTTTCTAACTGTTCAATTGTTATGCTTTTCGTAATGATGAAATAGTTTAGGTTTCTGCCCGTACAGAAATGGCAAAGTGAGAGGGTACATGTATTTTGCTTGTTGTTCAGGAATGACAACCAATTCCGTCATTGCGAAGAGCGTCAAGCGCGACGAAGTAATCCAAACTATTCTATCATAGGCGAGAAGTGAAGTAACAAAACAACCAAAAAAATGATACCATCTGTCATTGCGAGCTGACAAAGCCAGCGCGGCAATCCAGAATTCATAACAACAAAAGAGTATTATTAATAAACAATCAATTCGCTATGCCTAAAGCTAATTTTTCCATGCTATTTTCCTATTTTTATGCTATAATATAAACATGGAACTAATATCTAAAAAAGACCAGCGTATATAATGCACTCATACTTATATCCGGTACTATTGGCGAAATTTTAACTCCAGCAGAGTATCCTGTTGGTACGGGATTTATGGCAGGGATAGTATTTCTTTTAATTATTATTTTTATAGCCATAATTATCCTTTCAGACCTTACGCGCTAGATAGCCGTCTTTTTCAAAATCTTTTCAGAGCATTTTAAGTACTCGTTAAAAACTTTTATATCCATATTCATCATCTCTTCATGCCCAAAATGCAATATATGCGCGACAAAAGCGAGAGCTTCTACGCTCACGCCTCTGCCGCTCTCCCTAAAAAACCCGTGATTACCGCCTGAATAGCGTTGAAATCGCTTATGTCAAGAGCTTTTATCTCAGTTTCGGTCATATTGCAGCATCTTGCCGCAACGCTTATGCCTTGCTTGACTTCGCTCGCGTTATTTTCACTCGCCTCAACTATAACGCCGACCGTCGGCGCGTGTATAGTTACCTCTTTATTTGCAATTTCTAATTTTATAGTTTTACTGCGTCCCATTCTTTTACTCCTTAAAATTTAGTTCCTAAATTTTAGGAACCTCTATTTTTATGTTCTTTAACGACTATCGAAGCCAGTCTAAGAACCAACTCTGAAGCTGCCGCGCTTTTGCTTGCGATTTACGAACTCTTATGTTAAATTTGCGCGTAAATCTGCAAAGAAATCTCTGCCGTCAAAAAAACACCTTTTCATTATGTATATTTGGATTATTTTATGCTATTTTTATGGATTGTTTCGTCGCTCCGCTCCTCGCAATGACGGAAAGAGGGATTTGAATGATAAAAGATATGGATTGCTGCGTCGCAAGCGGCTTGCGACAACAGAGAGTACTATTGTATGTGAAAATTCTCCATGTGAACAAAGCGGTAATTTCGTCATTTCATTTTTTGCAATAAATGGATTGTTTTGCTGCCAAAACAGTTTGCAATTATGGAAGGAGATACTTTTTTAGATTATTTCCTGCTTCTCTTCGCTTACAATGATGATGTTATTGCTTGGAATTTATTATGCAAACAATAATTTCGTCATTGCGAGCGCAGCGAAGCAATCCATAATTTGCAATATAAATTCAGCAATATTTGAAGATTTTATATCTTAAATTTATCTTAATTATTTTATATTTTTTGAATTGCCTTATTTCTGGATTGCTTCGCCGCAAGCGACTTGCAATGACGGAAAATGAGTATTTGGTTGGGTTTTGTCCTGTTTTGCATTCCTTATAATGACAAGAAATGCAGTTTTTCATGCAATAATGGCGCAATAAAAAGCAAAAATGGCAAATCTTTTCCGTCATTGCGAGACACGAAGTGTTGTAGCAATCCAGAAATAAAAAATCAATAAAACAACAGAAAAATAAAAATATTCAAAAAATATACATCATTAACTCCAAATTTAAGTTATTTCATGTTTTTTCAATTGCAATATTCTTTTACAATGTTTCATGTATCTGGATTGCTTCGTCGCGCTTCGCGCTCCTCGCAATGACGGAATATCTTTGTCTTGTGAATTGCTTCCTACCTCGTAAGCTCGCAATGACAAAATTGCATCGTGCAATGACAAAGGGATTATAGATTTGAAATATCTAATATCGCAAAAAAGCAATTTTTAAATCCACATAAGATAAAATCATCAATATTTTTATTTTACAATAAATTGCAAGATAAATATACTGTTAAAGATATTTTTTTAAAACATTGGAGATTAAACATGCCAAAACAATATGCGAGAATATTTCAGCAATATAAATATGCCATGCAGGATCGTCCCAATTCTCCATTGTGGGCAAGAGACGGCAATATAGGAGATGCTGTGCAAAACTTAGCGGTAGAAAATATTTATCATAAATTCTGGGGGGGGGGGGGGGGTAAAAGCCGCAGCCTTTTGCTTGTAAACAGAGACGAGATAAACAGTTATGATAGCGCGCCATGCACTCTGGTTATGCAGGCATGGTTCGGACACTGTGCTCATACTTTTCCGTTGCCGTGGAGCGACAAAATAGAACCTATATTTATAGGGTTTCACTTAAGCGACATAAACGATACCCGCGAAAAATTTATAGCGGAAAAGATTTATCTAAAAATGAAGCCTTTTGAACCTATAGGATGCCGCGACAGAAATACTATGAGATTTTTGCAAAAACTTGGAGTAGAAGCGTATTTTTCAGGCTGCATGACGCTGACTTTTGACACGCGCAAAAATACGCCCGAAAATGGCAAAGTTTTTGTTGTGGATTTGACAAAAAAAGCTATGAGAAAGCTGCCGCAAAAGATAAAAGAGACAGCCGACACGAGTATAACGCACTTTTATTATTGGAATCACTACCCCGTAAGTTACGAAGGAGCTTTGGAGTTTGAACAGGAAGCTCGTAAGATTTTGAATAGATACCGCGACGAAGCCCGCCTTATTATCACATCAAGAATCCATGTTGCGATGCCATGCATAGCGCTTGGAATACCTGTCATATTTATCCATGAAAATAGCGACGATGTAAGATTTGATGTGCTGCATGGGATTTTGCCGATATACCATCCAAGAGATATGGTATGGCTTGATTGGAATCCAAAAGCGGTAAATATAGATAAACTGAAAAGCGCGATTATAAAAAATGCGATGGACAGAATAGCGCAAAAACCTGACACAAGTTCAATAAAAGAGTTAAATCTCATAACTGATGAACTGGAAAGAAAATCCAAAAAAACTTTCATAGATAAAACTGCAGTTTTGTGTAAGCGCGCCATAAAAAGGATTGATAAACATTGCCGCAAAATGTAGCCCGATAGCGTTTGCTGCCTCCACTCTTTTGTAAAAGGCTTAACGAATATGCTGTAAAATAGTAAATCTGTCTCCTTTTCGTCATTGAGAGGAGTGGCGCAGTGTCTTCTCCTTTCCGTCATTGCGAGGAAGGAGTGTAACGACTGACGAAGCAATCCAGATATTGTGATAAATGAAATAGCAAGACAATCTATATTTTTCATCATGCAAGCCCTTTTTATGTCATTGCAAGGAACACGCAGTATGACGAAGCAATCCAGAAAACACTTTATTTTCCGCTCAAATGAAAACAGAAATTTATGAAATAAAAAATCATATTCCGTCATTGCGAGCTGACGAAGTCAGCGTGGCAATCCATATTTTGCAATAACAGTATCGTTAATAATAAACCAAATTGCTTTTTGATTTGCATGTTTGGATTGTTCTATGTTGTTTTTCTG
>JAISNU010000008.1 GCA_031276075.1 Campylobacteraceae bacterium
GAGTTTTGATTGATATGCCAGATGAATGCCTGCAAAACCAGCATCTTTTAAGCTTTCGCTCAAAATATCCACATGTTTTTTAAGATGCGTTTCGTAAATATCTTTTTTGGCAATAGAAATAGGCAAAGAGTGAGCCGAAAAGATAAGATGCGTGCCGTGTTTAGCATGTTTTTTGATGGGTTTGACGATAGTTTCATTGAAACGCTCGTCGTAAAAAAAATGCTCCAATTTAAAGATTTTTGTATTTTTACCTCCAAAAAACTTGTCGGCATCCTCAAACGAAGAGAGCGTTGTAGTCGTTGAAAAGTGCGGATACATGGGAAATAGCAGCACTTCATCATAATCTTTGCCCTGAAAAATATCTGCGATTTTCGGATTTGTGTAGCGCATCGCAAAAAAAATATCATAATCTCCATGCGACAAAACTGTTATCTTTTCAACAAGATTTTGCGTATGTTCGTAAATCTTACTGCCGCCGATAAGTTCGTAATTTTTCCAGACTTTTTTTGCACGCAAAAGCGTTATCAAAGGGGAAATGAGGTAACGAAGCGGCGAAGCGATAATGCGCCTGTCCAAAAACATATTTTTTAAAAACTCTTTTAACTCCAGCTTGCTGCGCGCTCCGCCCATATTAAGTAAAACAACCGCTCTTTTCAAATGCGCTCCTTTGGAAAGGCGCCATTTTAGCGAAATTCATTTTATAAGTTGATAATTGTTGTATAATGCGCAAAATTTTTTAAAGGATTGACATGGGTTTAAAAACTTACGATTATACAAAAGATGAGCTGAACGCTTTTGCATACGCTATTATCAAAACCGACAAGGGAGACATGAAGCTAAAACTTTATCCAGAAGAGACGCCGATTGCAGTGGCTAACTTTGCGTATTTGGCAAAGAGCGGATTTTATGACGGGCTGAAATTTCACAGAGTCATTCCAAATTTTGTAATACAAGGCGGCTGTCCTCTTGGCACAGGCACGGGCGGTCCGGGCTGGAAAATAGCGTGCGAATGCGATAAAAATACTCACAAACATCAAAGAGGCACTCTATCTATGGCGCATGCGGGGCGCGATACTGGAGGAAGCCAATTTTTTATATGCCACTCAAAACAGCCGCATTTGGACGGCATTCACACGGTCTTTGGCGATATCATTGATGAGAGTTCATTAAAAACGCTTGATAGCATAAAAGCCGGCGATATGATAAAAACGATAGAGATAAAAGAGAATCTTTGAGTCGGTTTCTTACATGCATAAAAAAACTCTTGCATGTAAGAAAATTTACATGTTTTTCGCGTAATTATATAAACGCCAAGCGGTTTATTTTTCAACAACTGCAATTATTCAAAGGATAAAAAGATGCTAAAGATTTTGTTTTCACCAAGCGAAGATAAGAACGCTTTCTCGCCTTATGAAAATACGCTTGAAAACTCTTTGTGGATTTGTGAAAAATTTCAAAGCAGAAAAAAATGTATTGATATTTACAATAAAATCCTTTCTGATAAAAATGAAAAAGAACTTCAACAGCTTTTTGGCATTAAAAACAAAAAAGAGACGGCGGAGTTTTTACCCGTAAAATTTTTTGGGTGCAAAACTCAAAAAGCTGTTCTAAGATATACGGGTGTTGCATATGCAAGTTTGCGGTACGCCTCTTTGGATGCAGCCGCGCAGGAATTTATAGATAAAAATGTGATGATTTTTTCAAATCTGTTAGGTCCTTTATTGGCGGGCGATAAAGTGCCGTATTACAAATTAAAACAGGGTGAAAATTTAAGAGGATTTGACACTTCTTTACACTACAAAGAGGCTTTTTCAGATAAGATAGACGAGTGGCTTAGCGATAATTTTACGGTTGATTTAAGAGCCGTTTTTTACGAAAAGTTTTATTCTTTGAAAAAGCCTCATGCAGCGATAAAATTCTATAAAAACGGTAAGATTTTAAGCCATTTTGCAAAAGTTTACAGAGGCGCTCTCTTACGCTCTTTGGCTATGTATAGACCGCAGAGCATATCTGATTTTGAACAAATTACCTTTGAAAATCTGTATATAAAAGAGATAAAAAAGATTGCATTAAAGACAGAATATTCGTTTGAGATAAAAGAGTAAACAGATATTCGTTTTTGACCATAGAAATTTTAAAATACTTTTGGTTTAAAGCAAATGACCGTACAAAAAAGGACGGTTTTAAAATATTTTGGGACGGCTAAAGACGGCTACGCTTACGGTTTGGGCAGAGAAATTGAGATACATGATATGTTTTCTTCGGTAGAACAGACAGATATTTATCGTATATAAATACTATTTTGCCTTAAAACCGCTTTTACTTTTGCAAAATTTGCTTAAAAAACACTCCGAACATTTTGGATTTTTGGCAGTACAGATATACCGCCCGAACAGTACCATACCTTGATGCAAAATATCAAGATTGTTTTTGAAAGCCTTTATCAAATCAAGCTCTGTTTTTTGCGGAGTTTTTGCCGTAGATAAACCAAGCCTGTGAGATGCGCGGAATACATGCGTATCTACCGCCATAAAATTCGCGCCGCTATACTCTATCATAACTACATGCGCCGTCTTTTGACCAACGCCTGCCAAACTCATAAGTTTTTCTTCATCAAGAGGTATTTCGCCGCCAAAATTTTCTTCTACGCTTTTTGCCATTTTGATGAGATTTGCCGCTTTATTGTTAAAAAACGAACAGCTTTGAATGAGTATTTTTAAAGACTCCAAATTTGCGCATGAGAGCGATTTTATATCGGGATAAGCTTCAAAAAGCGCGGGCGTAATGATATTTACTCTTTTATCCGTACACTGCGCCGAGAGCATAACGCAGACCAATAATTCGTAAGCATTGTTATATTTAAGCTCCGTTTTAGCATTTTTATATTTTTCAATCAAAGCATCTTTTATGAGAGCTATCTCATGTTTTGTTGATAATTTCATTTTTTTGTTTCCAAATTTTAAAATAATACGCAAATTTTATCATAAGAAATGACATAAAACGAAGTTATTAACTTATATTAATGCAAAATTCAGTATAATTCACTCTCAAATTTCGCGTTATGCGAAAAAAACTTATAAAGGAAAAATGGAATGAAGAAGGTGATTGCAGGCGTATTTGCGCTTTTTGTTGCGGCTCATGTCAATGCCGCGGTTGTAGCTACTGTTGACGGTCAAGATGTAACGGACGAAGAGGTAAACCGTGTGCTTTTTCAGGCGACGAGGGGGCAAGCGGCAAATTATGAAAATTTGAATGGCACACTGAAAAAACAGTTGATTGACCAGGTTATTGAGCAGAAACTCTTAACAAAACAAGCTTTTAAAAACGGCATTGAGAAAGATGCAGATTACCAAAAAGCGCTTGCGCAAGCCAAAAATGATATTGCTTTACAAACATGGCTTGAAAAAGAGTTCAGCAAGTTCAAAATAACAGACGAGCAGGTTAAAAAATATTATGACGATAATTCAAATACATTTCCGCCAAAGCCGGAATCATGGACGGTAAGTCATATTTTGGTAAAAGATGAAGCAACGGCGAAAAAGGTTATCAAAGAACTTAGCGGAGCGAAGGATTTACCTGCGAAATTTGCAGAGGCTGCAGCTAAATACTCTGAAGATAATGTTACTAAAACGCAAGGCGGCGCTTTGGGCGTTGTAACAAAAAATACAATGTTTGTAGAAGAGTTTTTGAATGCGACATTTGCTCTAAAAAAAGGCGAAATAACAAAAACTCCCGTAAAAACGATACATGGCTATCATGTCATATATGTTACGGACAAAAGCGCAGAGGGCAAATATACATTTGACGAAGTTAAAAACCAAATTATCGATATCGTAACAAGAGAAGAGTTTCAAAAAAATCTCAAATCTCAAGCGCAGAAATTAAAAGACAAAGCCAAGATAGAGATTAAATAACTCAAAAGGGTTTATATGGGAGTAGTTGAAATCGTAGGAAACGGCGTCGTAAGCGGTAAAAATATCAGCAGACTTTTTGAGCTGGCAAAAGCAAATGAGTTTGCCATACCCGCTGTTAATGTCGTAGGCAGCGACTCTATCAATGCCGCTTTGGAAGCGGCAAAAACTGTAAATTCGCCGATAATTATCCAATTTTCAAACGGCGGCGGCGAATTTATGGCGGGTAAAGGTTTGGGGACTTTCGATGTTGCTGTGCTTGGAGCGATTTCGGGTGCGCAGCATATACATTTGACTGCCAAATCATACGGCATACCCGTTATCATTCACACAGACCATGCGGCAAGAAAACTTTTACCATGGATAGACGCTCTTTTGGATGCGGGCGAAGAGTACTATAAGACGCATAAAAAACCGCTTTTCAGTTCTCATATGTTAGATTTATCCGAAGAGCCTTTGGCGCAAAACATATCCACATGCGTTAAATATCTTGAACGCATGAGCAAAATCGGTATGACGCTTGAAATAGAGATAGGCGTAACGGGCGGCGAAGAGGACGGCGTGGATAACACAAGCGTGGATAATGCGCTGCTTTACACTCAGCCAAAAGATGTGGCTTACGCTTACGAAGAGTTGAAAAAAGTGAGCGATAATTTTACCATTGCCGCATCATTTGGCAATGTTCATGGCGTTTACAAGCCCGGAAATGTTGTATTGACTCCAAAGATTTTAGGCAATTCCCAAACATATATAAGAGAAAAATTTAATCTTAATACTCAAAAACCGGTAAATTTTGTTTTTCACGGCGGTTCTGGTTCAACTTTGGCGGAGATAAGAGAAGCCATAAGTTACGGCGTTGTAAAGATGAATATAGACACCGATACTCAATGGGCGTTTTGGGACGGCGTGCGCAGATATGCCGATAAAAACGGCGCATATTTACAGGGACAACTTGGAAATCCCGAAGGCGAAGACAAACCTAATAAAAAATATTATGATCCCAGAAAATGGTTGAGAGAGGGTCAAAAAAGTATGGTGGAACGCCTGAAAACAGCTTTTTCCGACCTGAACTGCCTCGATAGAAATTAAAAATACCCGCCCGTGTTTCAAGCGCGGGCGGATTTTAAACTCCAAAACGATATAATAAACCACTTATATTAAAGGTTTTTTATGAAAATAATATACGCAAAAGATAACAATTTTAAAGCCGAATTTGACGCGCTCTTATCGCGCGGCGCTATGGATTTGAAAGAAGCGGGCAAGATAGTGGGCGTTCTGCTTGACGAAATTAAAACCGATAAAAACGCCGCCCTTAAAAGGCATATTTTGAAATTTGACAAATGGGAAGCCAAAAGCGGCGGCGAGTTGGAGATACCGCTTTCTTTAATGAAAAAAAGTTATGACGAACTTGATATTAACTTGAAAAATGCGCTGCATAAAGCATATGATAGAATTTTTGCCTTTCATGAAAAACAGCTTCCAAAATCATGGCTTACATACGAAGATAACGGGATAGTTTTAGGGCAGAAAATGAGCGCAGTAGATAGGGCGGGACTTTATATTCCGGGAGGTAAAGCGGCGTATCCGAGTTCGCTTTTGATGAATGCAATTCCTGCTATTGTCGCCGATGTAAAAGAGATAATCGTTTGCACTCCTGCGCCAAATAACGAGTTAAATTCGCTGCTTTTAGCCGCTATGCATCTTTGCGGTATAAAAAAAGCTTTCAAAGTCGGAGGCGCAAGCGCGATAGGAGCGATGGCGTACGGCACTGAAAATATACCAAAAGTTGATGTGATAACGGGTCCGGGCAATATATTTGTAGCGACTGCAAAAAAGATGGTTTTTGGAGAAGTGAATATAGATATGATAGCAGGTCCCAGCGAGATAGGGATATTGGCTGATGGAAACGCAAATCCTAAATATTTGGCGATAGATCTACTTTCTCAAGCCGAACATGACGAAATGGCAAGCTCCATTTTAATAGCAACCGATGAAAAGATTGCAAAAGAGACGCTAAAAGAAGTTGAAATATATCTGCCCAAACTCTCGCGCCAAAAAATTGCGTCCGTTTCCGTAGAAAACAGAGGCGCGATAATAGTAACAAAAGACATGGACGAAGCGATAGAACTTATGAATAAAATAGCGCCCGAACATTTGGAAATAGTAACGCAAAATCCATTTGATTTATTGCCCAAAATCAAACATGCAGGCGCTATTTTTATGGGCTCTTATACGCCCGAACCGATAGGCGATTATATAGCCGGACCAAATCATACGCTGCCCACAGGCGGAACGGCAAGATTTTTCTCTCCGTTGAATGTTGAACATTTTATGAAAAAATCCTCAATCATAAGCATGAGTAAAGAGGGTATAAAAGAGATAGGCGAAAGCTGTGCGCTTCTTGCAAACGCCGAAGGATTGAGCGCACATGAAGAGTCTGTAAGAGTCAGGCTTAAAGATTTGGAATAGGCAAAATATGCGCGGCAATAAAACGGAAAACAGCAGTGAAGTCTGGAGCGGTTTTAGCAAAGAGGAGGAGTTGTTTAACGCTCTTACCCATATAGTCGGTTTCCTGCTTTCCATAGCCGCGCTTGTCGTTTTGGTAGTTTTAGCGTCTTTGGAAGGAAATGTCTGGAAAATAGTAAGTTTTAGTATTTACGGCGCAACGCTTATCATTTTGTACGGCATTTCAACTCTGTACCACAGCATAAAAGGCAAAAGAAAAAAACTGTTTCAAAAATTAGACCATATAAGCATATATCTGTTGATAGCAGGCTCTTACACGCCGTTTACGCTTGTAAGCATGCATGGCATCTGGGGCTGGAGCATATTTGGAGTTATATGGGGATTGGCGGTTTTTGGCATCGTGCAAGAGTTTTTCGTTAAAAATCCCAAACGCACTTTATCTTTGATAATATATATCGTCATGGGCTGGCTCATTTTGATAGCCGTAGTTCCGCTTGTAAGAAGCCTGCCTGTTGGAGGACTTGTCTGGCTTGTTGCGGGCGGACTTTTTTATACCGGCGGAGTTTACTTTTTTATAAATGACGAAAGAGTGCGCCATTTTCACGGCATTTGGCATATATTTGTGATGGCTGGCTCAATCAGCCATTTTTTTACTATGGCGTTTTATGTATTATAAAAGCGAGAGTTTGCCTTACAGCTTCAAATCAACTATATTTTAACTCTTTATGGTACAATTTGGGATTTATAAAATACAAAATAGAGATTTGACACGAATGATACATATTGATACAGTTTATATAAACGGCGAATTTGTAAAACCCCACGGTACAAAAACTCTGACGCTCATAAATCCCGACAATTTAGACGCGATAGGCAAAGTTACTCTATGCGATAAAAAAGACGCCGCTTATGCTATAAAATGCGCCAAAGAAGCTTTTAAAACTTTTTCAAAAACTTCCATACAGGAGCGCGGCGAAATTTTGCAAAGACTTTATGATGCCATGAGCAAAAGAGAAGACGAGCTTAATGCCGCCGCCGTTCAAGAGTACGGTTCGCCGATAAGCGCGACAAGAGGCAGGACGCGCTTTGCTAAAAACAGTTTTTTGACCGTCCGCAGCCAAATGAATAAATTTAACTTTGAACAGACTTTAGAAGACGGTTCAAAGATTTTAAAAGCGCCGTTAGGCGTTGCGGCGGCAATATCTCCATGGAATGCAAATTATACTCATATATGCCAAAAGATTGCTCCCGCTATCGCCGCAGGCTGTACGGTTGTTTGCAAGCCAAGCGAATACAGCGCAAAACAGACGCAGATTCTTTGCGAATGTTTTCATGAGGCGCGGCTTCCAAAAGGGGTTGTAAATATCGTAAACGGTATCGGCGAAGAGGTCGGAAGTTATATCGCAAAACATAAAGATATCGCGCTTATAAATTTTACAGGTTCAACGAAAGTCGGAAGAGAGATAAGTAAAAACGCCGCAAAGATGATAAAACGGACGATTTTGGAACTTGGCGGCAAATCGCCCAATATTATATTGGATGATGCTAATTTAGATACGGCTGTGCCGAACGCTTTAAAAATTGCTTTCAGCAACAGCGGACAAGCATGTCATGCAGGAAGCAGGCTTTTTGTGCCCGAAAGCAAATTTGAATTAATATGCGAACTCTTAATCAAATCCTTAAAAGAGATAAAAATCGGCGCGCTTTATGACGAGCAGTGTTATATCGGACCGCTTATAAACGAAGCGCAATTTAACAGAGTACAGTCTTATATCGCTTCAGGCATTAAAGAAGGGGCAAAAATACTTACGGGCGGTTTGGGCAGATTGGAAGGTTTTAAGGGGTACTATCCAAAGCCTACGATTTTCACTTATGTAAAGCCAAATATGAAAATAGCGCGCGAAGAGATATTTGGACCTGTGCTTTGCGTATTTACATATAAAAATGAGCAAGAGGCTGTAAACTTGGCTAACGATACGATTTACGGGCTTGCGGGGTATGTAAGCGGCAAAGATTTGCAGCGCGCAAAAAGGGTCGCGGAGCAGATTTTCGCGGGCTGGGTTTATATCAACAAAGGCACATACGGGGGCAAAGGCGTCATACCTCATGTAGGCGCGAAACAATCGGGCATAGGCATAAACGGCATTGACGATTATTTACAATTTAGATTTATATCTTGATTAAGGGGTTTTGATGGCGGATAAAGTCTATGTCATAGATACGAATATTATTTTGCAAAACATACAGCATGTTAAAAATCTCTGCGAGGAAGGTAAAAATATCGTCGTCATTCCCGAAACCGTTCTTATTGAGCTTGAAGAGAAAAAACGCCAAACTGACGAGCTTGGATTTGGGGCGCGCGAATTTGCGAGATTTTTAGCCGAGTCAAAAGTCAAAGAGGTTGATATATCGGGCAATTATAGAGTTGTGAAACTGTATAATGAAAACTACAATATCCATTTGATGAGTAAAACGGAATACGACTCCGACATAGAAGCGCGCCATATAGCAGAGAGCAATGATAAGCGCATTATTGAGATAGCCGATGCTGCGCGAAACTACTACAAGGGGCAAAAAGTTATCTTTGTCTCCATAGATATATACGCAAGAATGTTCGGACTTTTTAAAAATCTCAAAACAGAATCCCTGCGCGAAGACCGCTCCGAAGTGCCGCGCGCGCAATTTTTAAAAAGCGTGGAGTTGGACTCTTCGTTTTTTAACACTCTTGAAAACATGAGTATAAAAAAGATTGACACTGAATACAAAATAGAAAACTTTTGCTACGAATTTGTCTCAAACGACGGCAATAAAATCTATGCGCTCATACACAAAGAGCGTATATTTTGCTTGAAAGACGACGATTTTAGAGGCATGAAAATAAAACCGGTCAATACAAGGCAGCGGTTTTTTATGAAAGCGATTTTGTCCAATTTATACAATATCTTAGTTATTGACGCCAAAGCCGGAAGCGGCAAAACTCTTATCGCAGTTGCTTCGGCTATGCGTTTGATAGACAAAGGATTATATGACAAGATAGTATATGTGCGAAACTCCATAGAGAGTTTGGATAAAGGCGCAGATGTGGGTTTTTTATCGGGCAATGATGAAAAATTCAGGATTTATAATATGGCGCTTTACGATACGATGGAATTTATCGCTAAAAAAGTTCTGAAAAAGACGGAAAACAAAGAAAGCGCAGAGTCTATCAATTCAAAAATCGCCGAAATGACGGAGAAATACCGTATAGAAAAATTATGGCCCGGAGAAGCCAGAGGCAGAACGCTAAGCGATGCAGTGGTAATATTGGACGAGTGGCAGAACAGCTCGGAAAACACAACGCAGCTTATACTTTCAAGACTTGACAACTCATGTACCGCAATCGTCATAGGCTCAAACAGACAGATAGACAATCTCTACCTCAATAAATACAACAACGGACTTACCAGCCTTTTGAAATTAACGCTGCATGAACATGAAGAACTTAGTATGTTTGCTATTGACCTGCAAAAAGCGGTTCGCGGCAAATTTGCTGAATTTAGCGAGCGGGTTTACGAAAATAAAAAACAACGGTAATCATGAAAATACAAAACGAGTGCAAAGAGTGTATCCTTGCGCAAGCTGTGCGCGTGGGGGAAGTTTTAAATCTTGATTTGACGCAAAAAGAGGCGGTAACCGCGCTTGCCAAAAAACATATTGAAAATTTTGACATTACTCTTACTCCGCCTCAAAACGCTTACAAATTATACGAAGAGATAGCCTTGCTTTTGGACACTGATGATATTTACAAAGAGATAAAAACCGCTTCAACAAAAAGAGCCGAAGAACTTTTGCCCAAATGCGAAGAACTTTTGCAAAACGCCGCCGATACGCTTTTAACTGCGGCGAAAATCGCAGTCGCAGGAAATGTGATAGATTTGGCTTCAAGAGTTCAGTATGACTTGAAAGAAGAGATTAAAAATATCGCTAATTTAAAATTTGAGATAGATGATTTTTCGGCTTTGAAAAACGCTCTTGCCAATGCGCGCGAGATAGTTTATATCAGCGATAACGCGGGTGAAGAGGTATTTGACAAATTATTTATAAGAACGCTAAAAAGATTCTATCCTCTAAGCCGTATATACTATTTTACGCGCGGAAAACCTGTCATAAACGACATTACTTACGAAGACGCGATAAATTCAGGCTTAAACGAGTATGCCGAAGTAGTGGACAGCAGCGTGCCGACTCCGGGATTTGTTTACTCTATGGCGTCATGCAAAGCGCAGGAAAAATTTAAGCGTGCCGATGTGGTTATCGCCAAAGGAATGGGCAATTTTGAGTGCATGAGCGAAAACGAACGCGCAAATATCTTTTATCTTTTTAAAGTAAAATGCGAACCTGTGGGCAAATTTGCGCAGGCAAAATTGGGTTCTATTGTATGCAAGCGTTCATTATAATTTTTATAAAACGCTACAAAGATATGCAGTATTCGGCACAGGATAAAAGCCACGCTAAAATCTTTGGATATAAAAGCGAGGGTTTTTAGCATCTTTTTTATTTTTTTCCAATTATTCCGTCGTTATGAACGAAGTACAGCAATCCAGAAACACCTGTGCTAACCGTGCCTATACAAAGCACATGCAGCCTTTTTTGTCATTGCGAGCTGACAAAGTCAGCGCGGCAATCCATTCTAAAAGATAAAAACAAGATATTTTTATATCTATTTTATTCTATGTTTTTTGATTTGATTTATATAGGTTTTTTATAGATTGCTTCGTCGTGCTTCGCACTCCTCGCAATGACGGAAAAAGGGGGATCCGCGTTTCTCACATAGTGGCTCGCAATGACAAAAAAGGTCGTCATTGCCACAACTCATACGAAACACATGCAGCCTTTTCTGTCCGCGGCAATCTATATCAAAAAACATTGGGAAGCGCGAGTTGGCGAAGCAAAATGTTTCTCTAAAACGCCCGCTTCCGTCATTGGAAGCGTTGCGCGGCAATCCATACTTTATAATAAAAAGAGTGTCATTATAAAAAACAATTCTTTTTTCTTATTCATGATTGTGGATTGCTTACTGCTTTGCAAACTATCAAGCGCATGACGGGATTAGCAGAAAAAATGGTTTTGTTTTCTTTTTTTATTCTGGATTGCTTCGTCGTGCTTCGCACTCCTCGCAATGACTGAATTGTTGTTTATATGATAAATTCCAAGCAATAACATTTTCTTTGCCATTATAATCATGGCGAAACAATTCAAAAAGTACCTCCCTCCGTCATTGCGAGGAGTGCAAGCGAAGTGTGGCAGGACGAAGCAATCCAGACACGCGAAGCGTTATAAACATAAAGATATTGCAATTAAAAAACATGAAATAGCTTAAATTTAGGGTTGATAATTTATATTTTTTGGTAGTTGGATTTTTTGTATTTTTTGGTTGATTTTTTTATTCTGGATTGCTTCGTCGCTCTCTCCTCGCAATGACGGAAAAAATTGTCATTGCGAGCTGACGAAGTCAGCGCGGCAATCCATACTTTTAACAATCAAAAGGCGTTATTATAAAAAACAATTCTTTTTTCTTATTCATGATTGTGGATTGCTTACTGCTTTGCAAACTAGCAAGCGCATGACAGGATTAGCAGAAAAAAACGGTTTTGTTTTTTTATTCTGGATTGCTTCGTCGCTCGCTCCTCGCAATGACGGAAGAGGGGAGAATTGCTGCGTTTCTCATATAGCGGCTCATAAGATAAAAAGGATATTGCCGTGCCGCAAGGCGGTTCGCGATAATGGGAAATGAAGTTTTATAATAAAATGAAGTTGTTATGTCCTAAGTTCGTCATTGCGAGCTGACGAAGTCAGCGCGGCAATCCATTTTAAAACATAAAAACAGGATATTTTATAGCTACTCTTTTCTCTTATTATTTTATGAGTTTTTATAGATTGCTTCGTCGCTCGCTCCTCGCAATGACGGAAAAAATTGTCATTGCGAGCTGACGAAGTCAGCGCGGCAATCCATACTTTATAACAAAAAAAGGAGGGTAAAAACCCTCCTGAAAGTTAAATGAAAGCCGTTTTGAAACGGCTGTTTTTTGATTAAAAAAGCTTTACCACTTCTCTGAATGCGCCTATATAACTATAAACCAAGTTGAGAATTATATTATTGGCAAAGCCAAGCTGACCGTTTTCGTTTTCTCCCGTCGCATGAATCACATTCTCATCGGAAATTACAAGAGAGTGTGCATGACCTGTCGCTATGGCAGTAACATTTTTATCCGTAAGATAAGTGAGTTCGGTAAAGGTGTATAGCTGACCTACCAGAGAATTAAGTAAAGTACCTTCTCCCGTCCTGCCATTACCGCGGTCTCCAGTCACATAGACTTTGTCGTCGTCTGTAAGTATGAGGGCATGTTTTTCGCTTGGAGCTGCAGCGACAATCTTTTTGCCCGCCAAAGCGACAACGCCTTCAAGTTTTGTAAAACGGGATACAAAGCCAATTCCCGTAAGTGTATTTCCATCGCCAAATACGCCGTCGCTGCGATCTCCCGTTATGTAAAGATCTCCATTATCCGCGATAGCGTAAGAGTAGTCATAACCACCCGCTACTTTGGCAATCTTCACGCCCTCTGGAAATTCAACTTCGGTAAAAGTAGTTGCGCATTGGCATGAATTTATATACCTAGTAGGTCCGCCAAGACCAACTCTGCCGTCAATCTCATGTCCTGTCCCATAAACTTTGCCGTTATTGTCAACAGCAAGCGAGTGAGCCTGTCCCGCTGATATGGCGACAATTTTTTTGCCGTCAAGAGTTGAAATCTTGGTAAACGCTTGAGCATTGCCGCTTGTGGTTAAAAGTCCTGTTCTGCCGTAGCTGTTATCTCCAGCCACATAAAGCGCGCCGTCGCTGTCAATAGCAAGCGAGTGAGCCTGTCCTGCTGATACGGCGACAATTTTTTTGCCCGCTAAAGAGCTGACTTCGGTAAATGTATAAGCGTCTGCCGTATTGCCAAGTCCAAGCTGACCGTTGCCGTTTTCTCCGCTCGCATAAACTCTGCCGTCAGAGGAGAGAACAAGCGAATGGTGTCTGCCTGCGGCTATCGCAACGATATCTTTGTTGTCGAAAAATTGAAGCTTTGTAAAAGCTTTTAGATCGTTAGTTGGATCAGCGGCGGTACCGCCGAAGCCTATCTGCCCAACATCATTCTTGCCTGTTACCCAAACCGTACCATCGCTGGCAAGAGCAAGAGAAAAGCCCTCTCCTGCGGATACAGCCGCGACATTGTACGACTTGCCGCTTGCGCCGCCGCTTCCGCCGCTGCCATCACTGCCTCCGCCGCCGCCTCCGCAGCCGCTCAATAAAAATAGAGCAGATGCAAGCGCTAACGCTATTTTAGACGCCGAAACGCCAACTTTAGCCGCTTCATATGATGAAGCGCCTGATACTCCCGACCTGTGCGTTAAATGTTTTGTAAGACACTCTAACATTTTAGAAATCCTTTAATGGAAGTTGAATAGAATTATTTTAACAGCTTATTGTCGTTTTATTGTTTAAACCCCGTTTCAAAAAAAAAAAAAAACAAATTGTGTTACCGTTTTACACAATGCGAAATTCTTTAATAAAATATAGATATTCAATATCGCATCAAAAACGGCTTTTTAAGGGAAATATAGAGGATTTTCAAGGAAATTTTAACAATATATGCGCTTAAATTGTTCTGTCATTAGAAGCGTTGCGCAGCGAGACGAAACAATACATAAAAAACATGCCTTTCCGTCATTGGAAGCGTTGCGCAGCAATCCAGTTAAGTGTAGTAATCCATCATTTTCATGTACACAGTAATCCACACAACAGTTCCGTCATTGCGAGCTGACGAAGTCAGCGCGGCAATCCAGAAACACCTGTGCTAACCGCGCCTATACAAAGCACATGCAGCCTTTTTTGTCATTGCGAGCGAAGCGCGGCAATCCAGAATTTTTTATTATGGCTGTGGATTGCTTCGCCGTAAGCGGCTCGCAATGACAAAAAAATTAACCGACATATTCCGTCATTGCGAGGCACGAAGTGCCGTGGCAATCCATATTTTATAATAAAAAAAGTGTCATTATAAAAAAATAATCATTTTTTCTTATTCATGATTATAGATTGCTTCGTCGTGCTTCGCACTCCTCGCAATGACGGAAAAGGGGGATCCGCGTTTCTCATATAGCAGCTCATAAGATTGCCGCGCCGTAAGCGGCTCGCAATGACAGAATTGTTGTTTATATGATAAATTCCAAGCAATAACATTTTCTTTGCCATTATAATCATGGCGAAACAATTCAAAAAGTACCTCCCTCCGTCATTGCAAGCGAAGCGCAGCAATCCATACTTTTAATAATCAAAAGGCGTTATTGTGAAACAATGAATAACTGTTTTTTTATTCATGATTATAGATTGCTTTGTCTTGCCGCACTTCGCTTGCATTC
>JAISNU010000016.1 GCA_031276075.1 Campylobacteraceae bacterium
GAGCCCAAAAATCTGGAAGCGATAAAAAAAATCAGAGATAAAACGGATTTGAAAATAGAGCTTGGCGGCGGCATAAGAGACGAAGAGAGCATAAAAAAATATATCGATATGGGTATAAACAGAGTGATTTTAGGTTCAATCGCTCTTAAAAATCCAAAATTTGTAGAGGATATGAGTAAAAAATACCCTATTGTCGTGGGAATAGACGCAATTGACGGTTTTGTAGCGGTTGAGGGTTGGGCTCAAACCTCAAATATAAAAGCTTCCGTCTTGGCGCAAAAATTTGCAAATGCAGGAGTCAGCGCCATTATTTGCACCGATATAAGTAAAGACGGTATGTTATCCGGCGTAAATGTGGATTTTACACTTCAAATCGCAAATGCTTCCAAACTTCCTACGATAGCAAGCGGCGGCGTAAAAGATATAAGCGATATAGACGCTCTTTTGAAAACTGAAAAAGTAGACGGCGTTATCATAGGAAAAGCATATTATGAGGGCAGGATAGATTTGAAAGAGGCAATTTCGCGCATTTTGTAAGATATATTCAAACTATTTTTAGCTAAAATAAAACCCTTTAAATAAAGAGGTTTTTTTAATAATGTGCGAGAAGTATTTTGAACTTTGTGTTTATCCGTCTGCAAAACCTGCGCTTTTTAGCGATTTTTTACTGGAATTTACAGACGCCGTGGAAGAGAGCGGCGGGCGATTGATAGTGCGTAGCTGCGAGCCTTTGGATATTGTGGAATTCGGCGTTAAGGAGTATGCTAAAAAGCTTGGCATAGAGACTAAAACGACTATCAGCCAAAAAACCAATGAAGATTGGGTAAAAAAGTATCAAGAGAGCGTACAGCCTGTAGAAGTCGGCATTTTTTATATTCGTCCGAGTTGGAAAGAACCCAAAAAGGGCTTTACAGATATCGTCATTAATCCAGCTTTGGCATTCGGTTCTGGACACCATGAAAGCACATATGGCTGCCTTTTGATGCTGCAAAGATACACTGATATCGGCAGCAGAATGCTTGATGTGGGAACGGGAAGCGGTATTTTGGCAATAGCCGCTTCAAAATTAGGAGCAATAGCCGATGTTTGCGATACAGATGCACAGGCTTTAAATGCGGCGGAAGAGAACTTTTCCAAAAACGGCGTAAAGTATAAAAATGCATGGATTGGCTCTGCAAATGAGGCAAAAGGGTATGCAAACGGCATAAAATACAATATAATAACCGCCAATATTATTGCTGATATACTTTTGGCGATAAAAAATGACCTCATAAATGCTTTAAATGAAGAGGGCATTTTGATATTGTCGGGCATTTTGGACAAATATGTCGGGCAGATTAGAGAACACTACGCCGCTCTCTCCTTAATAGACGAGTTTAGAGAAAACGAGTGGCATACATTAGTTTATAAAAGGTAAAAAATGGGACAAAACGATAACAACAACCGTCAGCCGCAAAACGATAACAACAATTTTTTCAATAAAAATCCGTTGTTTGTATTTGCGCTGTTTTCCATAGTGGTGATATTTATTTTCAAGACTTTTGTTACTCCAACTTCCGAATTAGGCGAAGTTGCAAATGTCAATGCGCAGACTAAAAATGTCGCTTATTATGAGATAAAAGAGCTTATTAAAAATGATAAAATAGAGAGCGCTAGCATCAGTGATGAGACTGTAATAGCCATTTCAAAAGCTACTCCGAAAACAAAATATATCGCTCAAAGAGTGGGCGAAGATACATCGCTTGTACCGCTTTTAGATGAAAAAAATGTAGCTTACAGCGGGCATAGAGAGTCAAAATGGTTCACCAATGCGCTTTCATGGATGCTGTCTTTGTTTGTATTTTTTGCAATTTGGATGTTTATCGTTAGCCGCATGCAAAAAAATATGGGAAGCGGTATTTTAGGCGCAGGCAATAGCAAAAAACTTGTAAATTCCGAAAAGCCCAAAGTCAAATTTTCAGATGTGGCAGGAGTTGAAGAGGCAAAAGAGGAAGTTGTGGAGATAGTGGACTTTTTGCGCCACCCCGACAGATACATAAGGCTTGGAGCAAAAATTCCAAAAGGCGTTCTTTTGGTAGGACCTCCGGGCACAGGTAAAACGCTGCTCGCAAAAGCGGTCGCAGGCGAAGCTGATGTCCCGTTTTTTTCGGTTTCTGGTTCAAGTTTTATAGAAATGTTTGTAGGTGTGGGCGCTAGCAGAGTAAGAGAATTGTTTAATAACGCTAAAAAAGAAGCTCCCGCTATCGTCTTTATAGATGAGATAGACGCTATAGGCAAAAGCCGTGCGGCAGGCGGACAGCTTGGGGGAAACGACGAGAGAGAACAGACATTAAATCAGCTTTTAGCCGAAATGGACGGTTTTAGTTCCGACTCGTCGCCCGTTATAGTTTTAGCGGCTACAAATAGACCCGAGGTTTTGGACGCCGCGCTTTTAAGACCGGGTCGTTTTGACAGGCAAGTTGTCGTGGATAGACCTGATTTTCAGGGCAGAGTTGCGATATTGAAAGTGCATATAAAAGATTTGAAAATAGCTAAAGATGTGGATTTGGAAGAGATAGCAAGGCTCACAGTTGGGTTTGCGGGAGCGGACTTGGCAAATATCATAAACGAAGCGGCGCTTTTAGCGGGGCGCGAATCAAAAGAGCAGGTGGAGCAAAAGGACTTTTTGGAAGCTTTTGAGAGAGCGGCTATCGGCTTAAAGAAAAAAGGCAGATCCATAAATCCCAAAGAGAAAAAGATAGTAGCTTATCATGAGAGCGGGCATGCGCTCATAGGAGAACTGACAAAAGGTTCCACAAAAACGACAAAAGTTACTATTGTACCGCGCGGTATCGGCGCGCTTGGATACTCTATGAATACCCCCGAAGAAAATCGCTATTTGTATCAGCAGCATGAGCTTATCGCCAAAGTAGATGTACTGCTTGCCGGACGCGCGTCCGAAAAGGTATTTTTAGGCGAAGTTTCAAGCGGCGCTTCAAACGATCTTGAAAGAGCCACCGGTATCATTAAAACCATGGTTGGCATGTACGGCATGAGCGAAGTAGCGGGGCTTATGGTACTTGAAAGACAGACAAATCTCTTTTTAAACGGCGGGCAGACTATCAAGGATTACAGTGAAAAAACTGCCGAAGCGATAGATAAATATGTAAAAGAAAAACTTGACGAACGCTTTAATGTTGTCATAAAAACGCTTGAAGAGTATAAAGGCGCTATAGAAAATACCGTCAAAGCGTTATATGATAAAGAGACGATAGACGGCGAAGAGTTCAGGCAAATTATTAGGGATTTTGAGAAAGAAGCAGGTATCGCTACGCGTATTCAAGCCGATATGGAAGCTCCGAAAAATGCAAATGAGAATGTATCAGCTGACGCTTCAAAACAGGAAAATCAAAACTCATGATAATATCTTGCATGTTAAAATCCGCGTCAAAAAATTTTTATAACTTAATTGGATTTTATATGCAAAGCAAGCGCGGTTTTTGCATGCGTAAAAATATGAATGCACACAGAAAATTTAAAGAAAATCCATACAAGGTAATAATGACAAAACGCACTCATATATCCTTGTTGAAAAAATTTAAAAACGCCTTGTTTTCAATAATACTAAAGCTTATTTGCAAAACTTATGAAAAAATTTGCGCGGCAAAAACCTGCTTCAAACGGCAGTTTTTAAAACTTGAAAACGCTTTAATGTTAAAATGCATAAATAAGCTTATAGAAACTAAAATTACCCACATGCAAGGTTTTCTAAAAACATTATCGTTTTTTCATGATAAAATTTGCACATACCAAAATAGAGGCGCGCTTGTGAAAACCAAAAAAGGCACTGAATGAATAGCTCGTTTACGACAACGCAAATCATTGCCAAAGAGGGCTGGAAAGTCTGCGGCATAGCTTTTATGCTGTTTTTACTTGCCGTGTGGGCGAATTTTGCGGCATTTTTTATGTTTGTGGTTTTACTTTTTTTACTTTTCGTATATAGAAATCCCGAAAGAATCGCAGCCGAAGATGATCCATTAGCTATTTTAGCGCCGATTGACGGGAAAATCACAGCTATAGAAAGCGTTGAGAAAGACGGCGGTAAATTTTTATATGTGAGGATCCGCTCTTTACCGTTTGATGTAAGCATGGTGCGTTCAATAATATCTGCAAATCTAATAAATATTAAAATAACTCATGGCTTATCCTTGCCGCCCAATAAAAAAGAGGCTCAAAAATTAAACGAACAGCTTGAAATGAACTGCATTTTTCAAAATTCGCAATTTTCAATCCGCATTATAGCCGGTGTACTGGCGCGGAAAATCTATTTTGCCAAAAGCAAAGGATTTTTAAAATCATGCGAGAGAATAGCCTTTGTAACAGACGGTATAGTCGAACTGTTTTTACCGTTTGATTCAAGGATAAAACTTTCCATGGGAGATTATGTTAAAGGCGGAGAGAGCGTCATAGGCTACTTTGCATATAAAGGTTAAAAATGGACGAAAAACCAAAAAACAGTAAAACTCAGTTTGCTTATCTGCTGCCAAATCTTTTTACGGCGGCAAGCGCATTTTTAGGCATAGCTTCAATCATTGCTTCCGCAAGCGGAAGGTTTGATAAAGCGGCGTTTTATATTATGCTATCTTTGGTTTTTGACGGACTTGACGGCAGAGTAGCGCGTCTTACAAATACTACAAGCAAATTTGGCGTAGAATTTGACTCTTTGGCTGATGTAATAGCATTCGGCGCAGCTCCGGCTATGTTTTTTTATTTTCATACGGGAGTTGATTTCGGGCGTATAGGCGTAATGGCGGCGGCTATTTTTGCGGTATTCGGCGCGATAAGACTGGCAAGATTTAATATTATGTCCCCGATTAACGAACCGTCTGTTTTTATAGGCATACCAATACCCACAGCAGCTGTTTTAGTGGTAATGTGGGGATTAATGTTTGAGCGGTATCCGCAGATTTTTGGCGGTTTAGAATGGACGCTTTTGGCGCTTCAAGTAACGGCGGCATTTTTAATGGTAAGCAATATCCGCTATCCAAGTTTTAAAAAGATAAATTTAAAAAAGTCCAGTATTTTGAAAGTTTTAACATCTCTTATCATTATAGCTTCCATAATCTACCTCTATCCTGTACAGAGTTTCACTCTTTTGGCAACAATTTATGTGCTTTACGGGCTTATAAGAGTCGTGGTTAATTTTTGTATTGCAAAAATCAAAAAAAATAAGTATAATAGCTGACCAATTTTTAAATAAAGGAGAATGTATGAACGGCGTAACTGTCGGTATTGAAAAATATATCAAAATCTTGCCTAAAATTGAGATTAAAAACGCTCTCCTGCTTCATTTATCCGCACTTTTTTTCCTGTAAAATCAACTTTTTGCGATGTTTTAAACATCTTTTGCTATTAAAATTTAATAAGGACATAAAAAAATGAGTAACAATATAATTAAAATCTTTGATACGACTTTAAGAGACGGCGAACAAAGCCCGGGCGCTTCCATGAATACGGAAGAGAAGATACAGATAGCTTTGCAATTGCAAAGGCTTGGCGTTGATATTATAGAAGCGGGATTTGCCGCGGCAAGTCCGGGCGATTTTGACGCCATAAGAAGAATAAGCGAACAGATAGATAAAAGTACGGTTTGTTCGCTCGCAAGATGCGTTGAAAAAGATATAAAAGCGGCAGCTGAGTCCATAGCGGCGGCAAAATACAGAAGAGTGCATGTGTTTTTAGCTACAAGCCCCATTCACATGGAGTACAAACTAAAAATGAAACCTGACGAAGTGATAAAAAGAGCGGTTCAAAGCGTACAGTACGCTAAAACTTTTACGGATGATGTGGAGTTTAGCTGCGAAGATGCAGGAAGAAGCGAGATAAGTTTCTTGAAAGAAGTTTTGGACGCCGTTATAAACGCTGGAGCTGCAACGCTAAATATCCCCGATACCGTAGGATACCGTTTGCCAAACGAGATAGGGGCGCGTATAAAAGAGCTTAGCGATTTTGTAAACGGTAGAGCGGTAATCTCCGTGCACAATCATAATGATTTGGGCTTGGCTGTAGCAAACTCCTTAGCAGCCATAGAAAACGGCGCAAGACAGGTAGAATGCACTATAAACGGTCTTGGAGAACGCGCTGGAAATGCTGCGCTTGAAGAGATAGTCATGGCGATAAAGACAAGACAGGATATATTTGCGCCGCTTCATACAAATATCAATACAAAAGAGATTTACCCTACAAGCAAGCTTGTTTCGTTGATAACAGGCATTGAACCGCAGCCCAATAAAGCGATAGTCGGCAAAAACGCTTTTGCGCATGAGAGCGGCATACATCAAGACGGCGTTTTGAAAAATAAAGAGACTTATGAGATTATACAGCCAAGCGATATAGGACTTGATAAAAATAATCTCGTGTTAGGCAAACATTCCGGACGCCACGCCTTTAAAGATAGACTCCAATCGTTGGGGTATACGCTAAAAGATGATGAAATTAATGAAGCGTTTGAAAAATTTAAAATCTTGGCAGACCAAAAAAAAGAGATTTTTGATGACGACATCAGAGCGTTGGTTGCCGAAGAGATTACAAAAATACCTCAAATATTTGAGCTTGTTACATTACAATTGAGCGACTGCAATCCCGGAGGAGTGCCTAATGCGGCAATCACGATAAAACACCAAAACAACCTCATCACCGACGCCGCTATCGGCAACGGCACTATGGACGCCGTGTTTAAAGTGATAGACAGAGTCTGCGCCGTGCGCGGGGAACTCAAAGACTATAAAGTAGATGCGGTAAGTCAGGGAAAAGACGCGCTTGCCAAAGTAATCGTAAAAGTATCTTTCGACGGCGGTAAGCCGATAATAGGACACGGGCTGAATGTGGATACTATGTACGCCACCGCCCAAGCGTATATCGGCGCGCTGAACAGTTATATCTCCATGAAGGGGTAATTTTGCGTTTATGAATTTTTGCATAAGCGATTGATTTGCGCACATCATGGAGTTTCAAAGCTGCTTATAAGATAAATTTGCTTGATTTTGCATTTGAGAAGTTTTTGCTCTCATGCCAGTTCGCGAAGTACTTAAAACATATCTTTGCAAGAGAATGATATTTCATAAACTGATATGAGAGAATTTTTTAATTTTTGCGTTTTTGGTATCCATAAAAATGATTTTTGATTTTGCTGAAATATTTAAAATTCTTTTTATGAGAGCGATTTTTTGATTTTATATAAATAAATTTCCCCGCCAAAACGGCGGGGATCACACCAAAAATATAAACAACCTCCATTTGCATGACGCCTGTTCTAAAACCTCTGACATTTTTTTGGCAAGTGAAGTATAACTTTCATCAGCGCCCGTCATGCAATTGTTTTTAATTTGCGATATAAATTAAAAACGGCAGATTATGACAGTTTTTACTTTAAAAAATAATAAAAAATACAATTTTAAATTATCAAATAGCTACTATTATATCGTATTATTACCATTATTTATGATTTTAATTTTTAAGTGTTTTTAAAGTATATTTTCAAAATGCGAAATTTTATGGATTTTAAATGCCGCTTCTCGTTTTTCAAGAAATTTTCGCTATGATTTTCATATGAAAAATTTAACTTTGCTTTTTGACATGGACGGCACGCTGATTGACTCCACAAATGCGATTTTAGAGAGTTTTGACGCAGCATTTAAAAAAATGGGTATAAATTTTCCAAATCTTGACAAAATACCGCCGCTTATCGGTTATCCGCTTGATATTATGTTTGTAAAACTTGGTATAAAAGCAGATATAGCCGATGAATTTGTGAAAGCTTATAAAGAGTATTATAAAACTGTTGCCTTGAAAAAAACCGCTTTGACAAAAGACGCGAAAGAAGCAGTAGAAAAAGCGTATGAATTCGCGCGTCTTGGCGTCGTTACGACAAAAACATCGCTTTATACAAAAGAGATATTGGCGCATTTTGGGATTTTGCATCTTTTTGAAACTATCGTCGGGCGCGAAGATGTGAAAAATACCAAACCTCACCCTGAGCCTGTTTTGAAAGCTTTGGCGGCGATAGATGCCGATAATCAAAACGCATGGATGATAGGCGATACTGTTTTGGATATGAGCGCAGGCGCGGCAGCTGGCATAAAATGTGCGGGAGTGCTGTGCGGATACGGCAAGGAAGAGGATTTGGCGCGCTATACAAATGCCATTTTGAAAGATACTCTTGAAGCTGTGCAGTATATCAAAAGCGTAAGTTGCAAAAAGTAAAGTAAGCGGTTGATAATTTGTTTTTCTTGATCGCTTCGCTCGCACTCCTCACAATGATAAAGAAGACTTGCATGATAAAGTATAGGGAGAGAAACTTACAATATAGAGAATGTACGGTTTAGTGCGCAAGCGCGTCTGCCCGCAATTACAATTTTTTGTCATTGCAAGAAACGCCGTTTTTCCGTCATTGCAAGTCGTTAAAGCTGTGGCGCAATTCCCTCCCTGTCATTGCGAGGAGGGCGAATCACGACGAAGCAATCCAGAAAAATAATACAAGGCAAGTCAAACGGAAAGCTTTGAGCCAAAATCATCGAATAAATTTAGCAAAATATATTATAATGTTAAAAACGAAAGGACGAGAATGCCTGTTGCCCCAGTTTCCCCCATTGAGATATGTTTTGCGATTAACGATCAGTATGTCAAACATGTGATCACAACCGCTTACTCTATCCTGCACTCAAATCCAAACAATATTTTTCGCTTTCATATCGTCTGCGACGACCTCTCATGTGAGAGCCGTTCATCGTTTTCGCATCTTTCGTTCCGCTTTAAAGGGCGCTGTTTTTTTGAATATTACACTGTTGATAAGTCGCTGTTTTCAAATATAAAATTAACTATTGATTATATCTCTATTCACACATATTATCGTTTGACGCTTGCCGATATTTTTCCAAAATTGGACAAAGTTTTATATCTTGACGCTGATATTTTGGTGCAGGGAGATTTGCTGGAGCTTTGGGAAACAAAACTTGAAGATAATTATGCCGCAGGCGTTTCAGACTTGTATATTGATATTATCGGTTATAAAAAAGAGATTGGTTTTGGCGAGAATGACCTTTATATCAATGGGGGAGTTATACTGTTTAATCTATCCGCTATCAGGCAGGACAACATGCAAGAAAAGCTTTTATTGGCGGCTCATGAGTTGTCTGATAAAGTTAAATTTCAAGATCAGGATATTATCAATATCGTATTTAAAAATAGAATTAAGGCTGTCCCTGACAAATTTAATTTCGCAGTTGAAAATATGGTAAAACACAAAGACGCAATAGATAAAGCGCATATTTTACACTATAACGGAGCGAAAAAACCGTGGCATAAAAAGAAAAATCATCTTGGTTATAAACAGTATCATGAGGCGCAAAAACGAGCGCATAAAAAACTTCGCGCAGCTTTGTTGATAGATGAGTTTTTCGGTGCGGCAAATACTGCTTTCGGCGGATACGGTTTTTTGGCGCGCAGATATATAGCAAAATATATTCCATGCGCTGATATTGAGATAGATGTACTGCTTGGAAAAGGTAAAAGGCGCTTTTTTGCTCAAAAGTTTTCAGCAGACGGCATAACCTTATACCGCTTGCCAAAGCGTTCATTTGCCGCAAAGTACTGGTTAAAACGCAAAAATTACGATATATATCTTAGCATAGAACTTACAGATGATTATGTCTTAAAACATGAAAACAATCCTGATAAAAAACTTATTTTATGGATACAAGACCCAAGACCGAAATACGAATGGGACGAGATTGATACGGTAAAACTTTTTCCCGAAAGCAATTATTACAGACAGGCGATTTATGACTTGGTGCATGATTGGTATGAAAAAGGGCGCGTCTCTTTTATATCGCAGGGTTATTTTTTAAATCCAAAAGCGTTAGATTTGTACAATCTTCCTTCCGATACCACGATAAAATATCTGCCAAATCCCGTAGAAATAGATGAGTATTTTGATGTTGAAAATTATCCGAAAAAGAACAATATTATTTTTCTCGGCAGAATAGAGTCGGTAAAAAGAGGCTGGTTGTTTTGTGAAATAGCGAAAAAAATGCCGCAATATAATTTTTATATGATAGGTCAAACTTTTCGGCAAAAAAATGAAAATTCTACTATTATAAATAAGTATAAAGATATCCCAAATCTCTATTTTACGGGGCATTTAGACGGCGAAGAAAAAACCAAACACTTAAAAAATGCAAAAATTTTAGTCAATACATCAATACATGAAGCGCTGCCGATATCTTTTTTAGAAGCTTTATCTTACGGTACGCTTATCGTTAGCAACCGCAATCCTGAAAACTTGACCGAAAAATTTGGAGTATGGGTCGGAGATGTTTTGGGCGATGGATTTGATAAAATTGATTTATATGTGAATGGTATAGAAAAATTGATGAAAAATGATAAAAATAGAGTTAAATTAGCCAAAGAAGCGATTGATTATGTAAAAAGAATACATAATATTCCAAGATTTGTCGGCGATTTGCGAAATGTCGTTTTTGAAGAGGCGTATAAATGAAAAACACTTCTTTTTCTGTTATTGTTCCTGTATTTAATGTTAAAGATTATGTAGATAAAGCGTTGGATTCCATATTTGCAC
>JAISNU010000039.1 GCA_031276075.1 Campylobacteraceae bacterium
AATATAATGAAACAATTTTTTTATTAATGTTCTAAACATTTGTATTGTAATTGCCGCAGTTTTGATTGTTCAGGCATTTAAAATACTGCATGAAAAAGTTGGCGGAATAGTACTCTGAAGTTTTTAGCATATTGCAGGTTTGTTTTCTTATAAGATAGAACACATCAAATAAGTGCGAAGCGGGAGGTACTTTCTCCATGCAAAATCCTTTTCTTGGCTTCATGCCCGCTTGTTTTTTATTAAGTTCAATTTTCTGCTTTAAAAATGCGAAAAGTCAGCTAATATTCAAATTAAAAAAATTTTAATATTTAATATATAACAGTTAAACTCTTTTGACTAAACATAATTTTACCTTTATTCAGATACAATCACAAAAATAAAAAAAAGGTCATTTATGAAGATAAGACTACCGCACGCTCCTTATATTGCAAGTAAAATAGCTATAGATTTGTTAAACTGCGGATTTGTTACGCTTCAAAAAGGATTTGAACCAATTGCCCAAAGCGCCAAAGTTCTTATCATTGAAGAGATAAATAAAGAGGCGGCATTGGAACAGAGAGTGTCTGAAATGCTTGAAGAGAATGCCGATGAGATGGAGTTCATGCAAATTGACCGCAAAAATATGTTTTGGCTCGTGAAAAAGAGGCTCGCGAAAGATTATAAAGTAATACTCTCTTTTGAAGAGAGATATTCCGACCTTTCCCACCGCATTTTGAACGCTTTGCAAAAAGATGCGCTTGTAAAGTATCAAGTTTCCGAAAACCGCGTGAAAAATGTTATTTACAACGCAATAGAAGAGTATCTGAAAACATATGAAAAGACGCAGGATGTTGTGTTGGAGAAAATAGACAATTATAAGCGAAAATTGATTCCCGGCACCGAAGAGTACGATTTAGTGTTTGAAAGGCTGTACGAAGAGGAATTAAGAAAAAGAGGCATGATAAAATGAGTCTGAAATCTGTCTGGATATATATAGAAAACGGCATTTTTTTAGAAGGTAAAAGTTTTGGAGCTGAGGGTACAAGAGTAGGCGAGATAGTGTTTAATACCTCCATGACGGGATATCAGGAGATTATCACAGATCCGAGTTATGCCGGGCAGTTTATTGTCTTTACGATGCCTGAAATCGGCATAGTAGGCTGTAACGCAGACGATATGGAAAGCCAAAATGTACATGCTTCGGGTATTTTTATAAGAAATCTTAACGATATTCCTTCAAATTTTAGGAGTCAGACAGCATTTTCTGAGTTTTTGAAAAAATATAACGGATTTGGTATTTGCGAGATAGATACCAGATTTTTAACAAAAATGATACGCAAAAGCGGACCTCAAATGATGATAGCTTCTACAAAAGAGAGCAGTAAAGAGGTCTTAAAAAATCTGCTTGCAAACTCTCCGCGTATTGAAGAGTTTGATTATATGCCGCAAGTCAGCACGAAAAAAAGTTATCTGCATGAGTTTGGCGTTTGGGACGATAAAAAGCTTGAATACAAAAAAGCCTCTCATGCTTTAAATAAAAAAGTGGTTGCGTTTGATTTCGGCGTTAAACGCAATATCCTAAATGAACTTTGCGAAGTCGGCATAAGCGTTGAGGTTGTGCCATATGACACGAAAGCCGAAGAGGTCATAAAAAGATTTAAAGAGGGCGAAATATCCGGAGTATTTTTATCAAATGGACCCGGCGACCCGCTGATACTTAAAAAGGAGGCTGAGGAGTTAAAAAAACTCATCAGTGCAAAAATCCCGATATTTGCCATCTGTTTGGGACATCAGCTGCTCTCAATCGCGCATGGATACGATACTTATAAATTAAAATTCGGACAACATGGCGGCAACCACCCCGTGCGCAATGAAAACAGCAAAACCGTTGAGATAACCGCTCAAAATCATAATTACAGCGTTCCTGAAGAGATTTGTAAAATTGCTAAAATCACACACATGAATCTTTTTGATAATACTATTGAAGGATTGGAATATATAAACGAACCGATATTTTCAATCCAGCACCACCCTGAAGCTAGCCCGGGACCGCATGAAAGCAAATATATATTTGCAGAATTTGCAAAAAAACTTTAAATAATTACAATATGGATGCCGTAAGCTTCGCGACAATTTTGCTGGTAGCTCTTGGCGGAAGCGCGCATTGCGCGGGTATGTGCGGAGGTTTTGTAATCGCTTTGAGCGGGTACAAGACGGATAAAAATATCGGCTTGGGCGTGCAACTGTTTTTCCACTTTATTTATCACTTGGGGCGCATCAGTTCGTATGTTCTTTTGGGCGCGCTTTTTGGATTTTTAGGGCATACTGTATCCTTGTCGGGTAAAATGCAAGGGTTGATGTGGTTTGCGGTCGGATGTTTTATGATGGCGCTCGGCGTCTCGCTGACAGGCAAAGCAAAATTTCTGACATACATAGAAAGCTCGCTCATTTTAAAGCCTGCGGTAAAAAAAATTTACAACTTTTTAAAAGCTTCAAAAAAGGCGTCAAGTTTTTATCTGCTTGGAGTTTTTAACGGTTTTATTCCATGCGGGCTTGTATATTTTTTTCTTGCTTTGGTAGCTGCTAACGGCTCTGTTTTGGGCGGAGTTTTAATTATGATAATTTTCGGATTTTGTACGCTGCCTTTGCTTCTTGCCATCGCTTTGGCGGCAAACTTTTTCATAAAAATAGAAAAAATAAGGGATATTATGATAAAAGTAACAGGCATTATTGTAACGGCATACGGCGTATATATCTCATATCATGGCTATTTAACGGCAATAGCATAGAGGAGTGAAGCATGGGGCGGCGGGAACTTGAACAGTATAAAAGAGCAGTAGAACAGAGTAATATAGTCTCAAAAACAGATATAAACGGCATCATCACTTTCGTAAATGAAGAGTTTTGCAAAATCAGCGGCTACAGCAAAGAGGAGCTTATCGGCAAAAACCACAACATTGTGCGCCATCCCGGCGTGCCGAAGAAAAATTTCAGGCTGCTTTGGAATACTATCCTGAAAAAAGAGACTTTCAAAACCACAGCTAAAAACCGCGCGAAAGACGGTTCTACATTTTATGTCAATACGACTATTACTCCGATATTAAATGAAAACGGCGATATAGAGGAATTTATTGCTATAAGATATGATGTTACGGATAATGTAGCGCTTACCGAAGCTTTAAAGAAAAAGGAGAAAGAGCTTAGCCTTCTAAATTCCGCGCTTGAAAACAGAGTTAAAGAGCAGACAAAAGAGCTTAGAGAGTTAAACCAAAATCTTGAAAGACGCATTGCTGAAGAAACTGAAAAAAACCGCGAAAAAGATAGGTTGATGTTTCAGCAGGCGCGTTTGGCTGCTATGGGCGAAACAATAAGCAATATCGCTCATCAGTGGAGGCAGCCGCTGTCCGAGCTTGGCATCATAATATTTACCATGAAAAAATACTTCACGGACAAGAATGAAAAAGGGATAGAAAAACAGTATGAACATGCGAAAAAAGTAATAACGAAAATGTCAAAAACGATAGAGGATTTCAGAAATTTTTCCAATCCCGATAAGGAAAAAAGCAGTTTTTCCGTGAAAAATATGATAGAAGACACGCTCTCTATTTTGAAAGGCTCTTTGAGAAAAGCGGCTATCAATATAGAAGTTGATATAGATGAGCATATTACGGCTTACGGGTATAAAAATGAACTCTCACAGGCAGTACTGAATCTCATCAGCAATGCAAAAGATGCGCTTTTGGATAAACTTTTGGGCGAAAAAACGCTGAAAATAAGCTCCACACAGAACGATAATTTTACGACATTAAGTATTGCGGATAATGCGGGCGGCATAGATGACGCGGCTATGGATAAAATATTTGAACCCTATTTTACGACTAAACACGCAAATCTTGGCACGGGACTTGGTCTTTATATAGTAAAAACCATAATAGAAAGCAGCATGAACGGCAATGTATGCGTAAAAAACGAGAACGGCGGCGCAAATTTTATCATCAAAATACCAGCTAAGGAGAAAATACATGACGAATAATATGCTTAAAAAATTGAGCGTTTTATATGTTGAAGATGAAGCCGATATACGAAGGTCGCTTACAAATGCCGTACAGAGCGAATTCAAAGTTTTTTTAACAGCAGGAGACGGCAATGAAGGGATAAAAAAATTTAAAAAATATAAGCCTGATATAGTGATAACCGATTTATTGATGCCTGTTAAAGACGGACTCTCTTTAACGCGCGATATCAAATCCATATCAAAAGATACGCTCGTTATCGTATTAAGCGCATTCAGCGAAAAAGAGAAGCTTTTGGGAGCGATTGATGCGGGCGTGGACAAATATCTCATCAAGCCGATATACCCTGACGAACTTTTGCCGCTGGTTGAGGAGTTGGCGCGCCAAAAATTTTTGTCAGGCAATATAACGGATATTGGCGGCGGATACGAATTTGACAAAAACAGAAAAGTTTTAATAAAAGAGGGCAAAACTATAGCTTTGACGAAAAAAGAGATTGTTTTTATATCATTTTTGGTGGAGCGTTTGGACTTTTTTGCCTCTCATGAAGAGATAAAACAGCATGTGTGGGATAAAAAGTCAAACAATGCGGCTGTCAGAACATTTATCAAGCGCATTAGAGAAAAGACGGACAGCGATTTTATAAAAAATGTGCCGTCTTTGGGATATAAGATTTTTACAAAACAGTAAAACTTGCAAAATGCCCTGAAATAGGGATATTTTAAAGCTGTTTAACTGATTTGTTTATTTAAGATATAGTTAATCTTATTAAGCTTGCTTGTATCTTGAATGTACTATAATCTCAGCATTATGTGATATTCTTGTGACATAAAAACTTTACTTAGGAGGAATTTGATGCAGGCTACGAATGCATTGAACTACGACTATTCGGTTGCCAAGCTCTTTACCTTTGCCGCTATATTATTCGGCATTATAGGTATGGTCTTGGGTGTTGTGATTGCCTTGCAAATGGCTTTTCCCAGTTTGAATTACCTACTCGGCGAGTACGGTACATTCAGCAGGCTAAGAATTCTGCATACATCCGGAGTTATCTTCGGTTTCATGTTAAGCGGAATTTTTGCAACATGGTATTATGTTGGACAACGCGTACTCAAAGTCTCTTTGGCTGAGTCGCCGTTTCTTTTATTCATTGGCAAATTGCACTTTTGGGTATATTTTTTACTTATATTGGTTGCAGTTGTAAATCTATTTCTTGGCATATCCACAGGAAAAGAGTATGCTGAATTAGAGTGGCCTTTGGATTTGGTAGTTGTTGTCTTTTGGGTTTTATGGGGAATTAGCATCTTCGGACTCATAGGTATTAGACGCGAAAAGGCGCTCTATATCTCCGTATGGTACTATATAGCCACATTTTTGGGTATAGCTATGCTGTATCTGTTTAACAATATGGCTGTTCCTACATTTTTAGTGGCAGGAATTGGAGATTGGTGGCATTCAGTTTCCATGTATTCCGGCGCTAATGACGCTATGGTACAATGGTGGTACGGACACAATGCCGTTGCATTCGTCTTTACTGTCGGTATTATTGCTCAGCTCTACTACTTCTTGCCAAAAGAGTCAGGACAGGCTGTTTACTCATATAAACTTTCACTATTTGCTTTCTGGGGATTGATGTTTGTTTATCTATGGGCAGGCGGACACCACTTGTTGTATCAGACGGTTCCTGATTGGATGCAGACAATGGGTTCAATCTTTTCGGTAGTTCTGATTTTGCCTTCCTGGGGCAGCGCAGTAAATATCCTTTTAACCATGAAGGGCGAATGGGATCAATTAAAAACAAGTCCGCTTATCAAGTTTATGATAATCGCTTCGACTTTTTATATGTTCTCAACTCTTGAAGGTCCGATTTTATCTATCAAATCAGTAAATGCTTTGGCGCACTTTACGGATTGGGTTCCAGGACATGTTCATGACGGTACGCTTGGATGGGTTGGTTTTATGACGATGGCGTCAATTTACCACATGGTTCCAAGATTTGTCAAAAAAGAGCTTTACAGCAAGAAATTGATGGAAGCGCAGTTTTGGATTCAAACAACGGGTATCGTTCTATTCTTCGCAAGTATGTGGATAGCCGGTATTTCACAGGGTATGATGTGGAGAGCGACAGATACTTTCGGCAGCCTCCAATATTCATTTATTGATACCGTTAATGTATTGATTCCTTATTATATTGTCCGTGCAGTTGGCGGAGCGTTGTATGTAATCGGCTTTTTCATGTTCGTTTACAATATCGTTAAAACTATTACTGCGGGCAGAGCACTTGAGAAAGAACCTCAAAGCGCTTCACCTATGGCAGCGTAAAGGAGGCAATGATGTTTAGTTGGCTAGAGAAAAATCCATTCTTTTTTGCGGTATTTCTATTTATAGTGATTGCATACGCAGGCATTGTAGAGATACTTCCAAGCTTTGCAGAAAATGCCAGACCCGTTGAAGGCACACAGCCATATACGGTACTTCAGCTTGCAGGCAAACAGATATATGTAAGAGAAAATTGCAACGGCTGTCACTCACAAATGATAAGACCGTTTAAGTCTGAGACAGATAGGTACGGCAAGTATTCCGTAAGCGGCGAATATGCTTACGACAGACCTTTCCTATGGGGCTCAAAAAGAACAGGTCCGGATTTGCTGAGAGTCGGGAATTATAGAACATCTGATTGGCATTACAATCACATGAAAGACCCTCTCTCCCTTGTTCCCGGTTCAATTATGCCTGCTTATAAAAATTTGTACACCGGCGTTGCGGATTTGGAGACGGCTTATGCCGAAGCACTTACTGTGAAAGAAATATTTAACACTCCATACGACAAAGACGGCATGACAAAGCTTGGTACTTTTGAAGAAGCAAAAGAAGAAGCTTTTGCGGAAGCTAAAGTGATTGTTGACAGTATGAAAGGTAATGATGTCAAAGAAGCGCTCGCACGCGGCGAAATCTTGGAAATTGTTGCTCTTACTGCCTACATGAACGGTTTAAAGTAGAAGGTGTGATATGAGCATAGATATAATGGCTGCGTTAGTAGAGTATCAGGCGTATGGGTATTACCTTTTGCTGACCTTTTTAGTGGTTATACTGTATTGGTATATTTTTCACCTTTACAAATCCGAGAAAAGCGGCAGAAGAGATTACGAACAATACGGCAAAATAGCTCTTGAAGATAATATTCTGGACGAGCCTGTAGAATCCATGCCTATCAAACAAAGCAAAATTGAACAGCAAAAAAGGGGAGCAACAAAATGAGTTGGCTTAGCGAATATTATGGTTATATCAACTTGCTTGCAATTGCCGGCGCGGCGGCTACCGTACTTGTTACGGCATTTGTAGCGGCTATATATTTTAAAAATATCAAAAGCGCTAAAAAAAGCGGCGAGTTGAGCACAGACAGTTGGGACGGCATCAAAGAGTATAAAAATCCTTTACCTCTTGGATGGGCAGTCTCTTTCTTAGTTCTTTGTATATGGGCTATTTGGTATATGTTCGCTCCGGCGGGACTGCCTTTCGCATATCCTCTTGGAGCATACTCTCAAATCGGAGAGTACAACGAAGAGGTAGCAGCCTATAACGACAAATTTGCAGCACAGTGGCAAAATGCCGATGAAGCTACTTTGGTAGCTATGGGTAAAAGCGTATTCTTTGCGCAATGCGCTCCATGCCACGGACTTGATAAAAGCGGTATTGGCGGTAAAGCTGCCGATTTGACTGCATGGGGAACAGAAGCTGCGGCAGTAAATTCTGTCGTACAGGGCTCCAAAGGTATGAATTATCCTCTTGGCGAAATGGCTCCGATGCTTAGCGGTCTTGTTGAAGATGAAGCTACGGTAAAACTTGCCGCGGCGTATTTGGTAAAATATATATCCGGTACGCAGGATCCTTCCAGTGCAGACGAGGCAGAGTATAACGCTTGGTTGGTTTGCGCTTCTTGCCATGGAGAGGACGGCGCAGGTATGGATGCAGCGGCTCCGAATTTGAAAAATTACGGCAAAAGCGCATTTATTACAGAGGTGCTTAACCGCGGTAAAGATGGTTACATTGGCAGCATGCCGTCATTCAACGACGGTCGTTTGTCCGATATCCAAAAGCAAGCCGTCAGCGCTTATGTGCTTTCGGATGAACAGTAAGGAGAAAAATAATGGAAAATACAAGCAGACATATTTTTCACATTCACGGTATCACCGGTATGTTAATAGCTACGGTTCTATTGCTTTCAATCCTCGGTGTATTGACAGTTTTGGGCGTTATTGTTCAAGGGAGCGTTGCTGACAAACCATATAAGTTTGTAGAACCTCAAAGCATTCAAATGAATGACCCTGGCAATGCAGCTAAAAGAGTAGTGGTAGGAGAATAAAATGGAAAAAATAGTTAGCGCCTTAATAGTGGCAGTACTTATAGCGATTGCTGGTTTAATGGCTTTCGCCGTTTTAACTCCAAATCACTTGGTCGTTGTCTGATGACATTATCAGATATTTTTAAAGGCAGCCGTTTTATGGCGGCTGCCTTTCTTTTTTTCATTCCATTTTTATTGCAAGCCAAAAATTATGTTATCAATAATGAAAATGCCCTTATAGGACAAAAAACTGTTGAACAGATAAATGAAATGGGCGAAGAACTTTTTGAAAAAAACAATGTAAGCGTTTATGTATCTTTACATGAAAGCGCAGGCAATGTTGCCGTAAAAGATCATGTAGATGCCATAACAAAAGAACTTGAAGCTCCGTATGCGCTTTTGATAATGTTTTCCGAAGATAAAATCATAGACATTATCAGCTCAAACGAAGAGATAGAAAGAAAATTTGATAAAAAACAGATATTAAGCCCGTTTCCATGGTATGGAACAATTAAGCCGCTTTTAAGCGTTAAAAAAGATGCTGATAAATTTTCGGCTGCCGTACTGAACGGATATATTGATATTATTGTGCAAATTGCAAAAAGCGATGGTAAAAAGCTTGAAAAAGCTCCGGATAACAGCGCAAATAAAATTGTATTGCGCTCTATAGAGTTAGTAATTTTTATTATATTGGCGTCAGCCGTTTTCATTTATACATATAGAAGGATAAAATATCGTCATGCAAAAAAAGAGAAGTAAAAACTATTGGCCTCATGGCATTATTATAAGTCTTTTATTGATTGTATGCGCTTGTATTTATACGATAGTAGAGGCGGTAAAGTATCCCGTTGAGCTGGATACATATTATTTTGATACGAAACAAAATGTAGATAGAAATTACGATAAAATAAGAGCCTCCCAAGAGAATTTTGAGAAAAAATATACTGTTTTTTTTGAAATTAACGGCGCGCAAGAGGGCAGTTTGAATGTCGGCGGCAATAATAGCGCAAAGATTGTTATAAATAATAGAGACAAAAATGAGTGTGCTTTTGATGCTGATGTGGAGTTTCGTCTAACAAGACCCGAGACAAATAAGTACAATCAAAATCTTACAGTTTCCAATAACGAAAAGTGCAAATGGTTTATTGCTCCTGTCAATATAGAAAGAATAGGGCGATGGCAGTTTCAAACCAAAATAACAATTGGCGATGATGTAGGATTTTTTACCCATGAAGCCAACGCCACGCTTGATTGGAAATAATACAAAACAATAAACGACTTTTTTATATATATTGGATTGTTTTTGTGTTGTTTTCTGGATTGCTTCGTTCTGCCTTGCAAGCTCGCACTCCATAATGGTAGAGGTTGTGCATTGCAGAAATTATATAAACAAGCAGCAATTCTGTCTGTGAGCGCGGCGCAGCAATCTATACTTAAAAAAATATCGCTCCGTTATTGTGGAGCACCATACATTTCGTCATGTAAACCCTTTCTTCCGTCGTTGCGAAGAGTGTAATAATAAAACAATCCGAAAATAACATAAATAATCCAAGCATAAAGATAAAAAGATGATTTTACTTATTATTGATACCCTTTTTATCATTATAAAAATTATGGATTGCTTCGTTGCATTGCGTGATCCTCGTATGACGAAAAAGTATATGATTTCGGTCGTTTTTATTATATGACAGAAAAGAGGCGTTTTATGGATTGCCGTTTTTCTTATCATTTGATTGCCGCAACATTTTGTGTATCGCAATGACAATTTTTCTCCATTGTGGTGATTTGGATCAAGCGCAGAATACGTTACGCCAAATTACAAACGAAGCATTGCAGCCCGCACCTCTTTTTATGTAAACTTTATTCAAATTCCCTCTTGGAAATTCGTAAGCGTATCAAGTCCTCGCACCCTCTTGTTATGTAAACTTTATTCTTTCGTCCATTGCTCACTCCCTCCGTCATTGCGAGAAGTGCGAAGCACGACAAAGCAATCCAAAAAATGACTTAAAATAATCTAAACATACGAATGAAAAAACGCTCCCATTTATCATCAATAATATTTTTTAGATCATTGTAAATTCTGGATTGCCGCGCTGACTTTGTCAGTTCGCAATGACGAAAAACAAACATTCATGTAACAATTCCTCTGGTATTGCCGCTTTCTTTTGTCATTGCTTCGTTGTGCTTCGCACTTCTCGCAATGACGGAAAAGGCGTCATTTATCTTTTGTAATGACAAAGATGTTAGTTTTATAGATTGCTTCGCCGCTAATGCCTTTCATAATGATGGAATTGTTACTTTATAAAGAATTTTCATGTAATGAATTTCTCTCTGTCATTGCGGCAATTCATACCTTACAATCCAAAAAAATATCATTAATAATAAATAAACCCATGTTTTAATCGAACGATAAGTATCAAGTTGCTTGCCATATTGATTTAAGACAGTTATAAGTACAGCGGCAAAACAGTTTATCCTGTTTCACAGCAAATATTGGCAATTATTTTTATTTTGATTCTTCCGATAACGGGAGTTATTTTGTTTATTGTATTAAGCATTAAACTCCTTATTGTTTGCCTTAAACGCCCAAAAGAAAAATAGTTACATGCGCAAGATTTATTTAAGCTCAAAACAAAGCTAAACAGCTAAAATAATCTCTATCAAAAAAGACAAAGCGAGATAATGACAGAGATTTTTTCTACGGCAAGGCAGGTTAGAGAGTTTTACGAATCGTTTTCAAAAACCAATCAACTCCTGCCAAAAGCGATTACCATAGCCGAATTTGAATCAAAAGCATGGATTGTGCCGAACTTCGCGCAAGCCGACGAGGATACAAGAGCGCTTTTAATGCGCGAAGCCGCCTTATTTGAAAATTTCAAAAAACTAAAAATCCCGCATGAATTTATGGCGTTTTTACAAAATTCGGAGTATATATTCAGATTTTTTGAAGAGTTGGCAAATGAAGAGAAAGAGTTGGAAGAGCTTGATTTAAACGATACTTATGCAGAGTTTGGCGAGCATATAGCCATTTTGAAAGAACTTTTGGAGAAATATTGCGCTCTTTTGCAAAAAAATTCTCTGTACGACGCTATCACTTTGCCAAAATCAGCTTGTATCAATAGCTCCTATCTCTCATCTTTGGGCGGGATTAGAATCCATCTTGAAGGATATTTGAGCGCGTTTGAGTTGAGACTTTTAAAAGAAGCCGAAAAATTTTGTGATGTTTATATCATAACTCCGATAACTGCGTACAATCAAAAAGTGAAAAAATGGCTTGAAAAAGAGGGAATAACGACCTCCTTGAATACTTTGGCAGAGTGCTGTCTAAACAAAGCCGAGTTAATAAAAGAGACAAAACTTTATGCCAAAACGCCGAAAATTTTTTATCAATCTTTCTCGTCCGCCGTTCTTGAATGCGCGTTTGTTTTTGAAAAGATAGAGATGATGGCAAACATGGGCATAAAGCCTGAAAATATAGCTGTTGTACTGCCCGATGAAAACTTCGCCGCCACTTTGAAAGAGTTTGATAGATTTGGCAACTTGAACTTCGCTATGGGTTTTAGTATGCGTGAGAGCCTCTTTTTTAAAAGAGTGCAGGCAGTTTTGAAAAAATATGCGGAAGATGGCGAGATAGAACATCAAAAACGGATTGAACGGCTTAAAATCAATGAAAATTTATATGATGCCGATTTGTCAAAAAAGATAACGGCGGCAGAGGCAGAATCACAACTCAAAGCGTTTATCAAAGATGACGATCCAAAAGAGCAGACGGATATAATATTGGAGGAGCTGTTTTTATTTGGAAAGTTTTTGGAGAGTGTGGAAAATCTTTCGTTTTCTGATATTTTGCAGCTTTTTTTAAAGAGGGTGCAAAATAGAGCCTTAGATGACAATAAAGGCGGAAAAGTAACTGTTATGGGTATTTTAGAAAGCCGCGGAGCAAAGTATGATGGCGTAATAATCGTTCATTTTAATGATGATATTGTACCTAAACGCAGTAATAAAGATTTGTTTATTTCGTCGTCTGTAAGGGCAAAATCAGCTTTGCCAAGTATAGAAGACAGAGAGAATTTACAGAGGTTTTTTTACAACAGGCTTATAAACAGCGCTTCTATTGTTGCAATTAGCGCAGTGGAAAATGAAGATAAACTTCCTTCAAGATTTTTAAAAATGCTTTTGAATGTTGAAAGATTGGATTATGATGAAAAGTCATATGCTGATATTATTATCCAAAATAGACAAGCAAAAAAAAGAGCGCAAAACCATACTTATCATGCAGAGTATAATTTTTTTGAACAGCCTTTATCAAACAGCCGTTTAAGAACATATCTTGAATGCTCTTTAAGATATTTTTTCAAATATATCAAACGATATGAAGAGCCGAAACGGTTGAAATATGACGCAAGAGATACGGGAAGCTTTGTACATGATATTTTGCACGGCGTTTTTGCCGCGCCGCTGATTTCGCTTGAACAGATGATAGCAAAAGCGCGTGAAATTGCAAAGCAGACAAAAGATAATTACAGCAAAAGCGCAATTTGGGAATTGGAAACGGATATTTGGCTGAAAAAATTAGAGAGCGTTTTTGCCAAAGAGCTGCAAAGATATGAAGAAGGGTGGAGAGTATTTAAACTTGAAGAGTGGTTTGAGAGGGATTTTGAAGGCATACGGCTTGCAGGTAAAATAGACAGGATAGATATATTTGAGGGCAAGTATCTGCTTTTGGATTATAAAACAGGCAGGATAAATACGCAAAAGCGGATAGAAAAAGCGCTTGACGCGAGCGATTTTCAGTTAGAATTTTACGCGCTTTTATGCAAAGATTTGGGCGAAATTAATGCGGCATTTTATGATTTGAACGAAGTAAAATTTGTTGAAGACGGCTTTTTTAACGAGAAAAAAGTACGCCTTATTGAACATTTGTTGAAATTAAAAGAGAAAAAAAAGTTTGTGTTCTATCCTTGCGAAGATAAAAAACAGTGCTTTTTTTGTCCGTATAAAATGCTCTGCGGGGTATGGGCATGAGATTTTTAGATACTTTGGCGTTAAATGCGAGCGCAGGAAGCGGTAAGACATTTGCTCTTTCGGTGCGGTATATCGCTCTTTTATTGATGGGGGCAAATCCTGCTAATATCATCGCTTTAACATTTACGAAAAAAGCCGCCAATGAAATGCAGCATAGAGTATATCAAACGCTCCAAGAGCTTGAAAATAAAGAGAGCGAGCTTTGCGAGCTTTGCAAACTTTTGCAGATAGAAAAAGATGAGATTTTGGCGCGCAAAAACAGGATTTTACCGCTGTTTTTACAGGCAAATATCAAAATCTCTACGATAGATGCTTTTTTTGGGCATATTTTGCGTAAATTTTCCTTGCATGCGGGATTGATGCCTGATTTTACATCTAAAGATTTTCACAATCAGGATAAATTTAAAGACTCTTTCATAAAGGCGGCAAAAGCCGCTAACGCTTATAGCCAACTGTTATTGTTTGCATTCAGATCTCAAAAAAATATCAATTATTTTTTTGATGTTTTATCTTATATGTATGAAAAAAACAGTGAAATTGACGAGTTAAAATTTAATAGAACTACTCCGCCGAACCCTTTACCGTTAGTAGAAGCCATAAAAGAGATGAGAAATTTTTTAATAGAAGCAGGCGCGGCAAACAGAGCTGTGGAACTGTTTGATAAAAAGATAGAAGAATTTATTAAAAGCGAATTTTTGGGAAGAGAGACGCTTTTAGAGCATAGCTGGTTTAAAAAGATTTATACGCCGAAGCTGGACGAGCTATTTTTTAAACTCAAAAATGCGGTGAAGGAGCTGCATGAAGCCAAAGAGAGATATTTTTTGGGCGAACTGTTTTATCTTTTTAAGATATATAAAAATACACTCAAAAATATTAGCGCAAAAAGCAAAGAACTCTCGTTTTCGGATATAACCAACGCTGTATATGAGCTGCTATGCCGTCATATAGACAGCGATTTTTTATATTTTAGATTGGATGCTAAAATAGAACATCTTTTAATAGACGAGTTTCAGGACACAAATATTGTACAGTATAAAATCTTAGAGCCAATCATTAAAGAGATAACCGCAGGCGTAGGTACAAAGGAGTTCAAAAGTTTCTTTTATGTGGGGGATATGAAGCAGGCTATTTATCGTTTCAGAGGCGGTACAAAGGAGCTTTTCTCTCATATTATTAACCTTTTTGATGTAAATGTGGGCTTTTTGAAGTACAATTACCGCAGCCAAAAATTGATTGTAGAATTTGTGAATGAAGTTTTTAAAGATAAAATTGTAAATTACGAACCGCAAATTGCCCATGAGGCAAGCAGCGGCGGTTTTGTGAAAGTTAAAAGCTGTGAAGACATAAAAGAGGGCATTATTGAATGCGTAAAAAAGCTTTTGCAAAACGGCGCCGCGCCAAGCGATATAGCGGTTTTATGCGATACAAATAAAGATGCTGCGGAGATTAAAGAGGCTATTGTTGATGCGTTTCCGAATATATCGGTTTATACCGAGAGCCATAAGCTTTTGATTGAAAGTGCGAATGTGGCGGCGATTTTGGAATTTTTAAAATATCTCTACTTTAAAGACGAGTTATATGGGCGCAATTTTTTGGCGTTTTTAGGTAAAAATATTAACACGCTGCCCGATATAAAGGATTTTGATATTAACGCTGCGCCTTTGGAACTTGTGAAAAAATGTATTGATGAATTTAAAATACAAAACAGCGCGGATGTTATCGGTTTTTTAGGAATCGTGCCAAAGTACGGCGATATTGAGAGTTTACTGTTTACATGCGAGGATATAAGAGAACGCTCATATGAGGGCGGCGAGGGTATCCGCGTGCTTACCGTGCATAAATCAAAAGGATTGGAATTTTCATTTGTTATTGTTGCCGACAGGCTGCAAAAAGAGAATAACGGAAGAAATCAGCTGCTGTTTGATTATGATGGCATAGAGTTGAAGCGGCTTTTTTTAAGAGCAGGCAAGCGCGAATTAACAGATGAGTTTTATAAAAGCGCGAAAGAAAAAGATGAGGCATTGGAGAGCGAAGATGAGCTGAATTGCTTTTATGTTGCTTTTACGCGCGCTAAAAATGCGCTCATGATTGTTCAAAAAAGCGAAAAAAGTTCGTTTGAGAGGCTGTCTTTGCAAGATATGGCAAGAGGCAGGATAGAGGTAAAAAGCAAAGAGAAGAAGAGTATAGCTTTAAGCGTGCCGTATATTGGCAAAAGCTTTGGAAAGCAGAATATAAAAGCTAAAAAAGAGCCTGTTGAAGCAAATTTAGAAAATATCTGTTTTGGTTTAGCGCTGCACTTTACGCTTGAAATGATGAACAGTTTTAATGAAAATGAGCTTGAAAATTCACTCATATGCGCCCAAAATCGTTACGGAAAAATACTTGATAAAGATGCGTTTATTTCAATAAAGCACAGAATTTTGCGCCTTATTGCCAACGAAGAGTTTCAAGGCTTTTTGAAAAGCGGCAAAGTTTATAAGGAACAGCCGTATATATTTGAAGGGGAGCGCCGCCAGATAGATATTTTGATAGAAAGAACCGATGAGGTTATTATTATAGATTATAAATCCTCTTCATACGCCAAAGAGTCGCATATAAAGCAGGTTTTGGAATATAAAAAAGCTATGGAATCCATAAGTAAAAAGAGGGTAAAATCCTACCTTTACTATCTGCATGAGCAAGAGATTGAGATTATAAACTTAGAATAATTTGAAATTCAGCGAAATATAAGAATTATTTAACTACAATCCTCTCTTTAAAACTTAAAAAGGCAATACAATGAGCGTTACTAAGATTGTAAAACCAAACGAGGTTGTTAGAAATTGGGTCTTGATAGATGCAAAAGGACAACGATTCGGACGCGTTTTAACCGAAGTTGCGACACTGCTTCGCGGTAAGCACAAACCGTCATTTACACCGAATGTGGATTGCGGCGATTTTGTTGTGATTATAAATGCTTCGCTGACGGATTTCAGCGGCAAAAAAGTTGATACCAAACTATACCATAGGCACAGCGGATATTTCGGGAGTACAAAAAGTGAAAAGCTTGGCGAACTGCTTGAAAAAAATCCTGTAAAACTATATAAAATTGCAGTACGCGGTATGCTTCCGAAAACGGTTTTAGGCAAAGCCATGCTCAAAAAACTTAAAGTTTACGCACTTGGCGAGCATCCTCATACGGCGCAATTTAGCAAAACGGAAGGAAAATAATTATGGCAACAGTTTACGCAACAGGTAAAAGAAAATCAGCGGTCGCTAAAGTTAGAATAAAAACCGGCAAAGGCGGAATTATCGTAAACGGTATCGATTTGAATACTTGGCTTGGCGGACATGAGGCTATCAAACTTAAAGTCGTACAGCCGCTTTTGCTTACAAAACAAGAGTCTTTGATAGAAGTAAATGCGATTATCACAGGCGGCGGATACTCTGCGCAGGCTGATGCTTTACGACATGGCATAGCTAAAGCGCTTGCGAATATGGATGCTGATTTTAGAGCCATTTTAAAACCAAAAGGGCTTTTAACAAGAGATTCAAGAGTAGTAGAGAGAAAGAAATTCGGCAGACACAAAGCGCGCCGTTCTCCTCAATTTTCAAAACGCTAATCAAAATATTTTCAAGAGTCGGATTCGTCCGACTCTCCTGCAATCTTATTATTACGATTTATTATTGAATGTTATGATTTTTGGACTCTTTATAAAATTTTTATGCTGTAATTCATTGTCGCTAAAATAAAGCTTTTTGCTGCGTTAATTTTTGCCATTGCAGATTGTTTATGAGTTTTATCGGCAAACCGCGCATAATTTTTTGAAAAAATTTCCACATTTTTTGCTTATTAATTGACAATTTAACTTGGCTATGCTATAATCCCCATGTCTAAATGACAAACCTCCTTTTTGTAGCATTATAGGGAGTTGCAACGCTTCCTCACATCCTTTAAAGTGCGTTGCAACTTCTGCTATAATGTCTTTTATGAAAACTTTAATCACTTTATTTATTTTGGTACAGTTGTCTTTTTGCGCTTCGCTTCATATTGGCATGAGCGCCAATCCAAGCCGCATCAATCCTATACTCTCTACAGATACGGTAAGCGGTGAAATTTCGCAGTATATTTTTAATTCGCTTATTACATACGACGAGAACGCTTCTATAAAACTTGAACTTGCGAAATCTTATCGCTTTTTGGACGATAAAACGCTCCTTTTTACGCTTAGAGACGATGTTTTTTGGAGCGATGGAGAGAGTTTTAGCGCGCAAGATGTGATTTTTACTTATGAGACGATAATTTCGCCGACAGTGTTTACGCCTTATGCTGAGAGTTTCAGGCATATAGAAAAGGTGGAGGCAATAGATAATTTGAGCGTCAAAATTACTTATAAATACCCGTATTTTGCCGCACTTGAAACTTGGACGATAGGCATACTTCCATATCATATTTTAAAAAATGAAAATTCCATTATGACAACTTCGTTTAATCAAAAGCCGATAGGTACGGGAGCTTTTACTTTAAAAGAGTTTTCTATCTCAAATAATTTTATATTGAATGCAAATAAAAACTACTTTTTGGGTTCCCCTAAACTTGAGAGGATAGTTTACCATTTTGTTCCTGACAGTGCGACTGAATTTTTGATGTTAAAATCAGGCGAGCTGGATATAGGCGCTTTAACGCCGCTGCAAGTCAAAAGGCAGCTTGATGAGAAATTTTATGAACGCTTTAATGTATATGAAACGATGTCGCACTCATATTCTTATGTGGGGCTCAATCTGGATTTGCCGAAATTCAAAGATGCGCGCGTACGCGAAGCTTTATCGCTTGCAATAGACAGACAGGAATTGGTAGATTTACTTCTGTTTGGCGACGGCGTAGTTTGCACCGGACCGTTTATGCCGCATACGCAATCTTTTAATCCCGATGTGAAAGCTCCGAAACGAGACATAAAAACGGCAAAAGAGCTGCTTTTGCAAGCGGGATACAGCGAGAAAAATCCGCTTAAATTTGAGCTTATAACAAATACAGGACCCAGAATCTATATAGCGCAAATCTTACAGCGTCAGCTAAAAGACGCAGGCGTGCATGTAAGCGTGCGCGTGATGGAGTGGCAGGCGTTTTTAAATACAATCATACAGCCTCGTAGATTTGAAGCTATCGTTATGGGATGGCAGATGGGTCTTAAACCTGACGCTTACTCTATTTGGCATAGCGAATCTTCTAAAATTGGCGGCTTCAATTTTGTGGGCTATAAAAACGAAGAGGTAGACGCACTTATCAAAAAAGCCGAAAGGACGATTAATGATGATGAGTTTAATGCTATTTATCGGCGTATTTTCAAACTCATAAAAGATGATAATCCTTATCTTTTTTTATATATTCCAAAGACGCTTACTGCTGTTAAAAAGAGTGTCTCGCCGATTCGCCCGTCTATCATAGGAATTACTCATAATATTTTTGAATGGGACAAAAAATAATCTTATCTTAAAATAAATTAGATAAAATACTTATTTGCGATATATTTTAAGGAAATATATATGAAAAGAATATTTTTCATCATTTTTGGTTTAGTATTCATAGTAATGGCTGCGGAGGGCAGATACGAGGTTACCCCGACAATCAGCGGAGTTTTTCCCGAGAAAGATACTCAATTGGAAAACTATTTGAGCGTGGGGTTAAGAGTTGGGCAATATTTTGACGATGAATTTATCAATAAAGTAGAGAGCGGCGTTGAAATTGCAAAAGCTGATTATGAGGATTTAGGACATGGCAAAAGCAAAAGACAGGCAATAATTACACGCTATTTTGTACATGCTATTAAAGAGTTTGAAATTAGCAAAAGCGCATATTTTTATGCGCTTGTCGGAGCAGGATATGAAAACATTCAGAAAAAAGCAAGATATGGCAACAACGATAGTCCGTACGGCAAGTATGGCGTTGGTTTCAGGTATGCAATGACAGATGACTTTTATTTAAGGACGGAATTTCGTCATGCCATAAAACTGCACAGCGAAGACGGCGACAATAATTTATTGGCAACTTTCGGTATTTCGTATGCTTTGGGAGAAAAATCCAAACCAAAAACGGATATTTTTGCGCCGTACTTGAAATCTGAGAATATAAAAGATGAGGAAATTCTTATTGAAATTAATGAAAAAAAGATAGAAGAGCTTGAAGAGACGGGCGATGAACAGCAAAGCGCCGCCGAAACAGCAAAGAGCGAAAGTATAATTGAAGAGCAGGCGGCTGCCGAAGAGGCGCATGAAGATGTAATTGAGCAAGCCGCAGATAAATCCGAAAATAAGCATTTCATGGCTGAGACTATTGCAGACAGCGACAATGACGGTATTTCAGACGATCAGGATTTATGTCCAAATACCCCTGTAGAATTTAAAGTTGATTCTGTGGGGTGCATCAAATCCATTACGCTTAAAATCAATTTTTCAGTAGGCGGAGCGGATATCCCTGATAGCTTTCAGCCGCAGATAGAGTCTGTAGCCAAAATATTGATAAATGAGACGGATTACAGAGTTGTGCTTGAAGGACATACGGATTCATCGGGAAGCAAAAAGAAAAATCTGATTCTCTCTGAGCAAAGAGTTAAAAAAGTGGCACAGGAACTTGTCCGCATGGGCGTTGATGAGAGCCGCATATTTGTAGAGTGGTTTGGCTCAGAAAAGCCCGCAGCAAGCAACAATAATGCTGAAGGCAGAGCTGAAAACAGAAGAGTCGAAGCCTTTTTTATCAAGTAGTTTTCATGGCGGATTTTTTTACGCAAGAGACGGCAATCTCTCTTTTAGGTACTTACGGCATTCGTATTGCTGGCGCTTTACTGATATTTTTTGTCGGCAAAAAAATTGCGTTATGGCTTTCTAAACTGTTTATCAAAGTGATAGGCAAAACTTCGCTTGACGAGACGACCGCGTCATTTTTGAACAGTGCGGTTTATATCATTTTACTGCTGCTTGTTGTTTTGGCGGCGCTTGGAACGCTGGGCGTAGAAACTACATCATTTATCGCGCTTTTAGGCGCAATGGGTCTTGCTATCGGCATGGCTTTAAAAGATTCATTTTCAAGCATAGGAGCGGGACTTTTAATAGTTTTTTTCAAGCCGTTTAAAGTGAAAGACTTGATAGAAACTGCGGGAGTTTTGGGACATGTTGAATCTATCAATATATTCAGCACTATTTTAAATACGACAGATCACAAACAGATAATTATACCAAACTCAAAAATCGTGGCTGACAGTATCATCAATTATTCGGCGAAATCCATACGCAGGGTTGATTTGATATTTGGCATCAGTTATGAAGATGATTTGAGAAAAGCAAAGAAAATTTTGGAAGAGATAGCTTTATCAACTCCAAAAGTATTGAAAAATCCATCTCCACTTATAGCTGTTTTGGCGTTAAATAACAGCAGTGTGGATTTTGCGTTTAGAGTGTGGGTAAAAAATGACGATTATTGGAATGTCTATTTTGCTATAAACGAAGCAGTAAAATTGCGCTTTGACGAAGAAAAAATTACGATACCGTATCCGCAGATTACGGTATCAAACAAATAAATTTGCTATTTGGCTATATTTTTTTCTATCGCATAGAGGGCATATCGTATCTCTTTAAAATTTTGCGCCTCTTCGGCGTTGCAGAGTTTCAGCGCCTCTTCAAGTACTCTTGCGCTCTCTTGCGCTCTTTTTATATTTGCGGTTTGAATAGCGGTTAGATTTGTTCTTGAAGACTCGCTTTTTGTAGTGGTTTTCAGTACATCATTTTCTATATCGCGCATCTTTAAAAGAGTAAAATATGGCTCAAGCCTTGCTTTGTGTCGAAGCTCTTTGAGTGTTTTTGCGGTAATTTCATCATCAAAGCAGTACCGCCTTATATCTTCAACTACACGGATACCTTCTCTAAGGCGGTTCATGTTAGCGTCAAGAAGCCGCAAAAGAGGAGCTTCCAACTCCTCCAAAGGCTTATTCATCGCTGCCGAAAATTCCAAGAAGTCTTAATATAAAAATGAAAAGATTAAGAAAATCAAGATAAAGAGCTATAGCTCCTTCTATTGGAGTTTCATAAGCGCCTTTGATGATATTTTGCGTATCGTAAATAATATAAATACTAAATAATATAGCGCCTGCCGCTGAGATAACAGTATATAAAATCGGGCTTGGGATGAATATATTGATGATAATGGCTGCTACCAAAACTATCAATGCTATAAATAAAAATTTACCCCATGCGCTAAAGCTCTTTTTTGTATTCATGGCAAAAATGCTTAAAGCCCCAAATGCTACCGTTGTTAAAACAAATGCGTTGATTACTATTGCAGCGCCTGCGGGTGTCTGTAGAAATCCGCCCAAAAACGGCGTTAGTAAAAAACCGCCTAAAAATGTGAAAGCAAATAACAGTACATAATTTAAACCGTTAACTTTTTTAGCCGCATAAAGTCCGAAGGATAGTGCAAACCAGACAATTATGCCGCCGATATAAAACCAATTAGTTGTAAATATGTATGCCGCACCCAAACCGACATATGCCCCAACGCTTCCTGCCAACAATGAAGCCGCAAAAAGCTGATAAGTCTTTTTGATAAACGACGAAAGAGCTGTTTTGGCGCCTGCTTCGCTTGTTTGCAAACTTTCATTTGCATAATCTCTATCATAGAGAGCCATTGTATAAATCTCCTTTTTCAAATTTTAAAGAGAGGCATTATATCAAAAAAACTATAAATAAAACTTTTTTACTTTGATAAATCCCCTCTGTATCGCTTTAGAATCTATACAAAAGTTCCAATGTTCCGGATATGGAGTCGGATATATCTGTCTTACCTCCGTCAAGCGACGCCAAAGTCAAATCAATGCCAAAATCTTTAAGATATTGGTAATGCACGCCCGCATGCGCTTCGCTTATCTTTCCGTCATAACCTTTTTTGCCGCTATCAAGAATGCCGTAGCCTGCTCTAAAGCTTAATTTGTCAAAGTATAAACCGCCTTTGACATAATATGTCTGAACATCTCTTATATTTATCATATAATAATATAAATCGCTGCCTATTTTGATAAAGCCGATATTGTCGCCGTCCAAGCCGTAAACAGGCTGTTCTTTGTCATTTTTTGTATAACTTGCGCCGACGGAAAAGAGGTCGTTTTTGTAGCCTGCCTCTACGCCGAAAAATATGCCGTCGTCGTCCGTGTAACTTTTGTTATCGGCAAAATCTTTATCAAGTTTTGAGTAATTTAGCTGACCTCTTACTTTGAAACCTTCTATTGAGTATTGTATATCTGCGAACACAGCAGTGTCGATTACTTTTTCATAAGCGCCTGCCCACAACTGCAATCCCAAACCGACATCTTTAAGTGCGCCCACCGCGCCTGCGGCGTATAAATTGTGATGACTGCCGATGTCTGTTCCCAGATTTGTATCGTCAAATCCGTTTGTTTGAGTAAATGCCGCCGCCGCGAAAGTCCAATCTTCAACGCCGTTATAAAGCGCCGTTATACCGTTACCTCTTGACGAGTTAAATCCCGTCTCCGTCCATGGAGAATATACATCCTGTTTACCGCCGGTAACCGTAAAGTCGTTGGCTGTGTATCGTAAATAAAATCTATCTACATAAAGACCTTTATTGTAAGCGCTGTCATAACCTGCTATCGGATGGCTCGGCGCATCTTCTGGACTTTCGTTTCTATCCGCCGCAAGAGTTGTGCCGAAAGCGATAGTATCGGAAGCCGCGTATAAAACATTTAACTGCGCCGATAATCTAATATCTTCAAGAGTGTTGTTGGAATTGTCTTTATCTTTGACATTCACTTTCATTCTTGCGAAACCGTCTATTTTAATCCGTTCAAAAATACTCAAATCAATATCTTTTAACGACTCTTCAAGAGCCGCAGCATTGATATGAGACAGCATACCTGTTAGGGTAAGCGCAGCCAAACTACATTTTGCTATTTTCATTTTTTAATCCTTTAAATAAATTTCGCTGACATTATAACCATAATAGAGCATAAAAAATAATCTTAATAATGATTAAAAAATAAACAGCAGAATAAAAAGATTTGGACTATAATTCTTTTCACAACAAGATTGCCCATCATGGCAGTTGGTCTGTAAAATAATTCCACAGGAGGAACAAATGGATAGCAGTTCGGGTCTAACAAGACGGCAAGTGCTGAATATTATCGGTAAAACCGCAGGTGTAGCCGCTATGTATCATGCGATGGCTTCGCTTGGCATTGCTGCCGAATCGTCTTTTAAAGAAGGTGAAGAGTTTGAACAGCTTCAAGGGGCGCCAAAAGGAGCCAGCGTATTGGTTTTGGGTGCGGGAATTGCGGGTATGACGGCGGCTTATGAGTTACGCAAGGCAGGTTATGCGGTTAAAATTCTTGAGTATCGCCATAAAGCAGGCGGCAGGTGCTGGACGCTTCGCGGCGGAGATACATTTACGGAACTTGGAGGAGCTACTCAAAAGTGCGAATTTGATAAAGGTCTTTATATCAATCCCGGTCCGTGGCGTATTCCGTATAATCACTTCGCGATATTGAGTTATTGTAAACGATTCGGCGTTCAATTAGAGCCGTTTGTACAAGTCAATTACAATGCGTTTGTGCACTCTACCGAAGCATACGGCGGCAAACCGCAGCGATACCGTAAAATACAAGCTGACTTTCAGGGATATATTGCCGAACTGTTAAATAAATCGGTAAATCAAGGCGCGTTGGATAAGACATTAAGCAAAGAGGATAAAGAGGCGTTGTCAAATGCTCTTATAAGATGGGGCGCGTTAGATCATGACGGTAAATATGCTGCAAATTTGGAGAGCGCGGAAAGACGCGGTTTTGATATATGGCCGGGCGGCGGTTTGATGCCTCTTGCTACGCCTTCAAAAGATATATTGGAAGGCAAAGAGTTAGTTAAATCCAGACTTTGGGCAAGAATCATCACAGGTCAATTCCACGAATTTCAAAGCACTATATTCCAACCCGTAGGCGGAATGGACCAGATAGCGAAAGCTTTTGAAAAACAGGTTGGAAGCCTTATCAAATACAATGCGCGCGTTACGGCGATACATCAGGATGAAAAAGGCGTTACGGTAAGCTATGAGGACAGCGCTAAACCATCTACTACTTTGACGGAAAAAGCGGATTATTGTGTATGTACTATTCCTTTGTCCATTCTCAGCCAAATGCCTGTTACAGTAAGTAAAACGACAAAAGAGGCTATAGATGCTGTGCCGTATGAAGCTTCGGTTAAAGTAGGACTTCAGTTTAAACGCAAGTTTTGGGAGGAAGACGATGATATTTACGGCGGTATCACATATACAAATACGCCGATATCCACGATAGGCTATCCAAATACGGAATACGGCAAAGCAGGCAAGGGCGTATTACTCGGCGCGTATATATGGGGACGCAATGCATACGAGTTTACTTCCATGAGTCCTAAAGGTCGTATAGATGCTGCGCTCAAATACGGCGCATTAATCCACCCTCAATATACCAAAGAGTTTGATACGGGCGTTGCCGTAGGTTGGCATCGCGTCCCATGGACAAACGGCTGCCATGGTATATGGAGTGATGATTCGAGAGAGAAATACTATAAAAACCTTTGCGAAATTGACGGTCGTATTGTATTGGCGGGCGAGCACGCATCATATATTCCGGCATGGTTGGAGGGCGCGGTATTATCCGCTCAAGACGCAATCAAGCGTTTGCATGCAACGATTGTTGCTAAAAAAGCTTAAATAATAAAGGAGTTAAAATGAAAACAATAAACTGCTTTAAAGCGGCAATGTTATTGGGAAGCCTGCTTGCAACATCGCTTTTTGCAGACGGCGATCCGCAGCTTTCTACAACTATTGGTTCATATAAGTTTGATGCTGTAAGCGGAGAAGAGTTGTATAAAGCAAGCTGCCAAGCATGTCACATGGCTGACGGTAAGGGCGCTCAAGGGGCTGGATTTTACCCTGCTCTTGGCGGTAATGTCAGGCTTATGTCGACTAAAACTACAGTAGAGGCTGTTGTTAACGGATTAAGAGGTATGCCGTCGTTTAGAGGTTATCTGACAGACGAGCAGGTTATTGAAGTTGTAAATTATATCCGCACAAATTTCGGCAACAAATTCAAAGGTACTGCGAGTGCGGCGGATATACCAAAATAATTTAAGGAGTAAAATATGAGAGGTATTTTAACTTTTGTTTGTTTGGCAGCCTTATTGAGCGTTTCTAATGCTGCCGATGTGATTAGATACAAGACGCCGGGTTCTAATTTTCCGATTGCTTCTGCAATAGAGATACCGTCTGATGTAACTTTGGTTAATTTAAGCGGCGTAGTTCCTTCCGTTGTCAATCCAAATGCCACAAAAGGTTCGGCTGAAGCATACGGCAACACGGAACAGCAGACTACAAGTTCGCTTGCAGGTATCGAAGAGACTCTAAAAAGTCTTGGTTTGGAGATGGGCGATGTGATTAAGATGCAAGTCTTTTTGGTAGGCGACCCAAAGCTATCAGGAAAGATGGATTTTGACGGTTTCATGAAAGGATACCGTAAATTTTTCGGCACAAAAGAACAGCCGAATCTTCCAACAAGGTCAGTTGTTCAAGTCGCAGGACTTGCAAATCCTGTATGGCTTGTGGAGATTGAAGTAACCGCGATTCGTAAATCAAGGTAATGCTGCAAAAAAAGAGCGGTAAGAGATATACCGCTCTTGAGGTAATTTATTCTCGTAATAATATAGAGAGTTTTTAACAGGGTTTATAATTTGGGATATTTTCTCTTTGAATATGTAAAAGAGTGCGCTCTCGCCTTAAATATTTCTATATATCTTGAAAGTGGCAATATCGTTAAGTCTTACACTATATAAAAAAAATTATAAGCAAAATGTTTATAACGCCTTTACTCAAATGGCAAAATCCGAAAGTATATATTTATATTTTTCACGGCTATCATGGCTGCTATCTGCTATATTTGTCTTTACATGATACA